>CAJXXT010000124.1 GCA_913063495.1 uncultured Gammaproteobacteria bacterium | reverse complement strand
CCCTTTCAGAAATCGCAAAAGATCGCATCCATGCGTGCTCGACTGCGGCGTCCGTGCCGCAGACGTTTCTGAAAGGGGATTACTCATAAAGCACTTATCGTAAACTTCTAGATCACCTGAATAGCCATTATACACTCCGTTAAATAACTATATTCACAGACCTATTGCCCAAAAGGTGATCAACCCGTGTCTTTACAAGACCTACAGCTATCTAATTCGCGTTTTCGACGTTTACCGGATTTTATTCAACTGGGACGTTTAGATCGTCCTATTGGTATCTATTTAGTACTCTGGCCTACCCTTTGGGCGCTGTGGATTGCTTCTGACGGTCAGCCGTCGATGAAAAACCTTATAATATTTATTACCGGGGTTTTTCTCACCCGCACTGGCGGTTGTGTGATTAACGATTACGCAGATCGGAATCTTGATGGGGATGTGCAACGCACTCAGAATCGCCCTCTAGCTACCGGGCGTGTCAGCCCCAAGGAAGCATTGCTGGTGGCGGCGATTATTGGGTTATTGTGTTTTGTATTGGTGTTATTTACTAATCTCACCACAATTTTATGGTCTGTAGGCGCGCTATTCCTTGCTTGTATTTATCCGTTTATGAAACGTTATACCTATTTTCCACAGGCTATACTGGGGGCTGCTTTTGCTTGGTCAATCCCGATGGCGTTTGCCGCTGCAGAAAGACCTGTTCCTGCTCTTGCATGGCTGATTTTTGGTGCAACCGTGTTGTGGACAATGGCTTACGACACCCTATATGCCATGGTAGATCGAGAAGATGACCTGAAGGTGGGAATTCGCTCTACTGCCATCTTATTTGGTGAGGCAGATTTGATGATTATTGGCATTTTGGAGCTGATGGCTGTATTGGCACTATGGCTATTAGGTAACCAACTACACTTCAGTTATTGGTATTTTGGTAGTTTGGTGATTGCTTGTGGTTTGTGGTGTTGGCAGTTATGGCAGTGTCGAGAGCGTGATACTGAACAATGCTTTAAGGCGTTTCTGCATAACCACTGGGTTGGGGCTGTTATATTTGCGGGGATTTTCTTGCACTATAGTATTTCGTAAACGGTGTTTCATAAGCGCTTCGTAAGTATTTCATGGGAATGTCATATAGCTGTAACAAATTTTCACTCTAATAGGAGTCCGTAGTGATTCTAGTGAAAACAAAGGTGTCTCTAAATGACAGGTAACAAAATACTGATTGTTGATGATGAAGAAGCTATTCGAGAGATGATTTCTGTTGCTCTGGAACTGGCTGGGTTCTCTTGGATCGAGGCGGATAATAGCCAAACCGCCCATGAGTTGGTCATTGATGAACGTCCCAACCTTGTATTACTTGATTGGATGCTGCCCGGTACCAGTGGTATAGAACTCGCTCGACGATTAAAGCGTGATGACGCAACAGCAGAAACGCCTATCATCATGCTCACCGCAAAAGGTGAAGAAGATAATAAGATTCAAGGGTTAGATGCAGGTACCGATGATTATATTACCAAACCCTTTTCGACTCGCGAGCTTATCTCTCGTATTAATGCTGTATTACGCCGTACAGGCAGTACTCAAGGAAAGGCCCTAGAATCTGTTGGCTTAAAACTAGACCCTGTCAGCCATCGAGTTACCGCCAACGACAAGGTCGTTGAGGTTGGGCCAACAGAATACAGGTTATTAGAGTTTTTTATGTCGCATCAAGATCGTGCTTATTCACGAGCCCAGCTACTCGATCAAGTGTGGGGTGGTAATGTTTATGTTGAAGATAGAACGGTGGATGTTCATATTCGACGTTTACGCAAAGCACTCACACCCCATAATTTTGAACATCTCGTTCAAACCGTAAGAGGCACTGGTTATCGGTTTTCCAGTAAAACTTATTAGCAAGGATAAATACGTCGCTGTGCGAAAACTTTGGCAACGGGAATTAAATAAATTTCTACTAATCTGTATTACCGGTGGCGCCTTGGGGTGGAGCATCAATGAGCCTTGGGCAGGCGCTTTTTTCGGATTATTTCTCTACGTTGGTTGGTTGCTACTGCATATTAAAGAACTAGCGACCTGGTTGGAGAATCCTACATTGGATAATGCACCAGAGGCATCGGGGTTGTGGGGGAAAGTACTCGATAATATTTACCATAATCATAGAAAACATCAATCAAGAGTTAAAAAGCTTAAAAAAACCATTGAAATTTCTCGTCTATCAACCAATGCCATTCGTGATGCGGTTGTTCTTATCAACCCCGATAATACCTTGGAGTGGTGGAATAAAGCAGCCAAGCATTACCTCGGCCTACGACGCAGCACTGATCGCAACCACGTAATTACCAACTTATTGCGCGATCCAAAATTTATTTCTTATTTTGAAAGTGGTGAATACCGCAACGGCATTAATATTTCGTCACCCGTAAACACATCTGTCATTCTGCATATTACGTTATCCTACTACAGTAGAAAGAACCGTATTCTTATCGCTCGTGATGTTACTCACCTTCATCATTTAGAACAAATGCGAAAAGATTTTGTGGCTAATGTATCTCATGAATTACGTACGCCACTTACCGTTATCAAGGGTTACATTGAAACATTTTTGGATTTAATAATCCCAGATGAAAATGCTGGATTGCACCGGGGTTTATCACAGGTACAACAGCAAACAGAACGTATGGAGGTGTTGGTAAATGACTTATTGTTACTATCTAAGCTTGAAACTGGCGCATCAAAGGCTGCACTAAAGCCGGTAGACATTACTGCGTTACTTCAACAAATTTATCATGATGTAGATAGGGTTAACGATGATAAACAACACCATATTACGTTAACCATTGATAACCAAACAACGTTACTTGGTGATGTAACTGAATTACACAGCGCTTTTTCAAATCTAATTTTTAATGCTGTCAAATACACCCCGAAAGATGGAAAAATTGATATTCGCTGGTGGCAGAATTCGAAAGGTGCACATTTATCGGTTATTGATAATGGTGTTGGTATCGATCCTATTCACATTCCTCGGCTTACCGAACGTTTTTATCGTGCAGATCCAAGCCGTCATGCAAAAACCGGGGGAACAGGCCTTGGTTTGGCCATTGTTAAACATATATTAAGGCATCATCAAGGGGTACTTGATATCCAAAGCACCCCTGGCGAAGGCAGCAATTTCACCTGCCACTTTCCATCACGTCAGCTAGTTAGCTCAAGTTCGTGTTCTATGCCTAACGAGCACTAATCCCTAAAATTATTATACTGCAGTGGCATTTCAAAATCGGCTTCTTTAAACAGTGCTATCGCTGACTGTAGATCATCGCGCTTTTTGCCAGTAATTCGTACTTTGTCGCCTTGAATAGCAGCTTGAACTTTAAGCTTTTTCTCTTTCACCATTTTAACCAATTTCTTAGCCTCAAGCGATTCCAGCCCTTGACGTAACGTTATGGTTTGTCTTGCTTCAGCGACATTAGATTCTGGATCACCTTTTTCCATACAAGCAACATCCACACCACGTTTAATCAGCTTTGCTTCAAGAATATCCAATAGCTGGTTTAATTGAAACTCTGCCTCAGCATATAGAGTAATCACATCTTCCTTTTGTTCAAATCGAGAGTTGGTCCCTTTAAAATCAAAACGGTTGCTTACTTCCCGTGTAGCTTGATCCACCGCATTGGTGACTTCGTGCATATCCAGTTCAGAGACAACATCAAAAGAAGGCATAATTATTTTCCTAACAGTTATTTTCTATCAGCCACGCTTCTGGCCTGATGTGAATGACATCACTGTCAACACGTAATTAATGTCAGCAGTGTACTTAATTCCTCGTTATCTGCAAAGCCTGATACACACCAAGGGTAATATCACTTTATAATAGTTTCACCTATACTGGAATGATATACCCCTATCCAGGATAGAAAATGAAGCTTTTCAGTAAATTAATGATGTTTGTACTTGTTGGCGCATTAGCCGCTCCATTCTTCTTAAAAGGATCCAGCGGCCAACCATTAATGACCTTGCGAGACCTGAACCTGCCCTCTTTTGGCCTGCCAGGGAAAACTGCAGGGCCTGTGGAAGTCTTGTCAGGTAAAGAAGAGGGAGCCTCAATACAGTGGGGCAGTGCCAAATCAGCGGAAAATGGAGCCTTAGTTAATGCAACCGATGCTGAAGGCAAACTATTACAAGAAGCCCGAAATACCTACTATCGCTGGAAAGATAACGATGGGGTATGGCAATTTACCAAACAACCAAACCCCAATACTGAAAACTTTCTGATGAAAGTTGATCCTAATGCCAATATTGTACAGTCTTTATCACAGGACAGCATCGACAGAGCTTTTGGCCGCGAACCAAAATCAGAAACCTCTGCTTTGGGCGAAAAGACAAAAAGTAAAAACCCGCTATTACCAGAAGATGGCAACATCCCCTTCCCTTCCACCATTCCCATTGATCAAATACCCCAGCTAATTGACCAGGCTAAAGGCGTTCAAGATTTATCCTTAGAGCGACAAAAAATGTTAGATAAGTTATAACTCATCCAACGGTAGATGGCGTACATCTCGACCTTTTACTAAATAAATCACATGCTCGGCGATGTTGCGTGCATGATCACCAATACGTTCCAAGGCTCGCAAGCTCCACAACACATTGAGAACCCGTGTGATATAACGTGGATCTTCCATCATAAAAGTCACTAACTGGCGCATGGCAGATTCATACTCCATATCCACAGCACGATCTTCGTGGACCACCTGCAGTGCCAAATCCGCATCAAATCGAGCAAACGCATCAAGCGCATCGTGCAACATCGTACATACATGGGCGCCAATGTGCCGCACTTCAATATATCCCTTTGGAAGCACGCCATCTTCTGACAATTTAATCGCCATTTTTGCAATTTTACTGGCTTCGTCTCCCATTCGTTCTAAATCGATATTGGCCTTAGTCGCCACGACTAATAATCGTAGGTCACTGGCCGCAGGCTGACGCAAAGCGATGACGCGGGTACACTCCTCATCAATCGCCAATTCCATGCTGTTAATTTTTTTCTCGATTGTTAATACATCCAATGCCAACGCACTATCTGCATTTACCAAAGAGCTCACCGCATCTGCTACTTGTTTCTCAACCATACCCCCCATCGTCAATAAATGACTACGAACCTCTTCTAACTCATCATTAAACTGACGTGAAATATGTTGTGCAAACTCATCATTACTCATTGGTGTTACCCCTTATCAACCGTATCGCCCGGTAATATAATCTTCTGTTTGTTTTTTTCCTGGATTTGTAAAAATGGTATCCGTATCAGAATATTCAACCATATCACCAAGATACATAAACGCTGTGTAATCTGACACACGTGCTGCTTGTTGCATATTGTGAGTAACAATCACAATGGTATAACGTTCCTTTAAATCATTAATCAACTCTTCAACTTTAAGTGTTGAAATGGGATCAAGCGCGGAGCAGGGTTCATCTAATAACAAGACTTCAGGTTCTACCGCTATTGTTCTTGCAATCACCAGGCGTTGCTGCTGCCCACCAGACATACCTAAGGCGTTTTCATTTAGGCGATCTTTTACTTCATCCCATAATGCGGCGCCTTTTAGCGCCCATTCAACACGTTCATCAATAATACGTTTTTTACGAATGCCTTGAATACGTAACCCATAGGCAACGTTTTCATAAATAGTTTTTGGAAACGGATTCGGCTTTTGGAATACCATTCCCACTCGTCGACGCAAATCTGTCACATCAACGCCACGATGGAAAATATCGTTCTTCTCAAATAAAATTTGGCCCTGTGTATGACAACTATCCACTAGATCATTCATTCTATTAAAACTTCGTAACAATGTTGATTTACCACACCCGCTTGGACCGATAAAAGCAGTGACCTTTTTCTTCGCGATGGACATATTCACATTATGCAAGGCTTGTTTTTCACCGTAAAACAAGTTGAAATCTTTTGTTTCCATACAGATTTCATCTGCAGGAAGTTCATTTGGATGCTGTGGTAATTTTTTTATTGGTATAGAAGTACTTAATATCGATATTTTTGACGTCATAGTTTCTGCCCCCCCTTTCTAAAATTTCTCTTAGCTCTATCTAATAATCACTAATATTTATAATTCATTAATAATTTACCCATATCAGGTCTCTAAAGACCGGTATCTTTCCCTTAATCTGTTTCGAATAATGACCGCTGTAATATTTAAACTCGCAATAACCGCCACCAATAAAAATGCGGTTGCATACACTAATGGCCGAGACGCCTCAACATTAGGGCTTTGAAATCCTACATCGTAAATATGAAACCCTAAATGCATAAACTTTCTATCTAAATGAAGAAAAGGTGCATTCCCATCTAACGGTAATGTAGGGGCAAGCTTTACCACACCCACCAACATTAACGGTGCAACTTCACCTGCAGCACGGGCAATTGCAAGAATTAAACCTGTCATCATCGCAGGAGTTGACATAGGCAAGACAACATTCCATAGGGTTTCAAATTTTGTTGCACCTAAAGCCAAGCTGCCTTCTCGTACCGCCTTTGGAATACGGGATAAACCTTCCTCTGTTGCAACAATCACAACCGGTACCGTTAATAACGCAAGGGTGATGGATGACCATAATAATCCCGGTGTTCCAAATACTGGGGATGGCGAAGATTCAGGATAAAATAGTTCATCAATTGAGCCACCCAGAAAGTAAACAAAAAATCCCAAACCAAAAACTCCATATACAATAGAAGGTACACCCGCCAAATTATTCACAGCAATACGGATTGTTTTTGTCATCCAACCTTGTTTTGCGTATTCCCGCAAATACACCGCAGCAACAACACCAAAGGGCGTGACAATAATCGACATCAAGATCACCATCAGTACCGTACCAAATATTGCTGGAAATATTCCCCCTTCAGTATTGGCTTCTCTTGGATCATCAGACAAGAACCCATAAAATTGGGTGATATAAAATCCCATTTTTTGCATCACATTCATTGCATTTGGGCGATAAGCATTAACAATATTGGAAAGTTTTATTTCCGTTTCTGTTCCATCCATACTCACGGCAATAATAGAATCTTTGGATATTTCATTGTAAAGCACTTCCAAAGATTCCTTATAGTTATTGTATTGCGCATCAAATCCATCACGTTCAGCCTGAAATCGTGCTTGATCCAACGCTCTGATGCCGCCTTTTAATGCTAAAGCCCGCTCCTCAAGACGAATCCGCTCTAACCCATAATTGATTGCACCAATATCTTTACCTTCTATATCCTTAATCTCATCATCTAGCTCTAAAGTGCGATCCAGACGCTGTTGTAATACCGAATACAGTTCACCGTTGGTATTCAGTTTGATGCCATTTTCTTTAATAGCTTTTATCACCCCGTAATAATTCCCCCACTCTCGACGTTCAATCGTGAATAAGTCATCTGGGTAAGTAATATTTTCTATTTCATCGGCAATCAACCATCGAAAATCCAACCCAGAAATTTCACGATTTCCGGTTTTGATCAGTACTCGCTGAATCACATCAATATTCTCGGCGACTTCGACTCCTGACTCTCTTAAACGGCTTGCGGATATCCACTCTTCATCCGTCATTTCACCCACAAGATGATACGCATTACCTTGCTTAGGTGTATAGGTTCCATCAATTATCGCATGAGGCCAAAAGTGCCCCATTCCTCGAACGGCGATTAGTAATAGTAATCCGGTTACCATGACAACGCTGATTGTTACCGCGCCGGCGTTTAGCCAGATCCATGGGTCACCTTGTCGAAACCATGCTTTTGTACTTTGTTTCATGATGCTTTTACTGCTCTGTCTAATGTAGCTGATTTTTCTGTAACTACTCAGCGGATCTACTAGAGCGTATTTTATGAGTAATACCTATATATCCTCAGAGTAGATAATTTTTAACCTCTACAACGATCCATATTTTTCCCGTAATCGCTGCCGTACCGTTTCACCGGTAGTATTTACAATAAAAGTAAAAATAAACAACACCAGTCCCGATAAGAATAAAATGCGGTAATGACTACTCGCCACTTCTGCCTCAGGCATCTCCACTGAGATATTTGCCGATAATGTACGTAAACCCTCAAAGATATTCATATCCATAATTGGCGTGTTACCCGTTGCCATTAACACAATCATTGTTTCACCTACTGCTCGCCCCAAACCAATCATCACTGCAGAGAAAATACCCGGACTGGCCGTTGGTAAAATAACACGCACCAAGGTTTGCCACGGTGACGCTCCTAACGCAAGAGATCCAAACGTTAGGCTTTTGGGTACTGCAAAAATCGCGTCTTCAGTAATAGAAAATATCGTTGGAATAACGGCAAACCCCATCGCCAGCCCCACCACCATGGAATTACGCTGATCAAAATCAACTCCCAAGTCATTGGTTAACCATCGACGCATATCACCGCCAAACAATACATCTTCCAAAAACCCACTTGATCCCATACATAATGCACCCGTACCAATAACCACAGGCATCAGTAATACTGGCTCCCAACCAACGGGAACTCGCAATCGATATTCTCTGGGTAATCGAGACCATAAATAGGCGGCAAGTAAAATAAGTATTGGCGTAAGCACTAGTAACGACACAACACCAGGAAGATTCGCTTCTATTAATGGTGCCAACCATAAACCTGCCAAAAAACCTAAAATAACCGTTGGCATCGCTTCCATTAATTCGATAGTGGGTTTTACTTTGGTTCGTAACGCGGGAGCCATAAAATAGGCGGTAAATATTGCACCTCCTATTGCCAACGGCATCGCTATCAACATGGCGTAAAATGCAGCTTTCATGGTGCCAAAGGTTAACGGCATGATACTGAATTTTGGTTCAAAGTCGTTGCTAGCCGATGATGATTGCCACACATAAGCAGGCTCATCGTAATTCTCATACCACACTTCTTTCAACAGCGACGTCATTGATACTTCGGGATGTTCGTTATCAATTTTCCAAAGGTGTCCTGCTTTTCCAATCGATTGAACAATCATTTTGTCACCCCGTGGTGACATTACGATATACTCTATCGCAGATTTAGAAATACCGTTAATCAGTGCAACGTTATTGGCCGTGGTATTAAATAGCCCAATATTTCCCACTTTATCACCCGCAACAAAACCCTTTCGTCTATGTTCTATTGCGACTGTTGTAATGGGAGAGTTACTTAATGAGAATTCTCGTATTTTTTCTAATGATCGATGGCCATTTTTGTCACGGACCATAAACCACTGGCTAATATTTCCTTGATTATCTCCCAACAGTAAGGAGATTCCTCCCAGTAAAAATCCGCTGGTAGTAATTCGAGTATCAGCACTAGCACTGTTATCAACAACAGGCACAACCCCGACCCGCATAGTGTCAATACTCTTACTCAGATCAAAGACCTCCACCTGTTTGTTGGCTTCTACTAAAAATAACCAGCGTTGATCAGAGCTTAGTAATATATTGTTCACTTTCTCTGATGGCACGGGTAGTCGAACCGTGTCTTGCTCCTCTAGTTCTATTCCTTCCGACAAGAAATTTTCTATCTTTTCAAAGCGTTTTAGATATACCTGATTATTTTCACTTAACACCACAATCGATAATCCTGAATCATCATCTCGAAACGCTAATCCAGCAATCGAACCTTTATCGAGTATTTTAATGGCATCTTCACCAAATGGATAAGAAATTGAAGGGTGAATGGTACGTTGGATATTTTCATCATAAGTTGAGCGATATTCATGCTTTATCAATAAAACCGACCCTGACTCCGTTCCTAGTCCAAGCAGTCGTTTACTCGGAGCCTCGCTAACAGCAACAGTAATATTTTCGGGTAACGGTTTCTCAGCTAATAACATATTACCGGTATGAGAAGAATAGAACTCAACACTGCCATTGGTATTTACTGCAATCCCTATTTGGGATTGTTCTTCCATCACTGAATATAGGGTTCCTGAGGCAATCGCTGATTCCAAACTTGATTCATTATGAATGCTTGCAGGCATCAACAATGGCATAACTTCATATAACAAGTAGAAAAAAATTAAACATATTGAAAATACAACACTCAGACCACCGATGGTAATACCGACCGTTGCCGCTGTATCTTTTGCTTTTCGGATTTTTCGTAATCGGGACATTGATGACTCCGATATACCAAACCTCTGTTCAAAAGTATTTTCCATCATCGTTCTCTTACTACGTTAACCGGCATTCAAATTGATATTTTTAACTGACAGTACACACGTCAAAAAACAGAGCTACACATTTTCGTGGCCCTGCCTTTTAATTTTTCTTATCGCACTAGACTATTTAGCGGCGATACGTTGTTCAATTCCAAGGCTACTTAATGTCTTAGCAACCATTTTCGCTGGAACTGGAATGTAACCATCCTTCACCACAATCTCTTGGCCCACTTTTGAAAGTACCATTTTCACAAACTCTCGCTCTAAAGGCGCAATAGCTTTATTCGGTGCTTTGTTAACATAAACATAAAGCGCTCGTGCTAGTGGGTAACTTCCATTAAGCGCAGTCTCCGGCGATGCACTAACAAACTTACCGCCAGCTTTCTTGGTTAATGGCACTGCTCGTACACTCGATGTCATGTAACCAATGCCTGAATACCCGATACCATTTACGGAGGTTGCTACTGATTGAACCACCGATGCTGAACCTGGTTGTTCATTTACACTGTTCTTATAGTCGCCTTTACACAGACCTTTTTTCTTAAAGTATCCATAGGTTCCCGATACTGAATTACGACCAAAAATCTGAATATCTCGACCAGCCCAAGCACCCTTAAGCCCAAGTCCACCCCAGTTTTCAATGCTCTTATCCGCACCACACTTGAGCGTAGAAGAAAAAACGGCATCAACATCTGCAATGCTCAACCCTTTTACTGGGTTATCTTTATTCACGTAAACAGCAAGCGCATCAATCGCTACAGGAACCGCTGTTGGTTTATAACCGTACTTTTTTTCAAACGCTTCTAGTTCTTTATCTTTCATCTTTCGGCTCATTGGTCCGAAGTTTGATGTACCCTCTGTTAATGCTGGAGGCGCAGTGGAAGAACCGGCCGCTTGAATTTGAACCGCAACGTTAGGGTATTGTTTTTTAAACTCTTCTGCCCAAAACGTCATCAAATTTGCCAATGTGTCTGAACCTACACTGGATAAGTTACCAGAGATTCCCGTTGTTTTAACGTATGTCGGTAATGCTGCATCCACTTTTGCTTCTGCACATATCATGGATGAACCCATTGCAGCACTTGCTGTTAGTGCCACTGACGCTATGATCTTTTTGATTTTCATGGGTTTCCCCTCATGTAATAGTTAAATTTGTAGGCAAGGTGGATACCTCACCTGTCCATGAGGCTTACTATAGGTAGGCTTTGTTACAACGAAGTGACAGGAATGTGACACGAATATGAAGGTGACGACTGTTGTTAGATCTAAAGATAAGGCTAGGATATAATGGCCGGCACGCCATACTAAACAATAAGATAACCCAATGAATTATAAGACTATTTTAGACAAGTTTGAACTTGTCACTGAAGCAATCGGACGCTCTGCGGCGTTGCTTTCACTATTACTTATGTTGATCACCGTTGTGGTGGTTATTATGCGATATGGATTTGAAGCAGCGTATTTGCCCATTTTTGGATATCAATTCAGCTCGATTTCCCTGCAAGAATCGGTTATTTACCTTCATGCCACTCTATTTATGCTCGCTAGCGGTTACACGTTAAAACACAATGAACATGTAAGAGTGGATGTGTTTTATCGCCAGTTCTCCCCAAGAACCAAAGCTTATGTCGATATATTTGGCTCTCTAGCACTACTACTACCGGTTGCTGGTTTCATTTTATATACCAGCCTCGATTATGTTGATTTTGCTTGGCGTATTAAGGAGAAGTCCCAGGAGGCGCAAGGGCTTCCTTACGTGTGGTTACTCAAAACATTAATACCTACCATGGCGGTTATTTTGATTTTTCAGGGTATTCTTGAAATTGCTAAAAACGCCGGTTTTTTACTGGGGTACTATCCAAACCTTCAAACAGAAACGACACAGGGGGATGTATAAATGATCGAATTTATCCCTTTGTTTATGTTTGCGGCGGTCTGCCTTGTACTAATGCTGGGTTATCCTGTGGCATTTACACTCGCTGGTGTTGCTCTGTTATTTGCATTTGGCGGTGATGCGGTTGGTATTTTTGATTTCAGTATCACCCAGGCCTTGCCTAATCGCCTGTACGGTATAATGACAAATCAAACCTTGCTGGCAGTGCCTTTATTTATTTTGATGGGGGTTATTTTAGAGAAATCTAAAATCGCTGAGAACCTTCTGGATTCTATGTCCAAGTTATTTGGCAGGTTTCCTGGTGGCCTAGGCATCTCAGTTGTATTGGTCGGTATGTTATTAGCGGCGAGCACTGGAATTGTTGGCGCTACGGTTGTTACGATGGGTTTGATGGCGTTACCTACGATGATAAAACGTCAATATGACCCTGAACTAGCAACCGGTGTTATTTGTGCCACGGGGACTTTGGGGCAGATTATTCCTCCCTCTATTGCTTTAGTGTTACTGGGCGATGTGTTATCCAATGCCTACCAACAAGCCCAGTTAAGTCAGGGTATTTTTTCGACAAAAACCGTCTCGGTGGGTGACCTGTTTGTGGGTTCATTAATCCCTGGTTTATTGTTAGTGGTGCTTTACGCGGCGTATGTTGTTGGTAAAGCTTTTTTCCAACCTCAATCTGCTCCACCTTATACTCCTGATCCAGAAGACGCAGAGCAAGGCGTTTGGCTATCAATTATTAAAGGCTTATTACCTCCCATTTTACTCATTGGTGCTGTTCTAGGTTCTATCTTATCGGGCAATGCGACGCCCACAGAGGCCGCTGCAGTGGGTGCCATTGGTGCAACATTATTAGCGTTGCTTCAACGTCAGCTCAATATCAGTAAAATGATGGATATTGTCACTTCCACAACCAAAGTCACCTGTATGGTGTTTGCTATCTTGATTGGCGCTTCGGTGTTTTCTTTGGTATTTCGAGGTTATGGTGGTGATGAGCTAATTCGTTCATTGTTTGATGCTATGCCGGGTGGTGTCATTGGCGCCACATTATTGGTGATGGTGGTAATCTTTCTATTGGGGTTTATTCTCGATTTTATTGAAATCACTTTTGTAGTGGTTCCTATTGTGGGGCCAGTGTTATTGGCGATGGGACTTGACCCTGTGTGGTTAGGGGTAATGATTGCGCTTAATTTGCAGACTTCCTTTTTAACCCCCCCCTTTGGATTTGCGTTGTTTTATTTGCGGGGGGTTGCGCCTGAGAGCATTGCAACGTCGACGATTTATCGTGGGGTTATTCCGTTTATTTTAATTCAGATTTTGATGATGATTATTTTGGCGATTTGGCCTGCGTTAGCAACTTGGTTACCTACTGTTGTTTATGGTTAGCTTATATGGTTAAAACAAGGGCTTAATTAGGGTTTGTATTCTATTTTTGTCGTCTACACTGGTTGCTACTTGCACACATTCCCTTGCACGCAATTTGAGGCCGTATTATGAATGAAGAACACGAAGAGATCGTCCAACCCAAAGGTGATTTGGCGTTACAAACCATTGCTATGCCTAGAGATGCGAACTTTAATGGGGATATTTTTGGCGGTTGGTTGGTGTCTCAAATGGATTTGGCAGGGGCGGTGACAGCAAATCGTATTGCTGAGGGGCGTGTTGCGACAGTGGCCATTGATTCGATGGTTTTTTTGTCGCCGGTGGCTATAGGCTCGGTGGTGAGCTGTTATTGTGATGTGTTGGATATTGGACGTAGTTCAATATCGCTAAATATTGAGGTGTGGGCGAAGCATCATAAAACGCAAGAAGTGAGGAAGGTGACGGAAGGTAGGTTTACCTTTGTGGCGATTAATGATGATAAGAGGACTCGGCCGATCCCTAAAGGGTAGGTGTTTGGAGGGGTAAGACATACAGCGGATCTCGAAGATCCGCGCGGTTATGTGAAACCTTATTTCAGAAACCGCAGCAAGTACATCCGTATAAGCTTTCTTCGGCGTCCATGCCTCAGATATTTCTGAAATAAGGTTTCACATAACCGCGCTCAAAGCTAGATTTAAAGCTTATCGGAGTAGTAAGTTTCTTAACCTCTCCTCTACAAATCTCTCGCTTCAATAAATGCCTTTTCAGAAATCGCTGTATAGGGTCTTACATCGTCGCTAAATGCTTTAAAGGAGTCATAAACCTTCTTTGCATTCTCATCCTTAGCAATTACTTCTGCAATAACCTCTTCTGATGCATTTTTAAGTGCTAACAACACTTCATCCGGTAATTTTTGAACCTTTACCCCATGAACTTCTATTAGTTCTTTTAATGCTGCATTATTTCGAGCCGTATATTCATCCAACATATCTTGATTCATCGATCGTGTTGCGTGAGTCACGATAGCTTGTAGATCTTTAGGTAATGAATTCCAAGCATCCTGGTTAACAATAAACTCTAACATTGCACCAGGCTCATGCCAGCCAGGATAGTAATAATATTTTGCCGCTTTGTGTAATCCAAACGTTAGATCATTGTATGGGCCAACCCATTCAGTTGCATCGATAGATCCCGTTTGTAATGCGGTAAATAACTCACCACCTGGCAATGTCACTGGAATGCCACCAACTCGCTGTAAGACTTCTCCCGCTAAACCGGGGATACGCATTTTTAATCCTTTCAGATCGTCAACGGTCTTAATTTCTTTATTAAACCACCCAGCCATTTGAACACCGGTACTACCGCCAGCAAAAGGGATTAGATTAAAATCGCTGTAGAGTTCCTGCCAAAGTTTCAGCCCACCACCGTAGTGCAACCAGCCATTCATTTCTTGAGCGTTCAAACCAAAAGGTACTGCGGTAAAAAACTGACTGGCAGAAGTTTTACCTTTCCAGTAATAAGCAGCACCATGCCCCATTTCAGCGGCACCTCGTGCGACGGTGTCAAACACTTCCATCGCAGGCACTAATTCATTGGCACCGTAAACCTTTACCGTAAGCCGACCACCGCTCATTTCAGTAACTGCTTTGGCGAAGTTTTCTGGAGCTGAGCCTAACCCTGGAAAATTCTTTGGCCAAGTTGTTACCAGTCTCCAGTTAAAAGTTTTTACTTCGGCTTTTTCTGCACCCGCTTGTGAAGTTGATGTTTTTTCTTCTCCACAACCTACGGTAGTTAACATGGCGATGGATAAACACAGCGCGGCTATTTTTTTTATCATTGTTTGACCCTTATTTTTAAACTTAAACTTAAATTTTATCTAAATCTCTTCCAACTTCGCATACTGCATAACTAACCGCTTTTCACCCACATCAGCAAAATTAATATGTATCTGCGCATTTGATCCCGTACCCGTACAATCCAATACAACACCGTCACCGAATTTCTTATGCCGTACCCGTTGCCCTAACCGATAAGGGGCATCCGCCAAATCTTCACGCAAACGTGTTCTGCGAGGAATTTTTGCACTATTACCACTGACATTGCCACTAGCATTTGAGCCCGAAGATCGATAACCACCTCCGCCTGTATTATTAGACGCCACTGGCCTGGTCACGATAGATTTAATCCGCACTTCTTCTAACAAATTCGGTGGAATTTCTCGAAGAAAACGTGATGGTCCATTGAGTTTTTCAGTGCCATATAAACGACGACTTTCTGCATAACTCAAATACAGTTTTTTCATTGCACGGGTAATACCCACGTAACACAAACGACGCTCTTCCGCTAAACGATCCGGTTCATCTTTTGACTGTGCTGAAGGAAACATACCCTCTTCCAACCCACACAAAAACACCACGGGGAACTCCAAACCTTTAGCCGAATGCAGCGTCATTAACTGCACTGCATTATCCGCATCTTCTGACTGTTTATCGCCAGACTCCAACGCAGCATGGTCTAAGAAATTGGCCAGTGTTGGTGCCAATTCCCCCTCAATTTCAAACTGCCTTACCGCAGTAACCAATTCTTGCAGGTTCTCAACACGAGCTTGGGATTTTTCTCCCTTCTCATTTTTGTGCATATCCATCAAGCCACTTCGCTCTACCACAATCTCAGCTTGTTCTGCCAAACTAAGATCTAAGGTTTCTTGCGAAAGGATTTCAACTAGCCCAAGAAAACCACGTAATGCATTTAATGACCGAGCAGGTAGTGCTTTTTGATTCACTAAATACAGCGCTGCTTCCCACATGGAGTGATTCATTGCCCGGGCAGTCTCTCGAATTTTCTCGACAGACTTATCACCTAAACTTCGAGCGGGTACATTTACCACACGCTCAAAAGCGGCATCATCATCCCGGTGGCATAACAAACGCAAATAACACAGGGCATTTTTAATTTCTGCACGCTCAAAGAATCGATGCCCACCATAAATACGATAAGGGATTGCTGAGCGCAACAATGCCTCTTCTATTACACGAGATTGGGCATTTGAGCGGTATAAAATGGCAATATCTTTACGTTGTAAGCCATTATGCAATGCTTTATTTAATAATGCCGACTCAATTCGGTCACTGATAAACCGTGCTTCATCAACCTCATTAAACCCTGCATACAACGTAATCGGTTCGCCGTCTTCACCGTTGGTCCATAACTCTTTACCCAAACGGTCGCTATTTCGGTTGATAACCGCATTGGCAGCACTAAGAATAATTGCTGTTGAACGGTAATTTTGCTCTAACTTTACGGTTTCAGCACCACCCATGGTTTTACCAAAGTGCTGAATATTTTCTAT
>CAJXXT010000123.1 GCA_913063495.1 uncultured Gammaproteobacteria bacterium | reverse complement strand
GGTGACACCCTACGCCAACAACCCCTCTTCCAGCTTAAAGAGTGGGATTAATGCTTCTAGTGTTTCAAGTAAAAGCATCAGCCTTATTGCTATTGTTTAGAACGTCGCACAAGCTAACGTTTCGAGCCCTTATGCTCGTCTTACTATCACTTGTGTTCGTCCCTTCTATTGCATCAGCAAAAGCAGAAAAGATATCTGTTCGCCTAGACAAACCCCACCCAGTGAAAGACCTCGCCTATGGTGAGTTCCTCTTTGACTACTACCAAGAAAAGTACTTCACCTCTATATCGAAAGCAATGATTGCTGAGAAGAGAGGTCTTCTTAACCATCATCAAGCGCAAACGCAGGTACTTCTCGGCTCTCTCTATGTGGGCTACGGCATGCTAGATGAGGCTGAAAGCATTTTTAACAGCCTACTTAAATCTGCCACCGCAAAGTCCGTACGAAACAGAGTTTGGTACCATTTAAGTGAGGTTTATTATAAACGTGGAGGCTATGACAAGACGATCAACATCCTTCAGTCTCACATAAAGAAACCTAGTTCCTCATTAAAGAATGACATTAAACTTCTACTCGCCCAGAGTTTTATCGCTAAAGGTGACCTAAAAGAAGCGTTAGTGCACCTTAACAAGATTAAAAGTAAAAAGGGCTTTTCCCAATTTGCCAAATTTAACCTAGCATCTGCACATAACGCTTTGGACAACCCTGAAAAAGCAAAAGCGTTATTTCATGAAGTGCTTAAAGCACGCTCTCGCGGGAAAAACAGTCTAACAGCAGCCCTAAAAGATAGAGCAGCCCTAGCACTTGGAAGCAGCCATCTAAAAAGTGAAGATTGGGCAAAAGCCCGTAAATCCTTTGAATCAATACAACTCGACGGCCCATCGGCTAACACTGCACTGCTTGGATTAGGGTGGAGTTTTTTGCGAAATGACGACCCCGTGGGAGCCCTTGCCCCATGGCAAGAACTCAGTTCAAGAAACCCTTCAGACCCCGCAGTTCAAGAAGTTTTACTCAATCTACCGCTGGTTTACGAAAAAGCAGGCGCCCTTCAGGATGCTCTAAACGGTTATCGTGCTGCCAACGACTATTACCACGATGAATTTGAGCGACTCAATGGCCTACAGCAAACCATCAATGAATCTGATTGGATTAACAGCTTAACACCTCCCGTCTCATTCTCATTTGACCCATTAGATGAAGTTAGCCGGTTTAATTTGCCTATGACTGAGCTTTCAAGTTATCTGTATCAATTTTATGCAAGCCACGAATTCCAAGAAAGTTTTCGCAACTACCGTGAGCTCCAGCGACTAAAGCAACTGCTTAATCATTGGCAGAGAGAATTGCCCGTGTTCGATGAAATGATTAAGAGCAATATTAATCGTCTCAACACGTTATCTCCAAAAGCCGAAAAAGCAGTAAAAGATGCTCGAAAACTGCTTCTCGAAGGAACCGAAAAACTCGTAGATTTCACGCAACGCCTTAATACTGCCATTGCTAAAAACGACCTTACTATTACAGCCACCGACAGTCAGGCAGACTTACTCGAGCGACTGAACTCGTTAGAAGCCAATTTAGAGAAATTACCCAATGTGCCGGATTATGATGCTGAACGAGATCGTTTTCGTGTTATCAAGGGTGTACTGATGTGGGACCTTAATGAAACCGCCATCGAACGCCGCTGGGAAAGAACCAAAGACAAGGTGTTTATTGAAGGTCAACTGGAATTATTGGAACAACGTATTCAACGTGTTATCGCTGCTCGCGGCACACATTTAGAACGCTACGATGAATTCAAAACAAGAATAGCAGAGTTGGATCAACGCCTTAATCAGCTACAGGAAAAGTCCCTAAGAGCCATACTCCATCATCGTGCTTACCTAAAATTCATAGCAAGAAATATCATTGCACAACACCAGCAGCATGTAAGAAACTTACAAGCTAACACCTTATTTTCTATCGCTCGCCTTCAAGACATGGCCTACATACAAGAGCAAGAACGTAACTACCAAACGGAGAGTCAGGAACAGCCAGAGGAAACCCAGGGAGAACCAACCGACGCTCCGATCGAACCCACAACCTCCCCTACAACCGAATCAGGCGCCCTTCCTACAACAAATGATGACCCTCGTGTACCTTTAGAAGTTGAGAAAAGAAAGAGCCTATTTGACGGTGGGTTTAAATCGATTTTTGGAATCTGGGATTAATAAGCTCCAAAGTATTTGGCGTTTAGGGTATCATGCTTAGCCCCAGGCTTAGCTAAACAGAGTACAAAATGAAACAAGTAGAACTCAAGATTCTAGACCCACGAATCGGAAATGAAATCCCCCTTCCTTCTTATGCAACCGACGGCTCTGCTGGTGTAGACCTTAGAGCATGCATAGATTCGACCGTTACCTTAAAGCCAGGCCAAACTGAGTTAATCCCTACAGGTATTGCAATACATATTGCCGATCAAAACTTGGCAGCAACTATCCTTCCAAGGTCAGGGCTTGGCCATAAGCACGGTATTGTTTTAGGGAACTTAGTGGGACTCATTGATTCCGACTATCAAGGGCAACTCTTTATCTCTTGCTGGAACCGGGGCCTTACAACATTCGAAATAAACTCAGGCGACCGAATTGCTCAAATGGTTTTCCTTCCAGTTGTTCAAGCGGAATTTACTGTTGTTAACGAATTTGGTGAAAGTGACCGTGGTGAAGGTGGATTCGGGCACACTGGGGTCAACTAGCTCTCCACTTCACAAGCCATCAACTCCAAAAGGTCACTCTCAGTAAGTGCGGGGTTAAGATAGAAACCCTGCACTTCATCGCACTTATGCTTACCAAGAAAACTCAATTGCTCCTGCGTTTCCACTCCTTCTGCAATAACACCCAGCCCAAGACTTTTAGCTATGGCAATTACGGCCAAGGTTAACTCCGCTCCACTTTTATCCGTATCGATATCCTTCACAAACTCCCGGTCAATCTTTAATGTATCGATAGGGAACTTCTTTAAATAACTCAACGATGAGTAACCTGTACCAAAGTCATCTACCGCAATTCGCAGCCCTGCCGATTTAAACGTCTTTAAAACATCAAGTGTATGTTCTACATCCTCCATCAACACTGATTCGGTTATTTCCATTTCAAGCAGGTTTGCCGGTGTGCCATAGCGCTCCATGATAGATAACGCCCAATCAGCAAAATGCCTGCGTTTAAACTGTGCAACGGACACATTGATTGAGATTCTAGGAGGTAACATACCATCCGCTTGCCATTGCTTGATTTTTTTACATACCGTCTCAAACACCCACTCACCGATAGGGGTTATCAAATCACTCTCTTCCGCCAATTCAATAAACTGTGCAGGAGACAGCGTGCCAAATTTTGGATGCTGCCAACGAAGCAATACCTCAACACCGGACATAACCCCATTTGAAACCTGATACTGTGGCTGAAAGTACAAACGGAACTCTTCATTTGTCAGGGCCTTTCGCATCGCATTTTCAATAAAGAGGCGCTCCACAGCCTGTGCATTCATTACCTGATCATAAAACTGGTAATTATTTTTCCCAAGCTTTTTGGCAGAGTACATTGCCATATCTGCATTACGTAGCAATTCATCTCCCGCCGTGCCATCACAAGGAAATACCGCGACACCTACACTCGCAGACGTAAACACCTCACGCCCCTCAATAAGAAAGGGTTGAACAAATCGAGCTATAATGCGTGTCGCGGTCTGGATCACAATGTCTTCAGCAGCTTCAACACTCGCTAGATTGGCAAGCACTATTGCAAATTCATCCCCTCCCATCCTTGCAACGGTATCTTCCTCCCTAATACTTTCTTGTAAGCGGGCCGCTACACATTTCAATAGCTGGTCTCCCGCAGCGTGACCAAGAGAGTCATTCACCGGCTTAAAACGATCCAGGTCCAAAAATAACACGGCAGCAGAAGAATTTTCTAGCTCTGCAAATTGGATAGTATTTTCTAACCTTTCGTTAAACAAACTACGATTAGGAATTCCGGTTAATGCATCAAAATATGCTAATCGGCGAATCTTTTCTTCGCTGGATTTTTTATCAGCAGCATCAAGAAAAATCCCCACATAATGTGTCACATCATTATTCTTGTCACGGGTAGCACTAAAGCTCAAATAACTTGGCCTTAACGTGCCTTCATCTGTCGCATAATCACACTCACCACGCCACAAGTTATTGGTTTCAATCGCCTCTTTCACTGATAAAAACAGCAATCGATCTTGAGGTTGAGGCCATAAAAAACCACAGTATCGCCCCATAACCTGGTCAGACTGATATCCCGTAGTGGAATAAAAAGCCTCATTAGCACGCATTAGCACGCCGCTATCGTCAGTAATAAAAATAGCCTCGCCACTTGCCTCAAACGCCGTCGATAACAGCCGCTGCTCTTTTTCTATTTCCGTTCTCTCAGTAACATTTCTAGCTACACCTAACGTCCCCTTTATTCCTCCAGCATCGTCATATAATACAGACAACTGCATCTCAACATCTAACTCACGACCATCCGCGCATTGCAATTTGCGCTCTAATACATGAAATTGTGTCACCGGGCATACAGGCATATCATCCAGCGACTGAAGGTGAAAATATTCTTTAAATACATCATGTATTTTCTCATTGGTCTCAGAAGAGAAAAATGCGGGTTGTTGCGAAAACAACATATCTTCAAAGCAATAACCTGTCACCGCCGTGACTGAAGGGCTGATATAAGTAAGGTTAAAATGCGTATCTGTTGTCCAAATGAGATCTTTTGAATTAGTTGCCAACAAACGGTATCGTTCTTCACTATCACGTAACTGACAACCTTGCTGAAAAGCATCAGACACCTCTCTGACAACACCGATAAAACAATTGTCATTATTTAATCCGACCATCGCCTTACCAAAATACCGTTTTATACAATGATGGTAATACCCCCAGTCACCATATCGATCACTCATTCGATAAACACGTTCTAATGCTGTAGACACCCCATGTGAAGTATCGGTTGAAGCAACGCTTGGCACGCCACCTTGTACAACACCAACAATGTCTTTTCGCAACTGCCCCAGCTCTTCCTCAGAAAAAGCCAAATACCATTGTTCGAAGGAAATTACTGAAACCTTTGATGTGTTGTGCTGATAGGATGGCCCTGATGCTGAATTCTGTGGAAAAACGATCACTTTTCGGCTGTCCATATCACCGATATAGACACTATAAGGAAACCCTGCGAGTATGTGCTCCCATTGCTGTATTTGTTTTTCTAATGCCATCAGGTTGCCATCCATAGAGCTGACTGCTCATATCATAACCAAGACATCAATGTGCCAGAAGCAATCTCTGCGAGCAAGGTATCATTTAGGAATTTATCAAAGGTTTGACCTAGCTAACAGGCTGAGACCTCAACGCGGTTACGCCCCAAATCTTTAGCCATATACAACAGTTTATCCGCCTCATTCACTAGCTCATCGAGTGAGTGCTGTTGGTCAACTACCAACCCGATAGACATCGTCAGGCTGGTGCTAGCTCCTCCCAACATGATAATACTATCCTCCACAATATCACGAAAATTTTCTGCTAATAATTCCGCTTTTTCAAGGCTAAGGCCACTCATCAATACCGCAAATTCCTCCCCTCCAACCCGAGCAAACAAAAAACGACCAAATGCTTTCTCAATTAACCTTGAAACCTCAATTAACGCAAGATCCCCCGCCTCGTGGCCAAACTCGTCATTAATTGCCTTAAAATAGTCTACATCCAATAACGCAACACACACCGGTACGCCTTTTTTCTGAGCATCAGCCAACATCAACTCTGCCTGATCATAGAAGTAACGTCGATTATGCACGCCTGTTAAATAGTCATGATAGGCTGCATGTTCAATGGACTCTAGTAGTTCGATAGCTTCAATGTTATGCATCATTCGACAATAGAATTCTTCATGACTAAACGGCTTGGCAAGAAAATCATTGGCGCCATTTTTAATGAATTTTGCCGACATACCTTTTGTACCATGAGCGGATAAGCCAATTAAAATAAGGTTATTCTTCGTCACATCACGACGTATATTCTTGATTAACTCAAACCCATTCATCACTGGCATGTTGTAATCAATAATAGCCATCTTTATAGACGGATCTTGATTTAACATATTCAGTGCTTGCTCTCCATTTTCAGCTTCCAGCGCAATATACTGATGCACCTCTAACATCACTCGTACAAACTTTCTGGATGTTGGCGAATCATCCACAACAAGCACTTTAAGACTACGGTTCTTTTCCAGACGTCGAATTAGCTTCAAAACATATTCGTACGAAAAGCGGCTTTCTTTAATCACATAATCAACAATGGGCTTTTCAAGCATTTGATCACGTAAATGATCATCATAACTGCCCGTTAATACGATGGTTGGAATGGATAAGCTAAGTGTATAATCTACCACCTCCCCGTTCGGGGCGTCAGGGAGGTTTAAATCTACGACAGCCGTACGATAAGCATCACTGCCATTGCTTTCTATGAAAGCCCTGGCTTCAGCAAAAGATTTCGCAATGTCAAATTGCAGGTCATCCTGACCTTTACACATGTGCCTGATTACTTTAATAACAACAGCACTATCTTCAACCAACAATAATTTCTTCATAGAGAGCTACACCAAAAGGACGTAATTCCTTAAGTTTAGAAGCTCCCGTTTATCTCGCCACCTAATATCATTAGCCTACCAAAATAAACTGTCGAAAAAAGCATTCCTTACCACATTAGGTCGTCAGGAACTTGGAAGTCTGCATACGGGTCATCATCATCAACCTCAGTCGCATTTTCATTACACACAATTACACATTGCTCATCACGTTGACGGATTTTCTCTGCAACTGCCGTAGGCACTAACTGATAGTTATCCTCAATAAACACTATTGCAAGCTGACCCTTACTCAATCCCTGAGAAGCATCTTCTTTCAAATACAGTTTTTTCACTTTTTTGTTGTGAACAAAATTATAGGCAATATCACCGTCACCTTTTGCTACTTTTGCTTGCTCTATCATATCCTTAATTTGAGCTTGTACCGCTTTCGCTTCAGCTTCCTGCTTTTTTTCTTTATTCAGCTGTTTATCTCGCGCTAACTTTTCCTGACGTACCTTTTCTGCTTCTGCTTTATTCTGATCAACAAACACATCATTACTCTTACGCTGCTTTTTTGACTGCTTATGTTTCTGTGTTTTTGCGTCATTCGCTTTTTGTTTGTTACTCAAACCTGCTTTTAGCAGTTGGTCTTGTAATGAACCTGCCATGTTTTACCTCAATCTTATTTTAATAACTGACTTATTTTAATAACTGATAGCGTGCGGGGCTAATTGCATCGGCATTAACACCGTATTTTTTCATAAATTCTGGAACGTCGCCACCAAGTGCAAGCGACGCGGCCAATTTAGCAAGCGCCGGTGCCATTTGAATTCCATAACCACCCTGGCCTGCTAACCAAAAAAAACCTTTCACCGATGTGTCATAACCCACAACAGGTGAGCGATCTGGTACAAAGGTTCGCAAACCCGCCCATTGTCGTTTTAACGTTGTTACTTTTACATTCATTGCCTCTTCAAATCGGGCTACACCAATTGCCACATCAATGTCCTCAGGGTATGCATCCATGGGCTCTGAAGGTGTTTCATCCGCAGGCGTGATCAGAATATTGCCAGACTCTGGCTTAAAATAGAACGTTTCATCGATATCGATGGTTAAAGGCCATCGATGAACATCCAGGTCTTCGGGAGCTTTAGCAATACATACCGTACGCTTTTTAGGCTCCAAACCCACCGGTTGTGCGTCTGCCATAGCACAGAGCTTATCTCCCCAGGCTCCCGCAGCGTTCACAATGTTTCTCCCCATATATTCGCCCTGCACGGTATCCACTCGCCACACATCTTCTTCACGTTGCAAACCAACAACCCCGGCGTTATAAATAAATTCTACGCCAGCACGCTTCGCAAACTTTATATACCCTTCCAGCAAACTCGCAACATCAATTTCTCGGGAATTAGGCTCCCAAAACCCTGCATCGATACCTGGCTTTAACTCAGGAACTTTATCGTAAACAAACGCTTCATCCACCAAGGCAACATTATCCAACACTTGGTTTACCCGATGATGGACATCGGTGAGCTGAGCTAACTGCTCTGGTTTTGCAATATACATCGCACCAAGAGGTTTTAATAAGGGGTAATCACAAAAACCTGCAGGTGGATTGTTATAAAAGTCTTCACTACTTACTGTAATACTTCGAACGACATCATTACCATACCCCACCATATAGAAGGCCGCCGAACGCCCAGTTGTATGGTACCCAGCATACTCCTCGGCCTCCAATACCGTTACTGTCGCACCGCGCTCTGACAGTTCATAAGCAATAGATGCTCCGGCCATACCTGAACCTACTACAATAAAATCCACGCACTGCGTCATACAAACTCTTTAGGCTGCATCGCCAACTGTATCGCTATATTAGTAATCATACTTTAACGTATTGCTTCACATGATGTGTTGAGGTGGGATTTTACCTGTTCTAGAGACAAAAATAACCCCAAGTCAAAAGCCCTTGCTGATGGTTTAGCAAAGAGTACACTAACTCCGGACAAAAAGACGCCAGTAAAACAATAATAACACGGGTGCCTAACATGGATTGTACAAATAAGAACCTATCGTTAACCCTCCTAAGATACTAGGTGTATTCGTAGTTACGGCCGCAGTTTCTTTAAACCAATATTCGATTAGCGAGTATAAATGCATAACCAGGCGCTAAAATAGAGAAGTAACATTCTTAAGAGAGGCCTGTTCTGGTTTAGATTTAATGTGAAATTTTGAGATATCTGAATGAAAACATACTTAATCTTAGACCTTACAATAACCGACATGGAAACCTTTATGATCTATGTGCGCGAGATACCCGTGCACATTAAGAGACATAATGGTAGGTACATTGTAGAGGGTGTTAAACCTGACTGTATAGAAGGTGATTGGCAGCCCGAAACCATAGTTATTCTTGAATTTCCATCACCCGAAGATGCCAGAGCCTTTTTGAAGGACCTCGAGATTCAACCATTATTTGCAATTCGCCAAAAGTCGACAATCAGTAAACTTATATTGGTGGAGGGTGGTTCTTGGCGGGATGCGATACGATAAAAGGCCCGGCTTGGTTTTATCTGTTTAGTCAAATTAAACTGCAAGGATCAAAAGCGGGTTGCGTGCCGCAATGAGAGATAGCACAGATCATTGGGAACACCAATACCGAAACTAACGTCGAGAATTACATTATGCGAAACAAGTGTTTAGATTGGAAATCGAGTATATCAAATGAATGATGCATTTATAAATACCCATAAGGATTTGAGAAAGCTATATGGTGAGGCGCTCGGTATCGCTGTAGACAAACAGCAAAGTGAGTTAGATAAGTATAGTGAGCAATTTTTAACTCTGTCGCCATTCTCGATTCTTTCTACTTCAGATAAGAATTGTATCCATGACTGTTCTCCGCGAGGGGACTATCCCGGTTTTATCCAAAAGATAGATAATCGTACTATCGCAATACCGGACAGACCTGGAAATAATCGATTAGATAGCCTGTCCAATATCATTGATAATCCAAACGTTGGTCTTTTGGTGCTAGTACCAGGCTTTGGCGAATGTTTACGCATAAACGGGAGTGCTAAAATAACAATAGATGAAAAAGTATTGTCTGGTTTTAAATATAAAAATAGCCTTCCAAAATCAGTTGTAATCATCTCAATATCTGAAATTTACTTTCATTGCACAAAGGCTATCAAGCGCTCAAATCTTTGGGCAGAAAAATACAATACTGATCGTAGTGTTATGCCTTCGTTCGGTCGTATTTTAATGGCGCAAATAGACCCAAACAAAAGCGAGAAAGAAATTACCGATATAGAAACTTTAATTGAGGATCGCGCAAAAAACACGCTTTACTAATTGCATTGGTAGTAACGATATACTTGCTTGAAAATTACTGTTTCGTTCTCATCGCCAGTAAGCAGCAAATTATTTGAGCTGTATAGAATGTTATGTTAATACAAAAAAACCCGCACTAGGCGGGCTACGCTTTGGGACGTGTAACTGGTTAGAACTTCTCGTCGTAACTGATCGTAAATAAGTAGGCTTCTGTTTTACCTTCTATTGGTAGGTATGCGTAAGGGTTGTAAACAACTGCCCCTGGAGTAATCGAATTCGCGTTACTAGACGCACCGCTTGACGTTTCAGTATAATTACCATTTTCGTCTTGCGTAGCAGTAACACTGAGATCAGCTTCGTACTCAGATACCATGTACGCCATCCCAAAATCCATTCGTGATTCTGAGTCTATTTGATAACCAAAACCAAAAGAATAAAGTGTCGAGTCTGCTATAGGAAATAGAAAATCCACCTTATCATCGGGTATCGCACTCCCTCTAGGCTCATACCCCATTCGTAAAACGAAATTATCACTTACTTGATACTCAGCGCCAAACGCCCAAGAAAGTACATCTTCATACCCTCGAGGAATTCGTAATTCATTCGGATCAGCATTATCACTGACATGACCTGAAGCCAAGGAACTTACAATACTTGCGAGATTTAGAAAGTCCACATTCTGATCAAATGAAATAGTAAGGTCTTCCCACTTGCTATATTCAATCCATTTCATATCAACATTAATTTTGATATTGGGTAGAATTTGAATGGATGTACCAATAGCAATATGCTGAGGTTGAATCATTTCCACCTCAATATTCCCTTCTTCTACACGCTGACCATTAAATTCAGCTCCACCAATAAGAGGAGCAATAACAGCTGACAGCTCTTTTAAACCTACGGTGGTTCCCAAAAAACCATCACCGTATGTCATTTTAAATTCACCCTCCATATCTGCCTTTGTTTCGGATTGATAAACCAAGCCAAAAGCTATCCAGGGGGTTGGCTCCCACAACAATCCAAAATTAAAGCCAAGAGACAAAGGGTCTTCCGCCTCAATTTCCAAATCACCGATATTATCAAATACGTCCAATATGCCAGTTGCCACACCCGCTTCTTCATTTTCCTGCAAAAGGCTACTTAACGCTCCTTCGCTTCCATTAATAAAGGCTATTGTTTGATCTGGTGCTCGAAACTTTGTTTTTGTGCCAAAACCTTGCCACGAGAAATTAATCCCGACTCCAACAGCCAGAGTATCAGTTACTTGCACCCCAATAGTTGGAGAAAAATATGTCAACCGAGTGATTGCTGTTTCATAACCTTGATAAGAGCCTGGGTCTTCATCCCTATCACGGACAAACCCAAAGCCCATAGGCGTATAGACAGCTGTTCCAAATGTCCACCCATGGTGAGGATCCTCCACCGCTATCCCCCCAAATGGGGCTAGAATGACGGGAACTTCCTGCATTCCAGCAAAAGGCAACATCAACAATGGTTGTGTTGCTGTTGCACTTAAATTTGCTTGGTCATCGTCATCTGGAAAGGGCTCTCCAAAGAAGTCCTCGTAAGATTGCCTAACAGCCTCCGTATTTTGCTGGTCACCTGTTTTACTTGAAATAGCCATATGCGCAGCAAGTAACTTGGTTTGTTGTTGTCTACCGCGAATCTTCGCCAACCCAGCAGGGTTAAAGTGAATAGAGTCAATCCCCGGTGGATCTGCAGTAACCGCATGCCCCAACGCAAGTGCTTTAGGGTTACCCATCGATAAGTTTTGCATCAACTGAGCATTAACATTGCTAGCAGATACCGCAGCTGCAAGCGCTACCAAAGCAGACGGCAGCATTTTTTTTCGAAAGCCAGAGCGCATTCGAGGAATAGTACGTATATGGGTAACATTACGTAATTCCAACAATTGAAGTAATATATTATTTTTCATTATTATTAGACCCCTACCACACCTAACTCATTGAAATTAGACGGGTTAGCACTTCATTATTTTTTATTGTTATTCACGTACCCATTTAGACTGCAATAAGCGTAGTACTAAGGGCTTGACTAGATAGGTACAAACTATATATTGGTACTTACGTCTCACATATGACATATCAGCCCAATTAATACTGGCGGCCACATTTAACCTGCCAATAAAACCAACACACTAACGGGAAATATGCTCGATTAGAGGGACATATCAGCCCAACCATTGACAAAAGCAACAATCGTATACAAAACAACAACAATACTCCCGCTAATAAGGGAAAAGCGATAGGTAAACTGTCATGAAGATCATTCAGCCTAATGACCCTATAATTTTTTATCACAATCACCCTAAATCACTTATGAGTTATGCGGGTGAGCAAGGCTTAAATATTCCAGAGCTGAGAGACTTAACAGGACTTGATGAAAAACTTGAACAAGATTTTTCATCAAAGATCAGTTACAACCAATACAAGTCACTTATTGAAACCTGCATTGATAAACTTAACAATCCCGCATTAGGTTTGCATTTTGGCAAACGGTTAATGTTTAGCGGCCACGGCTCTGTCGGATTAGGGTCAATGGCATGCAACACAGTGGGGGAAGCCTTAGATATTATCAAAACCTATAAAAAATTAATTTCCCCCATCACTGTTATGGAAGTTAAAAAAAATCCCAACGCTGCACATATTACTTGCACACCTGCTTTTGAAGGAGGTGATGTTCAACGCTTTTTTGTAGAAGTATTATTTTCCACACTCTATCATTGCTTTTTACAAGCAACAAAAAAAACAAACATGGCCTGTACTTTTGAATTTAGTTACGCAGCGCCTGAATACGAAGATGAATACTACAAATTATTAACGACTAACGTTAAGTTTAATGCTCATCGACACCAAATAACCTGTCACCCTTCACTATTAGACATTCCATTAACATCATCAAACCCAGCGATTATTCACGAAATCAAATCTCGAGCCTCTAACTTAATGCTAGAGTTTGGTGACAACGAAGGGATTCTGACACTGATATCGCAATATATTCGCCAAAGAGAAACAGGGTACCCAAACATTGATGATGTTGCCAACCACTTCCACACCTCAAAGAGCACACTCAAACGCCGCTTAAAAGACCTTAATGTTACCTACACTGAGTTATTAAAAGACGCTCGATTAGATAGAGCGTGTAGTTATCTTGAGTCCGGCGAACTTACCATTGAAGATATAACGCAACGCCTTCAATTCAGTGAGGCCGCAGCATTTAGACGAGCATTCAAACAATGGACTGGACAGAGCCCGTCATCTTATCGAGAGTCCATGAAGGCTCACCAACAAGACATCGCATAATTTTAATAGGCACGATAAACAAAAAAACTGAAAATAATAAGGGATAACGTCACACGTCAATTACCAGCGTTTACAATTCAATCTCTGGCCATGCAGAAACACTACGCTGCTTACCAGGCATGGAAATATCCAATATTGTCTCTTCGTTTAATACTGACTCTTTTGCAAGTAGGTCATTTAAATAAAGAATATATGCTGTTAACGCATACACCTCATCGTTACTCAAACTCTTAGGGGCATAATGCGGCATAGCCCTTCGTATGTAGTCAAAAATTGATGTTGCGTAAGGCCATAAACTACCCACTGAAATTAGTAATATGGGATATTTATCAATTCGCAAAACCCGTAAGGGATCAGAAAAGCTAAACCACCCATCACTGCCTTTTAATCGTGCGGCAGGCCCTTCATCGCCCTCTTCTCCATGACACATCATGCAATGGTTTTGATAAAGCCCTTCCCCTTGTTTTACACTCCCTTTGCCTTCAGGTAAATTCTTTCCGCTTGGAAAAATAGTAATTTCATAGGGACTTACTTCGGATGGAGATAACGCTACCCCTAAGTCTGTAGTGTAGGTAGCATCATCTGCGTAAGCCGCTACCTGCCCAAGAGCGGTAACTAACAACAAACAACTTAACATGAATTTCAAACAACGAGGATACAGAAATCGACTAGGCATAACTATTCTCCACTACCCCATCACTGGAAATATGCCATGCTTGAATTGCGTTGTAGTGATTAAATGAATAACTAGCGTATTTGTCACGCCAGTGTGCGCGAGTTGGTTGCACCCTGCCAAACTCATCAGTCGCACGACTTAATAACATCGTTGAGTTTCCATTCCATTGCCAAGGTATATAAAATCGCGTTAGAGATTTTGACAAAACAGGTTGATCCAAGTGTGCAATAGCCCATGTTTTACCGCCATCTGCTGACACCTCAACCTGTTTTATTTTCCCATACCCAGACCATGCTAACCCTGATATCTCATAAAACCCTTTTTTCTCTGGAAGCACTTGTTTTCCCGATGGTCGAGTAATCACGGATTTAACATCCATATGAAAAGAAAACCGTTGAATCTTACCATCGTCCAGAATATCGCTATAAAGACCGGACTCATCTTTTGTAAAAGCGGGTTTATCGGTAACTTCCAAACGATGCAACCATTTAACATTGGCATTCCCTTCCCACCCAGGTACGAACAATCGCATCGGATAACCTTGCGATGGGCGTAATCGCTCCCCGTTTTGATATAGGGCGATAATGGCATCATCAAGTAATTTTGATATTGGTATACTCCTAGCGTGCGATCCTCCATCCGCTCCTTCCACAATGACCCATTTGGCCGTGGGTTTTAACCCTGCTTCTTGCAATATATGTTTAAGAGGGATTCCACTCCATTCTGCACCCGACACTTGCCCAAACAATTCCTGAGCGGTTTGATCAAGCGGTGTTAACGACACGGCATTGGGCGCGGTATTCCCTGCACACTCTAGGAAGTTAATGGCAGAAACCATCGGATAACGGAGTAAACTTTCCACGTCAAAAGTGAGTGGTTTATCAACCAAACCATGGATCATCAATTTATGTTTTTGAGGGTCTATATCAGGAACACCATTATGGTTTACGCTAAAATGCAAACCATTGGGGGTAATAATACCGCGCTGATTTTCTATCGGTGTATGCCAAATAGAAAATATTGATGTTTCAGGGGTGTGCTCCGCTACATCGCGCTTAATATGGTTTTCATATTTTGATGGCAAACCATATTCCGTATCACCGTTCCCAGGAGTTTTCATCCAGGGCGGTAATGATTGGTCAATTTTGCTGGTGCTAATTTTGTCAGACGCTACTGCGTTTGAAACAGCCAAAGAACTGGAAAATGCCAAGCCGCTAAGTATAAAGGATCGCCGATCTAACAAACCTCCTCTTGCTACCGGTACTAAACTCTTCGCTCTCACATTCGTTGGCTTCATGGCATTTCTCCTGTTTAACGGGGGCTGGCATAATATTTATCGATGATTCAATCAACCCATATAAATCATTTGTGCACACGCATGCATCTATTGACTTTAAAAAAGGCACTAACAACAACCAAATGCATAACATTGGCGAATGGACTCAGTCAGCTGTTCAGATTTCTTTAGTGCAGTCTCCCCATCAACGCTATAAACCATATGCCGGCCATTTTTTTGTGCCGACAACAAACCTGCATTTTTCATAAGAGAGAGATGACGAGAAATCACCGATCTATCTTGCGGCATCTTTTCAGCTAACGTCTGCACGTCCAACGCACCGTGTAAAATGAGCAACTTCAATATCTCTATTCTAGCAGGCTCTGTGAGTGCTTTAACAAAGTCACTATCGATATTAGCAAGGCTTTGGGTAATTGCTTTTTCTCTATTCATGCGTGCAGATTAATGCACACATGAATCAAAGTCAACCCTGGAGTTTGTACAACCAAAACCACCACACGATTAACCCAATAGTTACTACACCTAAGACATTGATAACTATCATATTCACACTCCCTTCTAATGATTCTCTGGTTTAAATAAACGCAATCGATTGGCATTACTAACAACAGTCAGTGAAGAAAAAGCCATTGCAGCCCCAGCAACAACAGGGCTTAGCAATATGCCAAATACCGGGTAAAGCACCCCCGCAGCAAAAGGTATTCCCGCAGCGTTATAAACAAAGGCACCAAACAAATTTTGCTTAATATTTCTGAGCGTTGCTTTACTTACCGCTATTGCGTCCGCTAACCCATGCAAGGAACCACGCATTAATGTAATGTCTGCACTTTCAATAGCCACATCAGTACCTGTACCAATAGCGAAACCAACATTGGCCATTGCCAGTGCAGGAGCGTCGTTAATACCATCTCCTGTCATGCCAACAATTTCACCTTCCTTCTGAAGTTCTGCAATTTTTTCGGCTTTGTCTTCGGGTAGCACTTCTGCAAAAAATTCAGTAATCCCGACTATTTTCGCAACGGCTTGTGCTGTAGCGCGATTATCACCGGTTAACATCACTACGCGTATACCATTGTGTTGTAGGCGGTGTATCGCTGATATTGAATCTTCTTTAATAGGGTCGGCAACCGCTATAATCGCGGCAAGTTGATTATCAACAGCAAAATACATCGGCGTTTTTGCTTCAGATGCCAGCTCCTGGGCGCTTTCGACATAACCGTCAATGCTAACACCCTGACCCTCCATAAGTTTTTCATTCCCAAACAATAAGCGTTTTCCATTCACATCACCCGACACGCCGTGACCCGCAATGGCATGAAAATTCTCAACATCGAAAGCTTCCAGCTTATCAAACAAACCTTTGTCTCTTACCGACTCAACGATAGCCTCTGCTAATGGGTGCTCAGAGCCAGACTCCAAACTCGCCGCTAACAACAACACGTCACCTTCGGTATATTCATTTGCTAATACAATGTCGGTGACTTTAGGCGCGCCCAATGTGATTGTGCCTGTTTTATCCAATATCATCGCGGTGATTTTAGAAGCCGTTTGTAATGCCTCACCATTTCGAATCAATACCCCTACTTCTGCAGCTTTACCTACACCGACCATTACTGACAT
>CAJXXT010000122.1 GCA_913063495.1 uncultured Gammaproteobacteria bacterium | reverse complement strand
TAGGTTGTCATCGGTCATGGCGTTACCGCCATATTTGATCACAATGGTTTTGCCGGTGAAGCGTTGAATGTAGGGTAATGCCTTGGTGAGAACGTCGGCAACATTGAGTGCTTGGTCTTTATCTAATGTCATTATGTAACTGCTATTTGAGTCGAGGTCGGTTGTATGTGTAGCATTATTTCAGAAAGTGCAAGAGTACGCCCGTATATGCTTTCTGCGGTGTCAAATACAACACGTAGGATAAGTTTTAGATTAACTAAAACGGTAATGAAATATTGGGTTGTACTTGTAAAATTTGTTCCCTAAAGATCGACTGTACGTTTGCTAATGCATCTTCATCATCAGCTTCAAAACGAGCCACCAAATTGGGTGTTGTATTGGAAGCTCGTAATAGCCCCCATGAGTCAGAGAAGTCTACACGAATACCGTCGAGGGTGATCATATTGCCATTAGGAAATTGTGCTTGTTCTTGAATGCGGCGAACAATATCAAACTTTTCACTTTCAGACACGGGAATGTGTATTTCTGGTGTGCTGGATTTTTCTGGGAATTCCGCAAATACGTCGATGACGTCAATGGGCTCCATGGATAGGATTTCTAACAATCTAGCCGTGCTATAAAGGGCATCATCAAAGCCATACCAGCGATCGTTAAAGAAAATATGACCGCTAAATTCGCCGCCAACAACAGCCCCTGTTTCACGCATTTTTGCTTTTACCAAAGAATGTCCTGTTTCACACATGATGGCCCTGCCACCCATGTTGCTGACTAGCTCAGCAATATCTCGGGTACATTTCACATCGTATAAAATATCTGCCCCAGGGTTGCGTGATAGCAAATCTTTGGCATATAACATCAACAACCTATCGGGCCAAATGATCTTACCATCGGGAGTAACTACTCCAAGCCGGTCGCCATCGCCGTCATATGCGATGCCAAGCTCAGCGCCTTCTTTTTGTACGGTTTCAATAAGTTGTTGTAAGTTTTCAGGTTTGCTTGGGTCGGGATGATGGTTGGGGAAGTTTCCGTCAATTTCTCTGTTTAATGTGAGTACGGTGCAGCCTAGAGTATCTAATAAATTGGGTGCTAGATCTCCTGTAGCCCCGTTGCCGCAATCAATCACAATCTTCATCGGCTTTGCGAGAACAACATCGTTGGTAATGCGATCAAGGTAATCGGCACTGATGTCAGCCTGTTCGTAGCTTCCAGCCCCTTGAGATAATTGACCGTTATCAATGCGCTGTTTTAAGGCTTGGATTTGTTCATTGGCAAGGGCTTGGTTGGCGATAACGACTTTAAAGCCGTTGTAATTTACGGGGTTGTGACTGCCGGTTACCATTACGCCAGATTGGCTGCCGAGTGTATGGGTAGCAAAATACAATACGGGAGTTGGCACAAGGCCAATATCAATCACTTTCATGCCGCTGCTGATCAGTCCTTGAATAAGTGCTTGGGACAGTTCAGGGCTGGACAGTCGACCGTCTCTGGCGACAATGATGCTTGTTTGACCTTGACTTTGTGCTTCGCTACCAACAGCCATGCCGATCATATTCGCGATATTGTCATCAAGATTTTGGTTAATGATGCCTCGAATATCGTAAGCTCTAAAAATCTCCGCGGGTACATCTTCACTGCTAATATCCATACCTTCGCTGGTAGGTGTTGTTTCTTCAGATGTGCTTTCCGCGAGGTCAACTTCGTCCAAACCCAAGTCATCCAAATCCATCATATCTGGATCTTCATCAATCATGGCTAGAGGATTATCGTCGTCGGGTGCACCTCCCATCAGGTTTGAATCATCGTCTGAGATATCAATATCCAGTACATCGCTGTTTTGATAATCGGCCTCAAAATCACCATTTTTGCCTTGGGCGCTAGAGTCTTTGTTCTTTAATGCCGAGTGGCGCATGTGCGAGTCATAATCTTGGAATAGGCGCTCAATGGTTTGATGTAGTGAGGTGAATATACTGAGAGTAAATGTCGCATTGTGTTTTTCGTGGGACGTCATTGCATTAAATGCACTGGTTAATTGTGTTGCATTGGCCTCAAGTGATTTACTCACAAGCAATAGCGAGAGCAAGCTTAAAGCAAGAGCAATAATGGTACTGACACCAACAATAGTGGCGATAACGGGGGTAAGAGAGTCCGTTGAATTAATGAGATCTGATGGGTAATAAATAGCGATCCAATACCCGTTGCCCGAGGGGATTGATATGCCTGGGCCACTTTTGAATTTTACATTGCCGCTTTTATGAATTACTTGTGGTTTGTTGTTATCAAATTGTTGGGCAATTTCAATGTAGCCTGCATCTGAACCCAGCTCTGGTATAACCGATAAAATGTCTTGTAAGCGGAAGTTCACCAATAAGCTGCCAATAATTTTGTCATCTTGTTTGATGGGGGTTGCATAGTTTAGGTAGCGGACTTTGTTTTGTGCGTGGACTTCTGGCGCCGGGGATCTGTTTTTTTCTGCTCGACGCACCATATCCAGTTGAGCAAAGCTAACAGGTGGGGTGCTGGTAGCGTCTTTTTTAGCTTTGCCTTTTGGGTAAATGTGAATGTTGGTGATAAAGGGTAAAATCTTCTTTGCATCACGAGCGATGCTTGATAGCTCTTTGGTATCCCTTGCGGCAATGGCTTCTGTTAAAGCAGACTGTTGGCTGAAGGTTTCAAGCGATGCGTTTAATACAAACAACTGCTGAGAAATATATTCGCTATAGGACTTAGCAATGCTCTTACCTACTATTTGGTTGTTTTGCTGGGCGGCTTGGATTGCTAGCAAATAATATAGCGCCCCCGCACAGGCGAGAAGGGCAATGACGCTGCCAAATATGCCGGGCGTAAACTTAGCAAATAACGAAAACTTTTGAGCTCTTAGTGCGGGGTTGACGGGTATTGATGTTTTGTTCTGCTCTTGAACGTTGTCTGTTTGGTTATTTTTCTTTTTGAATAATCCCATTGTTGTTCCTGGTGCCTGATGGGGTTATGTGATAGCCATCGTTTATAACGTGCTGTTTATAGCGGATTGATTATAGAAGCTTAGCAGTGTTTATAGTTGTAGGCTGATCTGTTGAATGATCGAATTGGCAATTATTGCCTTGCTGGCAATATCGACGGTTTTATTCCCTTCGGGCCAAATAATAGTGACAGCATTAAGGTCACTATTAAAACCAATGTCTTTATTGCTAACGTCGTTTGCGATGATCATATCGAGGTTCTTGCGCGCGATTTTGTCGTTGGCATAGGCCAGAACATTTTGTGTTTCAGCGGCAAAACCAACGGTAAATGGTTTGGGGGATCGTTTTGCAACGGTTGCGATAATATCTGGATTTTCAATGAGTTGTAAGGTGAGGTTGGGATTGCCTTGGGTTTTTTTGATTTTTTGAGTGGCGCTGGTATCGGGGCGGTAATCGGCAACGGCCGCGGTACCAATAAAAATGATAGAGCCTTCACTTGATACACTGCTATTCAGCGATAAATGATCAAGGCACTCAGTTGTTGCTACCAACATGTCTTCTGCACTGACAACATTGATACGGTTAACACGATCAGGTGTTGCGAGGTTTACGGGGCCTGCGATTAAGGTGACAGTGGCCCCTGCATCTCGGGCGGCTTCCGCTAGTGCAAAACCCATCTTTCCAGAGCTATGATTGCTGATATAGCGCACGGGGTCGATAGCTTCCCGTGTTGGGCCTGCTGTAATGACTACTTGAGTACCTGTGAGGCTACCGGTTTGAAAACTGTCGGCAAGGATTTGGGCAATATCATCAGGTTCTGACATCCGGCCAAGACCAATGTCGCCACATGCCTGGTAACCGGAGCCTGGCCCGATAAGATGGATACCGTTAGTTTCTAGTTGTTGGATGTTGTTTTGATTGGCGCTAGAAGCCCACATGCCTTGATTCATTGCAGGAGCGATATGAATGGGGCAGCGGGCAGCAAGGCATAGAGTGGTTAATAAATCGTTTCCATGGCCATGGGTTAGGCGAGCAATAAAGTCAGCGCTTGCGGGTGCAATTAACAACGCGTCTCCCCAGCGAGCCAATTCAATATGCCCCATACCGGCTTCAGCTTCGGTATCTAACAATGCTAAGTGAACGGGGTTGCCGGACAATGCTTGCAGTGTTAACGGTGTTATAAACTCTTGAGCAGCAGAGGTCATAACAACTCTGACCTCTGCGCCGGCATCAATTAAACGTCGAATCAGTTCCGCACTTTTGTATGCGGCTATACCGCCGGTCACGCCTAAAACAAGTCGTTTATTTGCCAATCGTTGCATAGTTCGGTTATCCGGTTACCTGATTTTGCCTGTTATGGGGTTAGTGAGCGTTCACCATAAACAATAAGGGTTTGTACGTGTAAGTACCAATTATTTTTGTTATTTTATGTTTTTCGGTTCAAAAATGCCTTAGGTATTTACGGTTTATGGGTCTTAATTATTAGAGCTCTTTTTAAGAGCAATCACATGGAGAGTGGTAATGGCGATTACGGATTGGCCTGCGGAAGAGCGTCCCCGCGAAAAAATGCTTCAGATGGGCCCAGGGAGCTTGTCTGACGGAGAATTGTTAGCAATCTTCTTACGGGTAGGGGTTCCTGGGAAGACGGCGGTAGACCTAGCTAGAGAGCTGTTGAGTGAATTTGGTGATTTGCGCCAGCTGTTGGATGCAGACTTGCAAGCATTTTCGAAGATACATGGAATGGGGCCTGCGAAATATGTTCAGTTACAAGCCGCTTTGGAAATGGGAAAGCGGTATTTGGAAAAAAGCATTGATGTTGGTGATGCGATTACTAATCCAGAGAAAATTAAGCAGTTTTTAAAAGCTAAAATGCGTGCTTATCGGCAGGAAGTGTTCTCGTGCGTGTATTTGGATAATCAGCATCGAATTTTAGATTATAAAGAGTTATTCTACGGCACAATTGATGGCGCATCGGTATATCCCAGGGAAGTGGTGAAGCAAACCTTGGCGTTTAATGCGGCTGCGGTGATTTTTGCCCACAATCACCCATCAGGCATTGCTGAACCCAGCCAATCGGATCAACAAATTACTGAAAGATTAGTAAAAGCACTAAACCTTGTGGATGTACGGGTCTTAGACCACATGATCGTGGGTGATGATGAGGTTGTGTCCTTTGCGGAGCGCGGGCTTTTGTAGCTGGGCTATCGTCGATATATAGTTGAAATGTTTGCTATCAATGTATGGTTCTGTTATAAAGGCGCACCCAATTTTAGGTGAGTCAGGACTTTCTTTCTGGCTTGCACAGTTTATACCCATTGTATGGGCTGTTTTGCCAGTATTTGGAGATTGAAGAATGGCTAAAGTTTGTCAGGTTACCGGTAAGCGGCCCGTAACTGGAAATAATGTATCGCACGCTCATAACAAGACTCGTCGTCGTTTTGAGCCTAACTTGCACCACCACCGTTTCTGGGTTGAAAGTGAAAAGCGTTTCGTAAGACTGCGTGTTTCAGCCAAAGGTATGCGTATTATCGATAAGTTAGGTATCGATAAGGTGCTTAAAGACATCCGTGCTAACGGCGCGAAAGTGTAAGGAATAGGATTATGCGTGAGAAGGTAAAGTTAGTTTCAACAGCTGGTACTGGTTATTATTACACTACCGATAAAAATAAGCGTACCATGCCCGAAAAAATGGCGTTCAAGAAATATGATCCCGTTGTTCGTAAGCATGTTGAGTTTAAAGAAGCAAAAATTAAGTAAGCTCCATTGATAGCTTAATTTGCTGACAAAGCCGTCGTAAGGCAACTTGCGACGGCTTTGTCGTGTCTGGATATTAAGATTATATTGGTTTTGTATCTTAGCTTTTATAGTTTAGTAAGGCTGCCTTCCTTTTTGGCATGAATGCCCTCTTCCTTATGAAATAAACGTCCTTGGGTTTACGGATAGTGATTATCTGCCACACTGAATAGTGGTGCATATGTAATGCGTCGCAACTTACCTAAGAACCGCTTATGGATGTATATTTAGCCCGACAGCCAGTATTTGACCGTAACCTCAACGTGGTAGCGTATGAGTTGTTGTACCGTGGAAGTATGGTGAATAATGCTGCCTCTATGGGGGATGCCAATGAGGCAACAATGCAAGTGTTGGTCAATGCATTCTCTGAAATAGGGTTAGAGAAAATTACCAGTGGCCATCCAGCGCTGGTGAATATTACTCAAGATATTCTTACGTCAGGTCAGTTACCGAAAGGGCTGCAAAGGTTATTGATTCCTGAGATTTTAGAAGATGTTTTGGTAAACGAAGAGGTTATTCAGGAAGTAAAAAATCTGGTTAATGTGGGCTATCGTGTTGCATTGGATGACTTTATCTACAGTGATGAATGGAAACCGTTAATCCCTCAGGCAAGTTTCATCAAATTAGATGTAATGGATTTAGGGGTAAGTGGTGTTAAGGAGCAAGTTGCAAAGCTACGTCTGGTGGGAGATATTGAAGGTAAGCTATTAGCAGAAAAAGTTGAAACCCATGAAGAGTTTGAATTGTATCGTACCATGGGGTTTGACTACTTTCAGGGGTATTTTTTATGTAAACCCCATGTGATGACTGGCGAGAGCGTACCTGCGTCGGGTATGGTTATTACGTCGTTGTTGGCGGAATTAAGCACCGATGATTACGATATTGAGCGTGTAGAACGTATTATTTGCCAAGACCCGCGATTGTCTTACAAGTTACTTCGTGTTGTTAATTCAGCGTCTTTTGGTTTAACGCGAACGATTAAAACCATTACTGATACCATTGTTATATTGGGTGCTTATGAGTTACGTCGTTGGGCCGGAATGCTGGCTTTTTCTGCGATGGATAACAAACCCAACGAGCTGTTGGTAACGGCTATTGTCCGTGGAAAGATGTGTGAGCTAATTGCAGAAAAACTCAATCGGCAGTTCAGTGGTGGTTATTTTACCGCAGGGTTGTTGTCATTGCTGGATGCGTTGTTAGATAAACCGCTGGAAGAAATTGTTCAACAAATGCCGCTGTCTGCTGAATTGGAGTTGGCGTTATTAACGGGTGGTGGTGATATCGGAGCGGTATTACGATTAGTTGAAGCTTATGAGGCCGGTGATTTTGATCATGCGATAATGAAAGGTCTTGAAGCAGACGATTTATGGGATATTTATCTGAAAGCATTGGAGTGGTCGGATTTGGCGAAACACTCTATGGTTGAATAGCGTTTCATAGTGGAGTGGCGCTTTTTGTGAGAAGAATATTGCCAACGGCATCAATATAACCGCGCCAGTTAACATCAATGTACGTTGTGGATACTGTTTCGGCGATAAGTGCCGGTCCATGAATGATTTGCCCAGCCACTAGATTTGATCGTTGATATATATAATTTCCTTCTGGGGTAATGGTTGGTTTTACTTCTGGTTGTGTAGGAATCATTGGCAGCTCAATGGTGGGTTGTTGACCCGTTATTGCAACGCGAATGTTAACTAATTCAATAGCTATGTCCAGTGAGTGTCCATAGCGATGGCAGTGTTGTTGATGAAACGCCTGAGTGATCGTTGTTAGTGCGTCATTCTCGTATTCAGTTTTATGTTTCGTCCAAGATTCATATTTCACCCAAGGAATGTTGAGAAAAAATGACTGGCCTTGGTAGCGCAGATCTAAGGAGCATGTGGCGGTAATTGACGCTTTATCGATACCTTCTTGCTGCAGTGCCTTGATTCCTTCGGCGATTAAAATGTTGCAGTGTTGTTGGATTTTTTCAGGGCTGAGTTGAGTGTTAGTGTTGTTATTGGGGTTGTTATTAATGCTACTGCTGCTAGTGGGAATAATACCCGGTATCGATTGAGATAATTGACGTTCCTTTACGGAGGTCAGCATGCCAAATGCTGAAAGCACTCCCCCGTGAATCGGAACCAGCGCTTTTTCCATTTGTAGTGCATCGGCGAGAGCACAAACGTGTAAGCCCCCTGCTCCTCCAAAACTACACAGATGGAATTGTTGGATGTCGACACCTCTCTGTACCGAGATAACCCGTAGGGCGCTTGCCATGTGATCATTGGCAACATCAATGATGCCTTGTGCAATTTCTGTGAGGCTAAGATTTAGCTGTTTGGCTAGAGGTTTGAGTGCTTGTTGGGCTGCGTTGACGTCGAGAGACATATTGCCACCGAGGAACAGCTCTGGGCGTAATCGCCCGAGTATCACATTGGCGTCTGTTACGGTGGGCTTGATCGGTTTGCTATCTTGTTCACTGCTCTTGTTATTGTTCTTGTTAACTGTTCTTTTGTAACAGGCTGGCCCTGGGTAGGCACCTGCCGATTCAGGGCCTACTTGTAATAAGCCACCGTCATCAATATACGCAATGGAGCCACCGCCAGCGCCGATGGTATGCATATCGACCTGGGGAACAGCGACGGGCCAGGCGCCGATATGTCCTTCTGTGGTGAGCTTAATATGCCCTTGAATGGTTGCTACATCAGTCGATGTGCCCCCCATGTCAAAGGTAAGTAGGTTGGCGGTGTTGCTGACGTTACCCATAAAACGAGCACCGGAAAGGCCACCTGCAGGGCCTGATAACAGCATGTTAACAGCGTGATTTGCGGCTTGCTTGGCATCGATGGTACCTCCGGTAGATTGCATTACGGCAATATTTGCCGGGTGTAAAGCTTGACGAAGTTGGTCAATGTAACGTTTCACTAAAGGGCCAAGGCTTGCATTCAACCAGGTTGCGATGCCGCGCTCATATTCGCCACTGGTGGGCAATACTTCTGATGAACGACTTACGTAAGCTAGAGGTGTTAACGCCGCTTCAAGGGCTTTTTCCGTTGTCGGATTAAGATAGGAGAACAGTTGGCAGATGGCGATTGCATCGGGTTTTGCTGCTTTGATTGCATCAACGAGGCTGTTGATATCGGCCTCATTGAGGGGAGAGGTTTCTTGGCCATTGGCATCCAGTCGACCGCCAGTTTCAAAGCAAAGCTCTTTTTTTACTGGAATGGGGCTGGGGTTGGGTTGTAAGTTGTATAGCTCGGCGCGAGCTTGTCGACCAATGGTGAGGATGTCAGCAAACCCTTGATTGGTGACAAAGGCGGTTTTAACCCCCTTATTTTCGAGTGCGGCGTTGGTTGCAACGGTGCTGCCGTGGGTGATGCGTAACTCGCCTGATGTGGCCGCTTCCATTAGCCCCATTTCGGTGATGCCCTGTAGAATGGCTTGTTCAGGGGCGCTGGGGGTGGAAAGCACTTTGTGTATGCGCAGTGATCCATGATTAAGTAATACAAAATCGGTAAACGTACCGCCGGTATCTACACCCAAACTCATCATCTTATACAAAACCCTGTAAACTATGGTGGACCAAATTTAGTAGGGAATTCTATAACGATGCCTGAGTTACCGGAAGTAGAAACCACGCGGCGAGGAATTGAGCCGTTTTTAAAAGGCCAAAAGATTCGCTCCATTGTCGTAAGGCAGCCTAAACTGCGATGGCCTGTATCAGAAGAGCTAAGTGCTATAAAAGGTTTGAAAATTGATGCGGTGCAGCGTCGTGGTAAATATTTGTTGATACGAACGGCAAAGGGCACGGTGATGGTTCACCTTGGCATGTCTGGAAGTTTACGCATGGTGCAAAAAAATGAGCCACCATTGTTCCATGACCACGTTGATTTGCGATTGTCGTCTGGGGATATATTGCGTTATACGGATCCTCGGCGTTTTGGTGCCTGGTTATGGACTGATGAACCACCAGAAAACCATAAACTTATTGAAAAGTTAGGGCCAGAGCCGCTTACCGATGCATTTGATGTAGAGACTCTGTGGCAAAAATCTCGAGGTAAGAAAAGCCCTATTAAGACGTTTATCATGGACAGTCATGTTGTGGTTGGGGTGGGTAATATCTACGCCAATGAGGCATTGTTTCAGGCGGGGATTCACCCTAAACGATTGGCAGGAAAGGTTTCAAAAAAGCGCTATGGGCGGTTAGTTGAATGTATTAAGGGCGTGCTGGCTAGGGCTATTGAGCAAGGCGGTACAACATTAAAGGATTTTGTCGGCGGGGATGGTAAACCGGGGTATTTTAAGCAGGAGTTACAGGTTTATGGTCGAGGTGATATGCCTTGTGTAACCTGTGACCGATTGCTGCATGAGATACGTATTGGACAAAGATCTACCGTTTTCTGTAAATTCTGCCAAACTTAATAAAATAAAGGCAATATTTAGAGGTGCCTGTAGCAAAAATAGCGTTTTATTGCATTATTGGGCTGAAAACCCTGAATGTTGTGTTTATACTGAAACAAAATAGGTTAATGAGGATAGTAATATGCGCGGCCTGAAAAAATATATAAAAGCGAACATGCTAGTAGTTATCGTGATGATTATGACCGCGCTTCCTGGGGTTTCCATGGCGGAGTCGATTACTGAGCGCCCATCAGGTGCTGAAATGACGGCGGATCTTGCATTTGTTAGACCGTTAATGCTTGGTGCCACAGTGCTTGGGACGGCGGTGTTTATTGTATCCTCTCCCTTCTCTGCATTAGGTGGCAACTTTAAAGAAGCAGCAGACACCTTGGTAGGAACACCTTTCCGCTCAACCTTTATGCGTTGTTTAGGTTGTGGTACTAAGCATATGGTTAAGTAGTTCATTAGCTATCTACGTTGATCATATACGTTTGTCGTAAGCGTTAGTTAGCTACATTAAATTACTAAACTGATAAATACAAAAAGCCCGCTGTTCTTACTAAGAACAGCGGGCTTTTTGTATTTATCAGTTTAGTAAGACTTATAAACTCGCAGAAGAATAGCTAGATCATTTTACCTGAGCTTCCCCCACTCCTCTTGGGTCTGATGCAGCAGAGACTTTCCCGGTTTGCTGATTCCATAAAATAGCCTGCATATTGCCATAACGTCTGCCAACGGGTTTGAGTTTGTGGCCAAGTCGTTGTAGTTGCGCCCTTTCAAATTTAGAGAAAGTGTTGGGTTCAATTTGAATGGTGTCGGGTAAATACTGGTGGTGAAAACGATCCCTAGAGACCCAGTCTGCAGGTGATTTACCCTCAATAGCTTCTAATAATCCAAGAAATACCATGGTGATAATACGGCTTCCGCCAGGCGTACCGATAATGGCCACTTGTTTGTTGTTATCAACAGTGAATTCAGCAAATGTAGGCGTCATGCTTGATAGTGGGCGCTTACCCGGGGCGATAGCATTGGCCTGAGAGCCTACAAGGCCATAGGCGTTTGGAGAGCCGGGTAAGGCAGAAAAGTCATCCATTTCATTGTTAAGCAAGACACCGGTTCCCGGTACGGTAAATCCTGAGCCAAAAGGCAAGTTGATAGATAGTGTCGCTGATACGTAATTGCCGTGTTTATCAATAACCGATAAGTGGGTTGTGTGAGTGCCACTATGGTTGCCATAAGGTTTGCCAAGGGTATTACTATCCGTGGCTTTTAATAAATTGATAGATTTTGTGAGGTTTTGGCCGTAGATAGGATCAATGAGCTGAGAAATTGGCACAGGGTAAAAGTCGCTATCACCAAGATGTTCAGCCCTGTCTCGATACGCTCTGCGCATGACTTCAACTAAAACATGCTGCTGAGAGAGAGGGTCAAGTGATGGGTATTTCATCGCCTCAAGCATATTAAACATTTCGGCAAGTGCTATACCGCCAGAGGATGGGGGGGGAGCGGAAACAATTTTGACAAGGCTTTTGTTGCCATTGTTGTTGTTATTGTACGTGAACGTAATGGGTTGTCGCTCGATGATGTTGTATTGGGAGAGGTCATCTAATTGCCATATGCCTCCAGCCTGAGTGACGCCGTTAACCAATTGCTGCGCTAGAGCTCCTTGGTAAAACCCGGCTTTGCCTTGCGTTGCTATGGTGCTTAAGGTTCGGGCGAGGTCTTTCTGGGTGATAACAGTCTCAGTCGTGAGGTTGTTGGTGATTAATGTGTTGTGGCTTTCTGGAAAGCGAGATAGCACGTTTTTTCTGTATGCTGCTAGTTTCAAGTAGACCGGGTCGACTTGAAAGCCTTGATCCGCGTGATTTATTGCGTGCTGAAGAGTACGGCTTAAGGGTAGTGTGCCGTAGGTTTTGGCGATATGTGCAAAGGCGGCTGGTTGCCCAGGAATCCCCGCGCTTAACGGGCCGTTGATAGCAAGGTCGCGATTAACCTTACCTTTTTTATTAACATACATATCGCGAGTGGCAGCAAGAGGGGCTTTTTCCCGAGCATCAATCATTACCTCTTTGCCATCAGCGGCTTGATGTAATAACCAGAAACCACCTCCGCCAATACCTGCACTGTAGGGCTCAACAACACCCAGTACGGAGGCTACGGCGATGGCTGCATCAAAGGCATTACCACCTTCGGCTAAAATATCCATACCTGCCTGGGTAGCTAGGGGGTGTGCACTTGCCACGGATGCTTGAGCAGGAAATCTGCCCGAGGTTGGGGTTGTAGGTTGTGATTGTTGGCAGCCACTGATAAATAGCAGCGTGACGGCAACAGAAATAACGGAGTAGCTTAATCCCATGATGATGATCCTAAAGTGAATGGCACCCTAAAGTAGCTAGTTTGCTAGGTGCCAACATCATAACGCGGGATTGCTAGGATAAATAGGGGGTATTATCCCGTTAGCTGATGGTACTTTTCCATCAGTTGTTCTTCATTTTCAACGTTGGCAGGGTCAAGAGGGATGCAGTCTACAGGGCAAACTTGCTGGCACTGCGGTTCATCATAGTGACCAACACATTCGGTGCATTTTTTAGGGTCTATTTCGTAAATCTCTACACCCACAAAAATGGCTTCGTTGGGGCATTCGGGCTCGCAAACGTCACAGTTAATACAATCGTCGGTGATAATAAGTGCCATTTGCTACTCTCTTGATGGTTCTACTGCTAAGAAAAACCCTATTTTACCAGTATGAGGCGACTTTTCCACCGAAAAGCTGTGTGGGCTTTATTTTGAGGGGTGTTTCTCGCGTAAAGCGCTTGCAACGGCATCCGGTACAAATTGTGCTGCATCGCCACCCATTGCGGATATTTCTCTTACTAGAGATGAGGAGATAAATGAAAGCCCTTCATCGGGGGTAAGAAAGACGGTTTCGATACTTTTGTCGAGATTCCTGTTCATGGTGGCGAGTTGGAATTCATATTCGAAGTCGGAAACGGCTCTTACACCGCGTAATACCATGTTGGCATTTTTTTCTTGGCAATGAAAAACTAACAATCCACTAAACCCACTGACTTCTACGTTGTCCAAGTGGCTGGTGACCTGTTCTGCCAATGTGATACGTTCTTTTAGGTTGAAAAGAGGGTTTTTCTTTTTGCTATCAGCGACGGATATCGTGACATGATCAAATAATCGAGCAGCACGTTCAATAAGGTCTAGGTGTCCATTGGTGAGAGGATCAAAGGTACCGGGATAGATAATGCGTGTGGACATAAGTGGATCCTAATAAACGAGTGCACGGTGGTGTGCGGAATGACTGTATGTTACCTGCTGAGAAGAACAGTGCAACCTATGATGGTTATGGTAGAGTCGATAGCTGTTTTTACCTTCAAGTTACTATAGATATAGTTGGAGTTGTTAAATGGAAAGTGCGGATCACAATGGAATGTATCAAGGTCACGGATTTCATAAAAGTTTACCCAATGGAAAAGCATCAGGCACAATAATTGTGTCTGCAGGAATGATTCGTTTTGAGCCTGGGGCTAGTGATGTTAGAAGTGAAAGTTTTTCTATTGAGGGTTGTGAATTTACTCTTGGTGGGGCCAGTGATCGTTTAGTTTTTATCCGGCATTCATCACGGGTGGAATGGTCATTTTACACAAGCGATCGCGGTATTCTGAATAACCCATTGTTACAAAATGTGCCTTCTATTGCTTTGCAGTTGCAAAAAGCCAAACGTACACGTTGGTTTAATCATACAGTGGTCGTTGCTGTATTGGTGGCGATTGTGATGATTCCCCTGGTGTTGTTTTCATCAATGGATACGTTAACAGGTATTGCTGCTAAACAAGTGCCTGCAGAGTGGGAGCAAAAAATGGGTGAAACTGTTTATGCTCAATATCAAGTGGGTGAGCAGCTAATGTCAAAGGAGGATACAAAAAATTATCTACTGCCTATTGTTGATCCTTTACTAGTGGCTTTGGGTAATCCTCGATTTACACCACAATTCTCTATTGTTAATGACCCTGAAATTAATGCTTTTGCATTACCGGGTGGATTTGTGGTGATTAATAGTGGGTTGATTTTGGCTGCAGATTCTGCGGATGAAATGTTGGGGGTGTTAGCTCATGAGTTGTCTCATGTTACAGAACAGCATAGTGTTCGTAATATTATTAGCGCGGCCAGTGTCTATTTAAGTGTTGATCTATTATTGGGTGATGTTAGCGGGTTGTTGGCAATGGTTGCGGACGCAGCGCCCTTATTGTTGAATCAGCAATTTTCTCGAGGTTTTGAACGAGAGGCCGATGAAAAAGGTTATGAGTTGTTAGCTCGGGCGAATATTGACCCTAAAGGTTTGGCTAGTTTCTTTGAAAAGCTGGTGGCTGAACAGAAAAAGCAGTTGGAGAAAGTGGAAGATGAAACAACTCGTGAATTAATGATCGCAGCAGAAGGGCTATTAAGTACACATCCGGCGACGGAAGAACGAATTGCCTATATCTTATCGTTAGTGGAAAAAAACAGTAAAAACAAAGAAGTGCCATATTTAGCATTTGTTGAGCAGTTTGAAGCGTTGAAAGAGGCTGTGAAGAAGTTTGTGGTAACTATAGAAGCAGCTACAGAGAGCACTACAGAGAGCACTACAGAAACAACTACAGAATTAACAGAATCCTAGAGGATTGAAGGAAACTATGAAAACTGAAATCAAGGGTAGTAAAGCCTTTTCTTATATTGATGTAGAACTTGAGCCGGGCGAAACACTGACAACGGAATCCGATGCTATGTCCAGTATGGCGGCAGACCTGGATTTAGCTGCGCAGCTGAATGGCGGATTTATTAAAGGAATTCTTCGAAAATTTCTAGGTGGCGAAACACTGTTTATTAGTCAATTTACCAATAACACTGAGGGTAGTCGTCAGTTAACGATTGTACAGCCAACGCCGGGTGAAATACGGAGCGTGAAGCTGAGTGGTGAGATGTTGTATTTGCAGCCGGGTGCTTTTCTAGCGTGTACGGATGGTGTGAAAATGGGGCTGAATTGGGCAGGGTTTACGTCATTGATTGCTCGAGAAGGTTTGTTTCGTATGGTTGTGAGCGGAGAAGGCACGGTATGGTATGGCGCTTATGGAGCGTTAGTGGAAAAAGAAATTGATGGTGAATATATTGTAGATAGTAGCCACCTGGTAGCTTATGAGCCTTCTATAAAGTTAAAGCTACAGTTGGCAGGGGGTATTTTTTCAAGCTTTTTTGGTGGCGAAGGTTTAGTAACGCGTGTTGAAGGAAAAGGAAAAATTGTTATACAAACACGTAGTATTTCTGGTTTGACGAGTTGGTTGAACCCTAAGTTTTGGTAAACCATGCGTTTTGATAGATCATACCTATTGGTAGAAAAGGACAATAACAATGCAAGTAGAATTAGTACACCAGCCAGGAAATACTGCCGCCAAAGTAACGTTACAACAGGGTGAAACCTGTACTGCAGAATCCGGCGCGATGATAGCAATGAGCGGCAATATGGATATCACCACGACAACCCATAAAAAGGGTAGTGGAGGGATATTAAAAGCGATTAAACGTAAAATTGCAGGAGAATCTCTTTTTCTTAACCACTTTGAACCATTAAAAGGTGATGGTGAGGTGTGGTTAGGTACCGCATTGTCGGGTGATATGTTTGCGTTAGATTTGGACAGTGAAAATCTTATCGTGCAGGGCAGTTCATTTTTGGCTTGTGAAGATGGGATTGAAATTGATTTAGGTTGGCAGGGATTTAAATCGATATTCTCAGGAGAAAGTGTTTTTTGGGTTAATTTAAGTGGTAAAGGAAAAGTGATTGTGAGTTCTTTTGGTGCTATTTATCCGGTTGAAGTTGACGGTGAATATATCGTTGATAGCGGACATATTGTTGCATTTAATGAAACGTTGGATTTCTCTATCACTAAAGCTGGTAGTAGTTGGATCCAATCAGTATTAGGTGGTGAAGGATTGGTGTGTAAGTTTTCTGGGAAAGGAACTGTTTGGTGCCAATCTCATAACCCGCGTAGTTTTGGCCAAGTGATGGCGAGCAGTCTGCGAGAGCGTAGAGCGTAATCTTGGTGGAAAATGCCAAGTAGACAATGCCAAGTAGATAAGACTTATCAACAGCGCTAGCAATAACGTTGTATTAGAGACAGCATTAACGAGATCATATGAAGGACAGAACATGGAAACTTATACCGTAAAAATCACCGGTGATATCAGTGAATATCAACAGAGAGAAGATGCAATATCAGCATTTGCAAAATTATTTTCTATCTCAATAGCACAAGCTGAGAATACGATAAAAAAAGCACCGATTGCGATTAAAAAAGGTATTACATTAGAAAAAGCAGATCAGTTTAAAGAGGCGTTAATTGGTATTGGTGTTGAGTGTATAGTTATCTCTACTGCAAGGGAGAATGAAGTTGTCAATGCAGCGGTCAATACAGGAGAAAGCGAAGCAACGAATCCAACAGTAAGCGCGGTAGAAAATATTGAAGTAGAAAGTGTCGAAGTAGAAAGCAGCGCTGCAGATTCAATATCATCCAATGTTGTGGTTGATATTAGTAATTCTAGCGAAGAAACATTTCGAGGGTTGAATTTTACAATAGACGGCGATCCAGATTATGGGTTTGTGACCGTTCAATTGCCCGCAAACGAAATGATTAAAGTTGAGTCCTCTGCAATGGCAACGATGGATACTAATCTTCAAATGAAGACAAAGTTTAAAGGTGG
>CAJXXT010000121.1 GCA_913063495.1 uncultured Gammaproteobacteria bacterium | reverse complement strand
ACATGTATTAAAACCATTCTTGTCCCCGATATCGGTGGCAGTGAGAATGTAGAAATTATTGAAATTAATATCGCTGTAGGTGATGTCGTTGCGGTAGAAGATACAACCGTAGTGTTAGAAACGGATAAAGCAACCATGGAGGTGCCATGCTCCGATGCAGGCACGGTAAAAGAGCTGCTAGTTTCTGTAGGAGATAAAGTATCGGAAGGCAGTGAACTACTTCGTTTGGAAACAGTAGTTAATGTTGATGCTGGTAATGATGACAACAGTGCTACGAGCAACGTCACAGCTAATGCTGTAAATGTATCGGAGGCAAAGGCCGAGCCTGAAGTGAAGAAACAACCTTCAGCTCCGGCAGCGAATCCGGTTTTGACAAAATCAACAAAAACCGTTCATGCTGGGCCCGCTGTGCGGCGTTTATCCCGTGAGCTTGGGGTGGATTTGGCTCAGGTGGTTGCAACAGGGCCTAAGAATCGAATATTAAAGGATGATGTGTTTGGTTATGTGAAGCAAGCAATGACGGATAAATCTCAAGTCGTTGTGGCTGAAGGTTCAGGGTTGCCTGTGTTGCCAAAAATCGATTTCTCCAAATTTGGTGAGATTGAAGAACAGACATTGTCACGTATCAATAAAGTATCGGCATCTAACTTACACCGTAGCTGGGTTAATGTTCCTCACGTAACACAGTTTGATGAGGCTGATGTAACGGAGTTAGAAGTGTTTCGTAAAGCTGAAGCAGGCGCTTATAAAGAGCAGGGTATTAAGCTAACGTTATTGGCATTTATGGTGAAAGCCTGTGCGAAAGCACTAAAAGCATTCCCTCGATTTAATAGTTCTCTATCGCAAGATGGGGAAACGTTAATTATGAAGCAGTATTGCCATATTGGTATCGCAGTGGATACACCAAATGGATTAGTGGTTCCTGTTATTCGGGATGCGGATAAAAAGAGCATTTTAGATATAGCAGAAGATATGCAGGTATTAAGTGCCAAAGCGAGGGATAAGAAGTTGTCACTCAATGATATGCAAGGAGGTTGCTTTTCTATTTCATCATTGGGTGGGATTGGCGGTACCGCTTTTACACCGATTGTAAATTGGCCTGAAGTGGCTATTTTGGGTTTGTCTCGATCTCAAATGAAACCTATTTATCAACAGGATGAATTTGTACCTAGGTTGATGTTACCCATGTCATTATCTTATGATCACAGGGTGATTGACGGTGCTCAAGCCGCGCGTTTTACACGTTATTTGGCGGATCAAATCAGTGATATTCGTCGTTTGTTATTGTAGGGGGGAAGCGGTGTAGGATACGCAGGCACAGCCCACGGAGGCAATCACTTTTTATTTAAGTGATTGTCGAGTGTGTATAGTCAACATTCACTACCGAATCAAACGTTCCGGGAAATGACGGTTAGTGTGTGTTGTCTGCAATGGCAATAGATTCCCACATATTTTGTGTTCGAATATAATAACCAAGCTCACGTTCCGCATCTCTATGGCTTTGGAACGGGCCTTCTTGAGTTGCTTCTCGCGTTGTAAAGAACCAACCTTCGGGGGAATGAATAAAACGGTCGCATCGAAACCACGTCTTACCATGTTCACCATTTCTTACGTGCATGTTGTTCACCTGTCGAACAATGTGTGACTGAGTTATCACAATAACATTGGATTTTTTTACGCCAAATATTAATTCGAAATAATCATATAGCGTAAAGCAGTAATGGGGTTGAATGGACTGCTATAGTAAAGGGGGTAGCGAAGAACTAGCCTTGAGGCAATAATCTTGAAATGTTCAATGGGTAGACTAGGTGGAGCGTGTGCATTTGTGCCTGTTGCGGTATTGATTGGTATAGTACTTTCTGTCTTTCGCCCCTTGTATGCTTTTGAAAATCAACGAGTAATTTCATTTTTTGAAAATGACAACTCCATTTCAGTCTTGCAGGGAGTATCGTATTTCTTGGATGAAACCAGAAATGTCACTGCTGAGAAAATAGTAGAGCAGCGGGCATCTTTTCGTTGGTTAGATTCCCCCGGGGAATCGCTGAATTTGTTCTATTCTGACGACACTCTGTGGTTATCTTTTTTTGTTATTAATACGTCGCGCAATATGCGGATGACGTTGTTGGAAATAGACTGGCCCTTTATTGATAACATTGAGTTATATCGAGTAGATAATGATGGTTTGGTTGTACGGCAAGGTGTGCAGGGAGATCATGTGTTATCCCATGAACGACCGTTAAGGAATCGAGCATATATCTTTCCTCAGAATTTGGAGCCGAAAAAACAGGTTGAATATTTGATAAAAATCACAACCTCTAGTCTTATTCTGCTGCCAATAGAGATATGGGATGTTGATTCGTATTGGGAGAACGAAACTGCTACGCAAACATTACTAAGTCTATTCTTTGGTTTAGTTATTGTGATGGGTATCTATAACTTTGGTGTGTGGTTTTATACGCGTGATGTGAGTTACCTTTATTACGCTATATTTGTGGCTTTTGTATCGTTATATGAAGCATCGATTACGGGGTATGGTTTTCAGTATTTGTGGCAAGACTCAACTTGGCTGAATGATCACGCGCTGGTGTTGTTTGCGGGGTTAAGTTTTCTGGTGGGGGCCTTATTTATCGATGCATTTCTGGGTTTGAAAGACGCAAATCCGATAATGCACAAAGTGATTGGCTCTCTTGTTATTTTGTATGCGGCATTTATCTTGATTAGTTTTTTTGTTGGAGAGATTTATGTTGCCCCTCTTGGACAATATATGGGGCTGGTTTTGAGCGCGGGAACTATTGTTTTGTCGGCTCACGAGTGGCGTAAAGGGAATATGGCGGCGAGGTACTTTACAGTGGCTTGGTTTGTACTGTTACTCGGTACGTCGGTATATACATTAATGTTGGCAGGCCATATACCTCACACGTTATTTTCGGAAAGTGTTCAGCGAGTGGGGATCTCTTTAGAAGTGTTGTTGTTGTCGTTTGCGTTGGGAGATCGATTTAATCGGCAACGTCAAATGGCCAAACAAGCCACGGACATATCCTTGCATTTGGCGACAGAGCTAAATCGATCTCATGAAGAAAAAATCCGTATACAGGCACAGGCGCAACGGGAGCTCGAGGGTAAGGTCGAGCAACGAACAGCGGAATTGCTTGAGGCAAAAAAACGGCTAGAATTACTCAGTATTACGGATCAGTTAACAGGATTGAAAAATAGACGATATTTTGATGGCTGCTACATTTCAGAGTATAAAAGGGCGTTTCGAAGCCAATCATCAATATCGATAATGGTGATCGATATTGACCATTTTAAACGGGTTAATGACACTTATGGTCATCTTGTGGGTGATGAATGTATTCGACTCGTTGCACAAGCGATACATGTACATAGTCAACGTCCGGGAGATATGGCATTTCGCTATGGCGGCGAAGAGTTTGTTGTACTGTTGACTGATACCGATGACAGTGGGAGTAGCAGTGTAGCGCAGCTTATTCGACAGGAAGTGGAGCGCATTCAATATCGGTATGATGGTTCGGTAGTTGATTTATCGGTAAGTATTGGTATTGCGACAACGATACCGAATGATGAGGTTGGTTCAAAAAATCTACTTCAACAAGCCGATGATGCGCTATATCAAGCTAAGGGGAATGGTCGAAATAGAGTAGAGGTTGCTTGATAGGGTGTACGCCAAGGGCTGGAAACGCTAGTGGAAAAGGCGTCAAATGTGTTTTGTTTTAGGTGTTATTTTTATGGTTTGTATCTTGTCTAATGCTAATGTCAATTTTTCCCATTCTCGTTCGTTTTTTGGTAGCCCGATCCGAAGTCTAGGGCTATTGTGAAATAGCCGAACTAGTATGGCGTGTGTTTGCAGCTGATGGTAGATAGTTTGTTGTATTTCAATATTAGAAAATAGAATAGAGCAAAAATAATCACTGCGATTGAGTGATGTGATGTCGTTTGATGAAAGGTATTGTTGTAATATTTTTTCAAGTCGACAGCTAGTATTCTTAAGTGTTACTTTAGCTTCTTCTTGCCATTTAGTATCGTTGAGGGCTTGGGTGGCAACCCACCGAGAGGGTGTTGCAACTTGCCAGGGGCCAAGATGTTGTTGTACGGTGTTTAACAGTGATGCATGAGAAAACAATACACCGCAACGGATACCTGCTAGACCAAAAAATTTCCCCAGTGATCTTAGGATAACGACGTGCTTGTTATTACTGTGGCTGAGTAGGCTATGTTCTGATTGTGTATCGAGAAATGCTTCATCAATAATTAAACGCTTACCTTCTGCTTTAATAATATTAAGCAGCTTTTCTAAAAAGATTTTTTTGTAAGTCTGGGTGGTTGGGTTGTTAGGGTTAATGATTAGTAAGGTGTCAAAAGGTAGCGGGGTACCTTTCTCTTGATTTAACAGTTGTTCTAAATCATTCGGGCTATAGAGGAAGACCTTGTGCTGGAAAAAGTCCCACCAGTAGGGGTGTTCTGAGTAACCTTCTTCTGGTACCCATACGGTACCTTTTGAAAATACTTGGGGCAGTAACTGAATGGCAGATTGGCTGCCGGCGGTAATAATAAAATTGGTAAGACGGCTTTTTATATCAGGGGAGTAGTATTGTTGTATTGCTTGTTCCAAGCCATCATTAGATTCAGGTAAGCGCTGCCATGTTGATGCGGGCAGCGCGGGTACCGGCCAGCCATTAGGGTTAATACCCGTTGATAAGTCTATCCAGTGTTTAGGTGGTATTCCCGTAGCTTTAGCGACCTCGATAATACCTCCACCGTGCGTGAGTTCGCTGGGCGCTGTGTAGCGTGTTAGCGTGAAGGTCATAAATAAAGCTCCCTGATTATTGCGTGCGCCAGTCCATACGCAAGCCCAGAGCAGAAAATAACGAGAAACCATAAATATACGGTTCGATTGACCAAGTTTATCGTGCGGTGAATGTCATCCCCAGAAGGCTCTAAACCCTCACCAAAAAACGGCTTGTCGACAAGTTTGCCGTGATAATGCGTCGGGCCTCCTAAAATCACTTGCAGGCTGCCCGCACCGCTGGACATAACGGGACCGCCGTTTGGGCTCGAAAGTAAGTGTGCTTGAGATTGCCAGCAATGTAATGCTCGACGGGTATTGCCGAGTAGGGCGTATGACAATGCGCAGAGTCTAGCCGGTATAATATTCAATAAATCATCCAATTTTGCAGCCCCCCAACCAAACTGCCCGTAACGTTGTGTTCGATAACCCCACATAGCATCCAATGTATTGGCAAGTCGATACATGACTGCACCAGGAGCACCTGCCACAAGAAACCAAAATAGGCATCCAAAAATAGCATCATTACCATTCTCTAACATGGATTCAATGGCGGTTTGGCTGATCTGCTGCTCATTTAGAGTGTTTGCGTCTCTGCTGACAATATACTGAGTACGTTCCCGAGCAAGGGTTATGTTTTGTTGTTGTAAAGCGAGTTGAATAGCGCTGACGTGTTGTACTAGGCTTTTCCAGCCGATACATAAGTAGAGTAAAACCACTTCGATAATTATGTTGAAAGTGCCACCTAAATGTAATTCGAAAAAAAATACCCCCGCAGTGATGGGTAAAATTAGCAGCATCCAGGCAAATAAACCGCTAATATAGCGGCCTAATCGTAGGCTGGGTTGATTAAGTTTACGTTCAACCCATATTGCGATATTGCCAAATCCAATCAGCGGATGGAAGCGCTTAGGTTCCCCTAAACAGAAATCTAATACCAGCGCAGCACCAATGATGAGAGAACTTGTGGTAAGCATGCTTATGATGGTTAACGACATAAGTAATAAACGTAAACTCGTAAATAAAGATCGGCATGGTACCATGAAAATACTTGATGAAGCGTTATCTGTTCGTAAGCAACACACTCTAATGGTGCAAGGCACAACGTCTGATGCAGGTAAGTCCACGGTTGTAGCGGGGCTGTGTCGTATTGCCAAGCGCAGAGGTATTTCTGTCGCTCCTTTTAAACCACAAAATATGGCGCTAAACAGTGCGGTAACGGCAGATGGCGGAGAAATTGGCAGAGCTCAGGCTGTGCAAGCTATGGCTTGTGGGTTACAGCCGGTGGTTGATATGAACCCTGTATTGTTAAAGCCAAATACCGACGTTGGAGCGCAGGTTATTGTTCATGGTAAAGCGATTGGGAATATGGATGCGGTTCATTATCATGAGTATAAGCGTGTCGTTCGAGGTGCTGTATTAGAAAGTTACCAACGTTTATCTGAACAATATGATTTGATCTTGGTAGAAGGCGCGGGGTCTCCAGCTGAAATTAATCTGCGAGAGAATGATATAGCGAATATGGGGTTTGCCGAAGCGGTCGATTGCCCGGTTTTGCTGGTAGCAGATATTGATCGTGGTGGGGTGTTCGCACACCTGGTAGGAACATTGGAGTTGTTATCTGAATCTGAGCAGGCGCGTACCATTGGTACCCTAATTAATCGTTTTCGTGGTGATGTTACGATTTTACAACCCGGTATTGATTGGTTGGAAGAGCGCCTAGGTAAACCTAATGTTGGGGTTATCCCTTATTTGATGGACTTGCATTTGGAGTCCGAAGATTCTTTGTCTGTGGGGAATAGTAATACGGGGGAGGGGGATCGATTAGAGGTTGCTGTATTGGTATTGGCGAGAACCAGTAATCATACGGATTTTGACCCATTGCGTCAGCACCCCCAGGTTAACGTGACGTTTGTAAAGCCAGGACAGGTCATTCCTCCAGCAGATGTCATTATCTTGCCCGGTAGTAAAAGTGTTCGTTCTGATTTGCAGTTATTAAAAGGCAATGGCTGGGGGGCGGCCATTGCGCGACACTTGCGTTGGGGCGGAAAGGTGATAGGTATTTGTGGTGGTTATCAAATGCTTGGTTTGGCGGTTCATGACCCAGAAGGAATAGAAGGTGACGCGGGCAGTAGTGATGGGTTGGGTTTTTTGAATGTTGAAACAACACTCGCATCAGAGAAGCAGCTTACTCAAGTGCAAGGAAGGTTGGTGTCAGATGCTGCCGGGGTAGAGGGTTATGAAATACATTGTGGTGTAACGAACGGTTCTGATTTGCAGCATCCTTTTGTGCGGTTAGATAGCGAGCGAAATGAAGGTGTATTATCCCCTTCAGGTCAATTGATAGGAACCTACTTACACGGTGTATTTGATCACCCTGAAAGCTGCCAATCGTTATTGCGTTGGGCGGGATTAAAAAAGCCGGAATCATTTGATTATCAGGCTTTTCGTGAAAAAGAATTAGACCGTTTAGCGGATCTTCTTGAAGAGCATGTTGATATCGATTTTCTCTTTAACCTGTAGTGTTATCTTTATTGTCATCGATAGAAAAAGTCTTATATTGGTAATTTATGCGTTAGTCATGAATCAAGTGTAGCGAGAGTTATGCGTGTTTTTGTAATTGTTTTCTAAGAGCGATGAAGCTTGATTCTTGACCGTTCAGTGCCGAACTGTTAAGTAACGGGGCAGGAATCTTTCCACCAGGATCAGCGAAACCTGCGTGGGAAATGCGACTGATGCTTTCGTCAATGGCTTCGACAATCCAAATGCCCTCAGTGTGTTTCATGGGGTGGCATTTTTTGAGATGTTGTTTTTCGGAAGAGTGTTGGGGGGTGACGGTTTGGTAATACAGCTGTGCTCGCGTACCCTCATTACTCCATGTTAATGTGTTTAATTCAGTAGAGATGACGTTTTTTAGCGGCCAAGGAACGGCGTAAATTAACTGTGCGATAAACTGTTCATCACTGCTTTCTTCATAGCTGATTTCTTTTTTGCTGCTGGTATTCGGAAGTAGTATCGATTGGATGCACCCGTCTATCCAATCTTGAAGTGCGTTGCCATTTTTGAGCTGATTGATACATTGATTAATTGATGCTTGTACCATCATTTCACCTCGGACTGCTTTAAATGAGGAGTTTTTTACCGTTGCCCATTGAACGGTGATGTCAGATTTTTCTGTGTGTCGTTGCCAATTAAGATCGTGAGGATATGCAGTTATGAAGTTCATTATAAAGGCGTTTTCTTAAGTGAATATTAAGCAGGCTAGGACAGCATTAAAATAAAAACTAAGCCAAAAGCTTCTGTAAGTTCAATGGTTGCTCCAGCGGTGTCGCCAGTGACGCCATCAATTCGTTGTATCATTTGATGCCGCAGACCAGCAGTGAGTATCAACAGGCATATACAAAGCCCAACTCCCTGAAAGCCATAGAACCAAGCAATTGAGGCAGCAATGACAAGTATCAAGCTAATAATGATACCAATATCTAAACCTTGAGAGAACGGAGTGCCTAACCCTTCTGGTCGAGCATAGGCTGTGGTGCAAAATAGCAATAAGCTGCACGTGCGAGCCAATAAGGGTATTGCCAGTAGCCAAGCAGAGTTGATCTGTAGTACGGCGGCTAATGCGCAGACTTTTAGTAATAAGACGCTGCTAATTGCGATAACGGCGGCAGCACCACTGTACGAGTCTTTCATTATGGTTAAAGTACGCTCTTTGTCACCGTAACCGCCTAACCAACCGTCAGCAGAGTCTCCAAGCCCATCTAAATGAAGTCCGCCGGTAATGAGAACCCAAGCTAAACCAACCAATGCTGCGGCTGGGAGTGGATAAGTAGCAAGCCCTGTTGATTGTATAGCGTGGTGAAAGCCAAGGAGGATTGCACCAATAAGTAAGCCGACCACAGGGTGCCAATAAATAGATTGACGTTGTGTTTGTGTATCAAAGTGCTGCCATGCTTTTGGTACAGGGAGGCGTGTGAGAAATAATATGGCAAAGCAAAGGGGTTTTGTCATGAGCTTGTTGTGCTGGTTGTTTTTTCGATAACTGAGTTTGCAGGTAATATCCCATTAAGATTTTTTAATGAAACAGTGAACGTGCTCTTTTTATTTGCATCAAAAGGTGTGTCTGCGTAGGCCACCAATCGAGTGATAGCGGCAAAGGGTACATCAAATTGAAATGTTGCACTGGCAGGTACATTTAATAAACGGTGTAATATTGCACGAATGACCCCACCGTGAACCACTAACAATAGGTGTGGAGGTGCACTGGAACTAACGCTGTGCTTTGACAGCTGTTGTTGGATGATATTTGTGACGCTGTGCTCTACACGGTCACAGAACGCCTTAAAGGGCTCTCCATTTGGTGGTGTATGTGCGTTAGGGTTTTCCCACATGGCTGCGAGTAGTGTTGGATATTGTGTCCATGCTTGCTGGGGGGTTAAGCCTTCCAGATCACCAAAGCATAATTCTCTTAAGTTGTGTACTGTTGATAGAGGAAGGCTGTACTGTTGACCAAGTGTTTTCGCAAATTCGCAGCAGCGTAACATGGGGGAGGTGATGACTTCTTGCCACTGTGTGCCTTGTTGGATAGCTTGCTCTGTTGACGACCGAAGCTGTTGCCAGCCGATTGCAGACAACGGATCATCCTGGCTACCGCGGTACATTGTGCCGCCTTCGGGTTCTCCGTGGCGAACAAAATCAAGAACAACTGTTCTGGGTGTTTGCTGCTTTTTATGCATCTTGATTTGACGTCGTAGTTTCAGATGCTGTCGTATCGGAAACACTAGCTTCAGCAAACGTTGCCATATTGTTGTGAAGAGCAATTGCGAGTTTGAACAATGGGACCGCAAGTGCCGCACCGCTACCTTCACCTAAGCGCAACTGCAAATTTAATAATGGTTTTGCATTTAATGCGGTGAGTGCAGCCTGATGTCCAGGTTCGGCTGATTGGTGGCAGTAAAATAAATAAGGCGCTACTTCTGGGTTCAGTCGTGTTGCCGCTAGCGCTGCTGCGCTACAAATAAAACCATCCACCAATACGGCGATACCTAATTGAGCAGCCCTTATATAAGCGCCAACCAGCGCGATAATTTCAAAACCACCCAAACATATTAATGCATCTTCAGGGCAATGAATGGACGCTTTGTGTGTAGCAATAGCTTGATCGACTATCTGTTGTTTGTGCTGAATGCCCGCATCATCTAATCCGGTGCCAGGGCCAACAATATCTGCTGCGTTATTTTTGGTAAAGTGACAAATTAGTGCAGAAGCTACCGATGTATTGCCAATACCCATTTCTCCACCAACGAATAAATGCTGATGATGAAAGCGGGCGTTTTCTGCCATTTCTGAACCGACAGACATGGCTTGCTCAAATTGTTGTTGATTCATTGCAGGTTCTTTTACGATGTTACCGCTACTTTTGTTCACCACACGGTGAACAACGGCAGGAAGCTCCTTTTCATCTGCTAATGAGCCGACATTAACCACAACTAGGTCGGCGTTTATGTTTTTTGACAGAACACTAATAGCTGCGCCACCAGAGACAAAGTTCTTTAACATCTCCGCGGTAACGGCTTGAGGAAATGCAGAAACCCCTTCTTCCATAATGCCGTGATCGGCAGCAAAAACATACACCCCAACGTTATCAATAGAGGGTTTGATTTTTTGTTGAATACCCGCCAACCGTATCGCGATATCCTCTATGTCACCAAGAGAGCCCTGTGGTTTAGTTAAACTATTTTGATGGGCTTGGGCTTGTTCAATAATGCTAGGATCAATGGCTAGTGGTGCTTGTTGCCACCATGGGTTACGAAAAACGGTATCGTTGTTGAGAATGTTGTCTAATAATTCTTTTTTCATGTGATCAGAAGGCGAATTGGTGGATGTAGAGGATGACATAAAAGGCTCTCAAAACGTTAAGCGGTATGTGATTTTAATATATGAGGGAGGCCAGCAACGGATAGTGTTACTTGCTCAACAATAGCGGCTATTTCCTGGTGTAGCCATCCTGACTCATCAACAAAGCGGCGTGTGATTTTTCCCATAGGAATAACGCCCATACCTGTTTCGTTGCTCACCAGAATCAGGTGGCATTGACTATTGTGAATAGCCTTTAATAGCGCCGATTTTTGTTGCGCAAAAAAAATATCATCTTCTTTCATCAAAAGATTAGTTACCCAAAGTGTTAAACAATCTACAAGAATACATTGGGGGGAGGTGATAGCTGTTATGGTATCAGCAAGATAAATGGGTTCTTCAACTAATGACCAATGCTCAGGGCGGTCATCTTTGTGACGATTAACACGTTGTTGCATTTCATCATCGTAAATCGTTGCCGTGGCAATATACGTTACATCAAGCCCGCTGGCGTTTGCTTTTACTTCTGCCATTCGGCTTTTTCCGGAACGAGCTCCTCCGAGTATTAACTCTCGCATTATCGCTGGCGATTCCATAAAACTTCTGTACCATTATCTAAACGAGCAATGATGCGAGCGGTGACAAATAACCAATCAGAAAGTCGATTTAAATAATGTAAGCCGAAGGGGTTGATGGTTTCGGTATGCGATAATGTATGGACGTTTCGCTCTGCTCGTCGACAAATGGTTCTTGCTAGATGGCAGGTTGCAGCGGGTTGGTTTCCTCCTGGCAAAATGAATTCCTTTAACATCGGCAGGTCTATGTTCATGGTATCAATTTGATGTTCGAGGGTATCAATGGGGGTATTGGTCAGGGCGATATGGCCAGGAATGCAAAGCTCGCCCCCAAGGTCAAACAAATCATGTTGTATTTCTGACAGCCACTCGTTTAGTGGGTGTTTGCTATTTGTTGTTAGGCTTGACGATAATTGCGATATGACCATACCAATGCAACTATTTAACTCGTCAACAGTGCCATATGCTTCTACTCTTATACTATCTTTTTCAATTCGGGAGCCGTCTCCCAATCCAGTAGTACCGTCATCTCCAGTACGCGTATATATTTTTGAAAGGCGATGGCCCATAGCGGTTCCTGTTGCTGGTTAAAATAGCAGGTTGCTTGTTGATGGCTGGCACTGTACGGGTTAACGGAGTCAGGGTCAAATGCACTGGATGCTAATTGAAATAGGTGCGTGTACGCTCTGTTTGGAGTGAGTGAAACTAACAGAGATGTTGTGGAGTATAGGAACCAAGGATTTATAAAGGATGATGTTATGGACAAAATAGAGATATATGAAGAGCAACTTCAAGCGTTACTCGATGCGGCGGTAAGAACAGCGTTGACACATAGAGGAAAGCCGCATGAAGAGTATGTGCTGGGGCAGCTAGAAGCGACAGCCAACTTTGTTTATATAATCTGTGTTGGTCAGGATAATAGTGCAGAGCTGGAGGTGGCGTGTCAACTGCATGCGCAGACAGCAATAGAGCGCTTGACAGAAATGCACCCCCCCAACCGGTATTACCACTTCGGTGCAGAAAGCGGCCTGGGAGGCCTTTGACGCTAGCCTGCATTAAAACCATAGTCGATTAGGCCCCTAAGCTATTTCGGTATGTCTACGTGTGTTATTTCTAGCGCTAATGCCTGATTTGCAGGGGTTGGGATGCCGAGAGTCTTACCTTCATTAACTATATAGCCGTTAATGAAGTGGATTTCTGTGGGCTGGTGATTTCTATTATCCTGGAGCATTGAGGATATATTGCTGTGGGTGTTTTTTGCGACCTGTTTTACCGTGGTAAATAGGTTTGAGGGTGAGTGTATGCCTCTTGCTGTCATTACCTGCTGCAGTTCTTGGCAGACCTTCTCCATAAGTTGTAGGGCTTCAGGTTTTTTAAGTAGCGCGCCATTGTTACATTGATATTTAACGGTTAGTGGGTTTATTGCGCAATTGATCGCAAGCTTTGTCCATAATCGTTGAATTATATTGTGATCGTAGTGAATGGATAATACGGTTTTTTGCCACTGTTTAGCGATACTTTGAGCGGTAATAGATTCTGTGTGGTAATCCTTTTGACCGTTTGAGGGAAGGTAACCTATCCATGTTTCGCCGGCCCCTGCATGTATGAGTGAGTTTGTTGTTGGTCGGTGTGCTCCTTCCGTTGTTGTTGCAACAAAAATCCTGCATTGAGGCAATTGAGCCTGTAGTTGCTCTGCGACTCCCATTCCGTTTTGCATAACAACAATGATGGCCTTCTCGGCTAATCGTGATCGTATATTATCAATTGCTATCTGGCTCTGGTGTGCTTTAGTGGCAAGAATCAGTTGTTGAATGGGAAGGGTAGAAAGTGATTCTTTTGATCCTGTGATAGATGATTGAACCGATGGCTGTGTTTGTATAGAGAAGTTATGCTTACTTTCATCTAAAAAAGTTACAGCAATAGACTTGAATGTTTTTTCGGCGAGCGAGTGAGCGGATGAGGCTGATCGAATTAGTAGTGTTGAGTGGATATTAGCTCTTTCAAATTGACAGGCAAACAGTGAGCCGATTGCACCTGCACCTAAAATGTACCAATGATCTTCTAGCATGCTGAGATGTTTAGTCGTCCGTTTTTTTCGTTGGGCGCCATTTTATCACCATTAAGCGTCCAGTGTTACGAGCTTGATTAATTTGATGCTTGGTTACAGATATCATTTTTTCAGGCTTAGGGAATGAAGTAGCGCTATCAGCTGCAGACATACACATAGCGGCTTTAATAGAGATGAACCCCTTTGACGTCTTTATGGCTTTGACATTTAATGCATCGTAAATGCGACGATAAGTTGCTGCGTTGCAGTGCTGGATGTCATCTTGATGAGTTATAACGGCAAATTCATCGGTGCTGATTCGAGAAACAATGTCAAGTGGCCTTACGAGTTGCCGTAGGCGCCTACCTACGGCAACAATGATTTGCCTTAGGATTTGTTTATCGTGCATGCGCTTTAATTCATTGTAATTATCAATGGTTATCAACAAAAAGCAGGCTGCACCCCCACGAGATTCTGCATGTTGCATGGCATCATCTAAGCGGCGAACCGCATACTGAAGATTGCCAAGCCCTGTAAGAGGGTCTAACAGATTATTTTTCTTTAATCGTTGATTGGATTCAATGAGCAGTTGGTTTTCTTTTAACAAACGGTTTTGGATGCCTGCCAAGCGGTCAGCAGCGTATACCCTTGGCAATAATTGCTGATTCATCACTGACTTGTTGATAAAGTCATCCACACCATTGTCAAAAGCATGAGCAAGCACCTTGGTGCCTTCTTTAGCTGTAAGTAAGATAATGTAGGTAAAGTGATTTGTTGCTTCGTCTAATTGACGAACGCGCCCAGCGAGCTCTAAACCATCCATTTCAGGCATCAGCCAATCAGCAATAAGTACACTAACAGCTCGATTTTCTAATGCTTCTAAGCCTGCAATAGCACTGTTGGCGGTTCTAACATCTTTGTAGCCAGCAGATTTTAATGTTCGAGTGATAACCGCACCACTAAAGCGGGCATCATCAACAACCAGAATGGGGAGGTCGGCATTTGGCATAGGTCTAGGTCAGCTTTTCATTTTTATTCTTATTAGTGTGGTAGACAGAAGCCTATCTGTCTAATTCTCATCATCTTTTTGACAATTTACTGAGATATAATAGACGTGTTTAAGCTTACCTTAACAGGGCAATTACCGGGAATCTGGGTTGTGTGTCACTGATTGGCAGAAGAAGAAACTATTCTTTTGATGAACGCGCTTCTGTGGAGGCTGTTTCTGACCACGGAGCAACAAACCAAAGTAGAGCCATTCCTGGAAGGGCTAGCACCGTGCATAGTAAGAAGAAGTGAGTCCAACCTGTGCTGTCAACGATGAAGCCGACTGAGGAATTGACAAAGGTTCGTGGTAATGCCGCAAGTGCTGTGAATAGGGCGAACTGTGTGGCGGTATATTTCGGGTTGGTTGATCTTGCAATGAATGCGACAAACGCAGCTGTTCCTAATCCTACGCCAAGGTATTCCATGCTAATAACAATAGCTAAAGCGATAATGTTATTCCCAATCTCCGCTAAGGCTGCGAATCCTAAAATAGTAATTAGTTGAACAGCGCCAAACAACCATAAGGCTTTGTTAATCCCTATTTTGATCATTAGAATGCCACCTAACATGCCGCCAATGATGGCTGGCCATAAGGCTGCATTTTTTGCAACAACGCCTATTTCGGTCAATGAAAAGCCAATGTCTTGATAAAATGGGGTGGATAGGGCTGTTGCCATACTGTCTCCCAACTTATATAAAAACATAAAACCTAAAATTAGAAGTGCACCTTGCCAACCTTTACGGTTTATGAATTCGTTAAATGGGTCAACGATTGCTTCTCTAATAGTTTTGGGGCGATCGAAAATGCTGGGTTCTTTAATGACCAATGTAAAACCTATTCCAATTAACATAAACAGGCCTGTGATTTGGAATACTTGTTGCCATGCAAAATGGTCTGCCAAGATTAATGCTAATGAGCCAGGGATTAACCCCGCGACTCGGTATGCATTGACATGGATGGAGCTTCCAAGGCCGAGTTCATTATCGTTGAGTAATTCTCGGCGGTAGGCATCTATCACTATGTCTTGAGTTGCGCTAAATAATGCTACAGCAAATGCTAAATAAGCGATGCCCCATATGGCATTTTGAGGCTCCAACACACCCATGCTAACAATGCTAATTAGCAGGGCTATTTGAGTGATTAGAAGCCAGCCTCGACGTAACCCCAAAAAAGGTAACGAAAAACGATCCATCGCCGGCGCCCAAAAGAATTTCCACGTATAAGGAATTTGAATTAATGCAAAAAGGCCAATTTCTTTTAGCCCCACACCTTCGGAGCGCAGCCAAGCTGGAATTAATGTGATTAACACATAAAGGGGTAGACCGGAGGTGAAACCGGTAAAAACACAGGCTAACATGCGACGGTTACAAATGGCTTCAATAAGGGATGGCGTTGGAGAGGTATTAGTGGAGTTCATTTGACTCATTGGGCGGGTAGAATATTTAAATGAATGAAAGCTGTAGCATGTTAAGAGGTTATGGTTCCCAAAGATAGCGCTTTAGATTGATTTTTCCATTTAGAAAATCAATCTCTTCTAATTCAAGCCGTTTTTTTTGATGCTGCCAGGGTTCACTGCCTTCAGGAAATGAGAGTCTACCTTGGCTATTAATCACTCTATGCCAAGGGATTTTTGATCCGTTGGGTAGTTTTTTTAATATATTGCCCACAAGTCTTGCATGACGAGGTAAACCCGCAAGCTCTGCTACTTTTCCATAGGTACAAACATAGCCTTCTGGAATAGCAGCAACCGCTTGCAGGATTTTTTGTTGATTGATTTCAGCTGTGGAGGTCAAGCTGTTATCAGCATTGATTGAGTTAACAATGATGTAGCGAACAAGGATTAAGCTCGCAACTTGTTAGCGTAAACCACCATCAGTTTCAATAACTCGGCCTGTAAAGTAATCATTTTCAAAAATAAAGACGGCGGATTTTGCGATATGTTCTGGTTCGCCAATGCGCTTTAATGGAACAGCGGCAACAAGTCTGTCTCTTGCTTCAGGTTTCATCGCTGCGATCATTTCAGTATTAATGGTGCCTGGTGCAATAGCACCTGTACGGATATTATAGCGAGCTAATTCCTTAGCCCAAGTCTCAACCATAACGGCAACACCGGCTTTAGCGGCAGCGTAGTTAGTTTGTCCAAAGCTGCCAGAGCGCGCCAAACTGGAGATGTTAATGATAACGCCTTCGTCAACGCCCAATTCAATCATCTTGGTTGCGGCTTCTCGACCACAAAGGAAGACGCCGGTTAGGTTGACATCAATAACAGCTTGCCACTGTTGTAATGTCATTTTCTTTTCAACTTTCCCATTTTTGGCTTTTACTAATAACCCATCGCGAGTGATACCTGCATTATTAATCAGGCCATCTAAGGCTCCAAAATCAGCAACAACATCGTTGAACAGTTTTTCAACATCGTCTTCTTTGGCGACGTTTACGGAATAACCTTTTGCATCAGAGCCAGCATCTTTACAGAGCTGGACGGTTGTGGCGATATCGTCTTCATTTAAATCAACAACCGCAATTTTTGCGCCTTTTGCTGCAAATGCGACAGCCATTCCTTGCCCAAGGCCACGCCCCGACCCGGTAATAACGATAACTTTATTCTGTA
>CAJXXT010000120.1 GCA_913063495.1 uncultured Gammaproteobacteria bacterium | reverse complement strand
TCGGCAAAGCCATTCGAATTAATGAACATGAAAGGGGATTTTTACCCTACCAGTTCATCCCAGAAGCTGACAAATGACTCAAGGCGATACCGCCCTCCGCCCGCAAATTATGGTTGTAACCTACAAGCAACGCCAATTCAAAAAACACCAAAGCCTCCCAAAACGGGTACGAAAACTTGTCACTGGGAGACCATAAAACGCATGTTACAAAATGAATTTGATTAGTATCAACTAAAAAGGTAATAAACGAATATTTCAACATTAAACGGGGCTTCATACGCCCCGCTCATAACTACCGTATATTAAAAAGCTACTGCCAGCTGAAAAGTTGCCATATTAGATGTTTCGCCAGTTCCTTCGGCGGCAGTCTCTTCCGCTGTTCCTGTATCAGTCTGCCCATAATCATAATCACGAGCCAACTCGATACTAAGACTTGTATTTTCTGCAACCAAGGTTGATGCAGCAAAAGCAATACGTTTTTCCGGAAGCCCTAACGCTAGCGCCTCTTTTGTTCGTTGATAAGACGCAGCTAGCTGAGTCTCAAAGCCCGCTACATTTACAACATAACCAACCTCAACATTAAATGCTGCAGGTTTTGCACCCTTACCATCAAATGCCAGTTCGCTAGCTTCAAATTCCCCTCTCGCCGTTGTGTATTCAAGATTTACATTTGCTGCACCCATGAGAACAGAAGCATCAATGGAAACACCAGAAACATAATCATCTACAGTACCACCCACTATCGCGTCTTGGAGTGTATCTGTGTCAGCAATTGAGCTTATATAATCAAGTCCAAATTCATAAGAGAAGGCATCATCACCATCGGCTAAACCAAGTGACACACCGTACATTTCTGTTTTACTTCTGTCAGTTGCGCCATTATCATCAACATCGCCGTTAAACACATAGATAGAAGCAGCAGCAGGGCCCGCGTTTACTCCCACCTCAACAGCAGTTTCTCGAGTTTCGCCAAGTTCAAGTGTCAAAGGGTCAGATACAAGATTGGAAGCAAACCCACCAAACGGTACATAAACCTGGCCCGCACTCGCAAATATCACACCCCGTTCAAATGATATATGCGCCTCATCAACCTCTATCTCGGTGCCGTCATCGTCTTCTTCATGCAAAAGTGCTACTTGAACATTAACGCCTTCAGCAACATCTGCCTCAAATGCTAATTGAGCGGTAGCCAACACGATGTCGCTACTAGTTTTACCTTCATACCCATCATTTCTTACATAACCGGCTTCCACTTCAACAACACCGCTTATGTTAATCTCGATGCTCTTACTTTCAGTTGGAGCACTTGTTTGTTGCGCTATTATTGACTGCTCTAACTGCACAATACGCTTTTTGAGATTTTGAATTTCAGCATTGGTATCAGCTACAGCAACCCCACTGACAAAGAATGCTGAAGCAGCAATAGCAATAGATAATCGTGTTTTTTTGAAAGTTGACTTCATGACGTTCCTCTAAAAAAAGCTCTCTAAGTTGCGGCAAGTATAAGTATTTCAACTCGAATGTAAATGAGATATGTTATCATTTACAGTTGCAACAACTATTTTGAGCCTTTTTATAAACGCTTTCTCTCCGCCTTTTCCCCAGCACTTAACGGCTTGCTCCAACGATTGTTGACGAACAAACAACTCCATTAGCACAGAGATATCATCGTTAGAGGCAATAACATTGCCCGAAAATAACAAACCCAAAAACCATCGCTGTAAACTTGGAAAAACCACATCATAGGGCCACTGATACTGTAAAAAACCATCAACATCTCGCTGACACGCCCTAGCGTCAGCTGTAGCAACCTCTCCTTTTTCTCCTTTAAGAAAGCACAAAAGTAATTCAGTGGGCATCTTTTGATAATAATTTTTAAGTGCCAACAAGAAATGGTCATGAAACTGCCTGCGTAATAATACAAAATCAGGCTCAACCGCCTCACAAAGCGGAGCCAATACCAAGGTAGAATAACTACCACTTATCCCATCCAGCGATATGCCAACCCTGACAGGGCTCAACCCACAGGCACGCCAAAAATTAACCAAAGCCTCTGTAGCACCAAAACTCGAACCTAACCATTCAAACCCTTGCAACTTGGAATAAGACTCAGCAGCCATAACTAAACGCTTACCGAGTCCTTGCTGCTGCATACGTGGGTTAACAGCAACTCGAATAATTCGCGCAGACTTAGATTTCAACCCTTCTTCATAACCACATTGCACTGCCAGTGTTTGCGGTATTACATGTCCCCTCGGGCGCCGCTGTCCTTGCCAAATTGCAGAAGCTAACGCCTCATCAAATGCGCCTTCTTTTGCTAATAACAAACCTCCCAAAACCCTTTCAGTAACACCGTCATAATGCGTCGCAACAAACACCTCTAAATTAGGGCCGTCCAATAAATTACGCAAATCTCCCGGAGTTGTCTTGTAGTGAGCGGTGATCAACAATCCAAATAACCCTGTTAATATTGATGTTTGCTTTACAAGCTCCGCTCTATCAATACGCCGAATGTGTATTAAATGGTCAGCTCCATCTACTGCTGCATCGCCCACCTCAACATCAATATCAACAATATTCGTTCCTATTCGTTCAATGTCATCAATGCTATCTACGTCTGCATTCAGTAAAAATGCTGCATTAATAAATGCTTCAACCTTGTCTCCTTCTCCCCAACGAATAGGCTTAGTTAATGTAAGACGCTTATGCTGTGGCATCACCTGCGTTAATGTTTGTTGAAACCGAAGTGAAAAACCTTGACCCGAGCCTTCGTAACCGTGAACAGTGGTAGAAAATATCAAGCGAGAGAACGAGTCCAGCCACTGCGTCAACATAGTGGTGCCTATCGCAGCCGCCTCATCAACAACCAACATACTCTCCCCTAACTGCTCATCTACCAGATCCGGCAAACAATAACGCACGGTGGAGCCTTGCCAACACAATTCTCCAGACGTATTCATTGCCACCCCCAACACGTCGGCACAATGAGCAAATAGTCGCTCCACTGCCATCAGGCTTGGAGCTGTCACAATGAAGTGATAGGGGCCCGATGTTTGAATAAGGTCGGCTAACGCCATTCCAATAGCGGCAGATTTCCCCCTGCCTCTGTCAGCAGTAAGCACCAAGGGGCGTTTTCTATGCCCAGTACACACTCGCTTAACTGCCTCTACCACCCTTTGCTGGCTATCAGTACAAATAAACGAATGTTTACCATGAGACAGACCTTGAGCAACAAGCTCTATATTAAAATTAGGGCGAAAAACCTTGGCGATCAACTCAAGAGCGTCATCATCAGTATTGATGTCTAATTTGATAATGTTATCGTTGTCACAATACTGGCTCAGCACTTGGCTAAAGCGCTGCAAGAACATACCTGGAATACTTGCAGGTGAGTATGGATATACCGCTATCTTTTGATATTCGGGGTCACAGAAAGACCCCCACTGATCTAACCAAGGTGCCAAAATGATCATAACGCCACCTTTTACAATGGTTCCCGCAAGCGCAGCCACTGAATCTGGGTTCAACCCGCTATAACCATCTACAACAAGAACGTCAGATTCACTTCCCAGCAACGAAACCACCTGTCCCCGTGTTACCAGGCGCCCCGTGTGTATTGCATAATCAGGCAAGCAAGATAGTGTATCCGCAAGCCACAGTGCATTCGCTGGCTGCAACACCCCATATAATTGGGCCAACTTATCCCTACCCCAGGCCTCATCGCCAGAAATAACCACACCACACCGATGACCTTCAGCTTCAATTATTTGCAATGCCTAATCCTATTTTTCCACATCAGTTTTCCCCAAATTATTACCACTTCATGCGTTTTTCTCAAATAAAGCTACATAAATGAGAAATATGCCAAAAAGTGACCAAAATAGTCATTTCACTTTCCTATTGTTTACGTCAAAATGGGCGCCATAATAACAATTCCTGATCAATTTCCCGTCAAAACGCAAAAAATGATCTATAGGTAGTGTGACCCAGTATTAATTACTCCTGTCCAGTTGCGTTACAGTAAGCTATCGACCTTTATACATGAACTGCAACATAAAGGAATGCCAAGACGACGACAGGGATAAGCATTTTGCCAAACACGGCACGGCATGTGCAGACTGATATTGACAGCTGATAAAGCGATTCAAAACGAAACAACGAGGCTAGACACCCTGTCTAAACGATTATGGCGACATTTCAACGAAAAATTGCAATAGGAGATCTTACGCTGGGCATGTATGTGTCCAAGTTAGACTGTCCTTGGCATATGACGCCATTTCCCATTCAAGGTTTCTACATTGACGGCGAAGAAGACGTTACCTCGCTTGCTGGCTTCTGCAAGTTTGTTTTTATCGACACGTTACGCTCCAGATCACCACAAAACTACAAGGCAAAAGAAAAACAATCTAATAATACTCGCCCAAACACCAAGCAAAACATAGATACTGACCATAGAGATACACAGACGCGCCCGCAAAAGATCCTTGTAAGGCGCCCGGTAAAATACGAAATCAAGGCCCCGTTCAAAAAAGAACTCAAAAAAGCTCAGTCAATTTATCGTGACCTAAATCGCACCGTCACGTTAATGGCGACACAATTGCAAAACCGTACTGAAGTTGATATCGCATCAGCCGTAGAGAGCACAAAATTAGCGGTCGCCAGTATTGTACGTAATCCAGATGCGATGGTTTGGGTTACTAAAATGAAGCGTGAAGGCACTCCCCTTTACCAACATGCCATTAATTGTGCCATTTGGGCTGCAATTTTAGGCCGTGAAATTGGCTTACCTGAGCACAAACTAGAAACCCTCGCTGCTGGCGTAGTTTTGTGTAAAGTAGGGCTCTTTATGCTGCCCTCATCACCCAACACTACAACCGAATTCTCGGGCATCCGTGAAAATTTGCTTTATAAAAAACACGTAACCCTTGCTCTCAAATTACTAAGCCAGTCCAAGTCATTGTCAAAAGACATTATCAACACCGTGGCCACCCATGAAGAGCGGTTTAACGGTTCAGGATTTCCTCAGCAATTAAAAGATACTGAGATTCCTCTATATGGTCAAATTGCCGGCCTGGTAGATTACTACGAGACATCCATTAGCTCGCAGCTTAACACTACACCACTATCCCCATCCGATGCGCTTAGTGCCATGTACCAAGAGCGAGACCATCTATTTCAATCAGAACTCATTGAATCTTTTATACAAGCCTTAGGGTTATTCCCCCCCGGCACTATCGTAAAATTAAACAATCAACATGTAGGTGTTGTAACAAGCAATCAAAAAAACAAACGTTTGCAACCTGAAATCATTATGGTGTTAGACGAAAACAAAACTGCCGTTAAGCACCGGGTGCTGGATCTCTATACACACAACCAAAACCCATCAGACGAGCCTTTAGAAATAGAATGCTGCTTACCTGCAGGCAGTTATGATATTGATATATCAACACTTTACCGCAAAGCCCCATCATTCCTTTCTGCTCTATTTTCCTAAACTAACGCCCTTCCAATCAATACTAAAAAGGCCTGCATTAGCAGGCCTTTTTAGTATTGATTGACTTGTACTCACAATATATCGTGGTATTCGCTATTTGCGCTTATTTCCCATTCGAATACCGATCTCCGCAAGAAAATCAAAGAACCCATCTTTATCATCTATAAATTCTTGATAAAACTTAGAGTGATAAAGCGCAACCGCGCCATGCGCCAATGCCCATGCAGCAAACACATGAAAATATGCAGGAACATCTTGTAACTTCCCTTCAGAAATACGCGACTCAACAATGGATGTTAACCTCTCCATATTAGATGCCCGAGTATCATGCAGCTTTTCAACAAGCTCTGGACAAGACGTTGTATTCGTTAATTTGTGCTCTAAACGGTCAAACAGCGCGTACCGCTTTGGATCGTTCATGCGAAAGCTAAAATACTCTTTTGCTAAACGCGCTCGATCTTTATCCTCGCCGTCGTCCAGCTTATTAAAAACGTCCGCCAGCTCCGTTTCATAACGAATCATCAGCCGCAGATAGATTTCGTCTTTTGTCTCAAAATGCTTGTAGATCGTTCCCTTACCGATCCCCACGGCATCCGCGATCATTTCTACGGTTACCTTTTCCTCTCCATGGGCAATAAAAAGCTCTTGCGCCCGCTCCAGGATATCTTCTTCCCGTCTGCGAAACTCTTGAGCTTTTTGGCTTGCTTTCTGCAGGTCACTCATTGCAATACTCCAACCAAATCATCCCGATATTTTGGGCGACATTATGCTAAATTTTATGTAACTTTCCTACGCCTAATTCATGTAATATTGATCAATGTAAACAAAATCTTATGATTTACCGAGTGTTACCTACATATTGTAGATGATTCTCACCAATACACACGCACATCAAAAACATCGACCACCCAGTCATACCGAATATTATGAGTATAGACAAATGCCCAACCTCAAAAACGAATTCCCTCTAGACCCTAAGTTATGTTATCTGAACCATGCTGCGGTTGCCCCTTGGCCATCTCGTACTACCCAGGCCATTTCCTCATTCGCGCTAGAAAACAACACTCATGGTGCCACGAACTACCTAAAATGGCTCAAAGTTGAAACTACATTACGCCAACAACTAAAGACATTGCTTAATGCGGTGTCGACTGATGAAATCGCCCTTCAAAAGAATACCTCCGAAGGCTTATCTGCTATCGCCTATGGCATAGATTGGAAACCAGGCGATAGCATTGTTATTACCGACCAAGAATTTCCAAGCAATCGAATTGTTTGGGAATCTCTTGCCAATAAAGGCGTTCGTGTAATAACCGCTACTCTAGATTACAACCAACCCGAAGTATCTATTATTAACGCTTGTGATGCATCCACCCGCCTAGTTTCTATCAGCTCCGTTCAATACGGTACCGGTATTCGAGTAGATCTCAAAAAAATAGGCGCTCATTGTAATCAACAGGGTATTCTCTTCTGTATCGATGCGATTCAAAGTCTTGGCGCTATCCCAATGGATGTTCAAGACATTGGGTGTGATTTTGTTGTAGCCGATGCTCACAAGTGGATGCTCGGCCCTGAAGGGATTGCAGTATTTTATATCAAAACCAGCACACTCAATCAGCTAACACTTAACCAGTTTGGTTGGCACATGATTGAAAATCCTGGTAATTACGACACGTTAGACTGGGATATTGCATCTAACGCTAAGCGTTTTGAGTGTGGCAGCCCCAACATGATTGGCATTCACGGTTTTTCAGCCAGCTTATCCCTGTTGTTGGAAATAGGGCTTAGCAATATAGAAACAATGCTCAATAAAAAAATCGATTTGTTGTTAACACTGCTCCAAGACAAACCTGGCATCACAATATTATCCCCTACCGACCCTACACAGAGAGCCGGTATAGTCACTTTCCAATCCGATAAAATAGAGTCACAAACCCTTTACCAACAGCTAATGAGGCAAAATGTCATTTGCGCGTACAGGGGTGGCGGCGTAAGATTATCCCCACACTTCTACACGCCTGACGATGTTTTAATCAATGCGGTCAAATTAATACCCTGACCTGCATATGACCGACCTTATAAGAAATTGTAAAACCAACGGATCACTCCATGGCCATATTACATAAATTCATCAGCATTTTGATTGATTGGCTATCAAAATCAACAGAGCCCAAAGATGCGCTGCTGTGTGATTTTGATCGTATTCGAGCGGAATTAACTCCCTGCGACGTAGTGCTGGTAGAGGGTCGCAGCAAAGCTGACAATACTCTAAAAACAGTATCTGAGAGCGAATGGTCTCACGCTGCGCTATACATAGGCCGTTTAATCGACCTTGAAGACAAAGAGCTCAGAACACGAATTACCAACCACTACGAATATGAGCCAGACATTCCGCTAATTATCGAAAACCGTCTAGGCCAAGGTACCATCGTCAGCCCCTTAAACACATTAGAGCGAGAACATATCCGAATATGCCGCCCCAAGGGGTTAGCAAACAAAGATGCTCATCAAGTCATTCGTTATGCTATAAGTCGCCTAGGTAGCCATAAAAACGTTCTACAGCTATTTGACCTAGCAAGATTCTTTATGTTTTGGTCGCTAACCCCTCGCAGCTGGAGGCTCGGCCTGTTTCGCTACGCGGCTGGAAAACATACAAAAAATGCCAGTGCATCGCTTATTTCTGAGGGGTTTGACTTCATCCAATTCCCTATCTTACCCCTTGTTAAAAAAGCCGGTAATAATGGTGTCCAGCTATTTAGACGACGCCCACGGCTTTGCCTGCCTGTAGATTTTGATCGATCACCTTATTTTGATATCGTTAAATATCCATTTATCGATTTTGCCAGCCACACCAAAGCAGACTTACTTCCATGGAAAGGTAATGGTGTTGTCTCTGGAGAAAAAACTGAATATTTAACCGATACTAGGCCTGCCAACCTAACCTCAATAGACGATAACAATAGCCTTTCATCCATTAGCTCCATTGAACAACACAAATTTGGTGACAATACCCCCCCGTAACAAACAAGGGCTATTTCACTACATTGCTAATAAATGCTTATGTTTCAAACAACTATACGAAGCACCCGTTTTTATATACCCATACCACTCAGATCTAACCGTTTTTAAGCACCAATCCATTTAATAAATATCACAAATAAACTGGATGTTTCCCAGATATTGATAATACTTACTGTTACTAATGTTGCTCACTTCCCCCCAAACGTGAGAACAATTATTAGTTGGGTTACGAAAGTAGTCCAGGTACGCGAGGATCGTGTGCCACATTTAACTCCTATTTGGTCTTAACCCGAAGCCTCCCCCAAGGCTTTCGGGTTTTTTTTTGTGAATATTACCATTTTTTTTGCTAACTCCTGCCACATCCTTTTCGTTAAAATTACCATATTAAAGAAGGAACTATTCACAGGGCTGCATACCCTCTCGATATAACACGTGACAATCGTAATGACGCTAACACTTATTACTCAAGGGCATACCACCGACTTTAAGCCGAAAATTGGCTTACAGTGCAACTATCGTCCAGGTACATTGTTTCTTGAGTTCTTTGGGCACCCCGTCACACTTATCATCAGCACGCTGCTAACTTTACTGTTATCAAGTATCGTGTTTTTTGTTATCTACCCGAATGTAGACTCAACAAGTGGGTTTAGTGTACTTCAGCTTCAACTGTCTTTTGATGTGCTTCATGCACAACGCATCGTTGCAGCCTGGGGTGATCAAGGGCTCTATTACTATGTAAAATGGTTATTTACAGGCTATTTATTGGCCATCGCTTACTGGGTAATGCTAACCGCCTTACTCATACGGGCGCGATTTATAAGATACCTATCAACAAACCAACAACAATCTTTTCACAAAACATTCCCTTGGATTTTATTGTTGCCAGCACTCGCAGCTTCCCTAGATATCATTGAAAACTCTCTACATCTATGCTTTCTCTCTAACCAACTTACATCTGAAATAGGCTTCCAGGTGCTCTGCCTCACTTCAGCTGCAAAATGGATCACCTTAACAGCAATACTGGCTTACCTTGTCTCTTCCAATTCAGCCAGCACCTCTTCAGATTGAAGCACCAACGTTTTTTTAGTTTTCGCCCCTAACTGCTCCAGCTGAACAATTCGATTAACTAAGCTTCCTTTGCCACTAGAAAGCCGCTTATGCGCCGTCTCATACGCGTCCGACGCTTTGCCAAGCTTATCCCCAATATCCTCCAAGACATCTGTAAATAACACAAATTGATCGTGTAAGGCTCCAGCACGCTGCGCTATCTCCAAGGCATTGCGGCTTTGACGATCATGTTGCCACCCTGAACGAATAGCCTTTAAGGTCGCAAGTAACGTTGAAGGGCACACCAGCATAATATTTTTGTCATTCGCTAATTGATATAGTTCCGGCTCATCATCCAACGCCTTAATAAAGGCAGCCTCAATGGGGATAAACATCAGCACAAAATCCAAGGACACTATCTCGGGGAGTGTATCGTATTGCTTGCTGGACAAATTTTTAATATGGCTTTTAAGCGAATCCACATGTTTTTTCATCGCCTCTTTCGCTTGCTCGCTATTCTGTGCTGCAACAGCCTGCTCCCAATATTTAAGCGAGACTTTGCTATCAACAACCACCGACTTGCCTTCTGGCAATTGAACCACTGCATCTGGACGTAAAATCGTCCCATTTTCTTGTTTAAAACTAGGCTGTAAGATATATTCCCTATCCCGCTGAAGCCCCGACATTTCAAGCACCCGCTCCAACACCATCTCCCCCCAATTCCCTTGCAACTTATTATCACCTTTTAGTGCGCGGGTGAGATTAAGCGCATCGTCACTCATTTTTGCATTAATTGTTTTAAGCTCTGACAATTCTTTTAATAACGAAATTCTGTCCCGAAGGTCTTTATCGTAACCATCAGATACCTGCTTACTAAAGCGCATTAATTGGTCTTTAAATGGTGATAGAAGCTGGGATAACGAAGAATGATTTAGCGCGGTAAATTTTTCACTTTTTTCTTCTAATAACTCCTGAGCTACTAACTGAAACTCTGTTTTTAACTGCTCTTTGGCTCCCAGAGCAAACGCTAACTTTTGTTGATGATCTTCTTCCGTTGAAACAATACGCACATTCTGCTCTGCCAGTAAAATATCTTTGTCTCTAATATCATCCTGCATTTGCTCAAGTCGATCATTTGTCTGCTCACGCTCATTTCTATGGCGCTGTAACTCAACATCTTTATGGGTTAGCCGCTCTTCCAACACCAGCAACTGTGCAACCGATACGTTTTTTCCAAGCGCCTTTCCGACGACAAACCCTAACAATACAGCAACACCACTGCCCAACATCCACATTAGGTTTACAGTTACATCAGGGCTAATGCTATCCATTGGTGTTCCTCTATTGTGGATTACTTACTGTTCTTTGCCTTTGAAAATAACGTAAAGAAGTTATTTGTTGTCGCTTGTGCAACGGTTTCAATTGAAACGCCTTTAATATCTGCTATTTTTTTTGCCACATCTACCACATATTTAGGCTCATTAGATTTACCTCGATTCGGCACTGGTGTTAGCCAAGGGGCATCTGTTTCAATTAACAGTTTTTCAAGTGGAATCTTATCCACTACGTTACGCAATTCATCGGCACTGTTAAACGTCACTATTCCTGAAATCGAAATATAGAACCCTAATTCGATTGCTTGCTGAGCCATATCAAGATCTTCAGTAAAACAATGCAAAACCCCTTTCACCTTACCCTGCCCGTGCTCTGTTAACAGGTCTAAAGTATCTAATTTCGCTGCTCGAGTATGAACAATTAATGGCAGGTCTGTTTTCACCGCAGCCTGAATATGTGTCACAAAACGATCTCTCTGCCACTGCAAATCACCTTTGCAATAAAAATAATCCAACCCCGACTCACCAATGCCGATAACTTTGGAATGCTCCGCTAACAACAGCAATTCATCTAAACTGGGGGGTTTATTTTCTTGATAGAGAGGGTGCGCCCCTACTGTAGCAAATACATTAGGGTGCGATTCAGCGATATCTAGAACATTTTGAATATTCTCCATATCAATACCGATACACAAAACATGTGAAACCTGCTGATCCTTTGCTCGCTGCAAAGCAGCCTGAATGCCACCTTCTTCAGAGGCTACATCGAGTTTGTCTAAGTGACAATGGGAATCTATAAACATGAAAAAACCGTATAAAATATGTGATAAGAGGTTTAATAATAAGAGAGGTTACCCCCCCAGGAATCAAAAAGGGTAATAAATATTTGTCATCAAGGCAAAGAAGCCTAACATGTTCGACCGTTATATATTTACATAGTATGTGTGGGTCTATCTGATTGCAAAGCGCCTGCCAGGTAGGTCTCAATTTTGTTACGCGCGCTATCATCCTGGTCATTAAACTGCACACCAATACCTGCGGCACGATTTCCTTGAGCACCTCTCGGTGTTACCCACACAATTTTTCCTGCAACAGGAATTTTCTCAGTCTCTTCCATCAAGTTAAGAAGAAGAAAAACTTCCTCTCCAAGTTTGTATTGTTTATTGGTGGGAATAAACAATCCGCCATTTTTAACAAATGGCATATACGCAGCATACAACACCGCTTTATCTTTGATTGTTAAGGACAAAATCCCAGACCGAGAACCACCAATACCCATACATTCCTCTCCGTTGTTACTTTAATTCTAGCAGTGCGCGAAACAAACGCCTAATTCAGTTGTACTTTCTACGCCTACCGGTTCTCAGACCAACGAATTAGCAGCTGTTCTAACAATAGCTGTGGATTAGGGTTTGTCGAACTGCTCGCCATACTTCCCAGTTCCAGCAAATACTGATAAAAATCAAACACCTTATTATGAGAGCAAACCATTGCCATTTCTTTGAATTGAGCCAACAAATCCTGATTTAACACTGCAAATTCCGCCCCGGAAACCACCTTTCCAAGATCAACTTGCCAAGCTTGGAGCCACATCAACAATTCAGACAAAGGGTATTTCGCCCATTGCTCAGCAACAACAACAGGGTCATTTTGCCCCTTTAACACGCCTACCCATGCTCGAATAATATTTTGCCTGTCAGAGAGCCATTCCTTTTGCTCCATTTCCAATGCCCGCAATGGCGCTCCGCCAGCCACATTCAACAATAACTGAGCACGCTCTGGATCGGTTACTACAGAACTCAACCAACTAACCGATTGTTCACTACCAGGTAATGGAAAGTCCAATGATTGACAGCGGCTCTTTATCGTTGCAAGTACTCCGGACACTTGATGTGACACCAATAACATGATTGTTCTTTGTCCTGGTTCTTCCAGCGATTTAAGCAACGCATTAGACGCATTGACGTTCATGTTCTCCGTGGGTGCAATGATCACCACGCGATAACCGCCAAATTGTGCACTTTTACTTCCAAAATCAACCACTGATCGAATTTGATCAATCTTTATCGCCTTTCCGGTATCTTCAGGTTCAACGATTTTTAAATCAGGGTGACTACCTGCTTGCATCAACACACAACTTTTGCATTTTCCACAAGCGACATCACCTACCGGGCTCATGCATAACAAGTATTGCCCAAACGCTAACGCAAACTGCCCCTTTCCTGTCCCCTGAACACCTCGCAACAATATTGCGTGGGGCAACACCCCGCCTTTCAACCGCTCATGCAGCTGTTGCCAGTATTCCGATTGCCAAGGCAGCGGTACAACCGTATGTAAAATATCTGATAACATTTCAATTTCTCGCTATAACACTTTACTGCTATTGAACTTCCGCTAGAATTTTTCGCAGTGTGTCCGATATTTGCACTTGAACCTGCTCTAAGGGCTGTTCAGCATCCACTAACCAATACCGAGACGGGTTTTCTTTCGCCCTATCTAAATAGGCATTTCGAACACGGTGAAAAAAACCTTCAGCCTCTTGTTCAAAACGATCCAGTGCACCACGCTTAGCCGCTCTCGCCAACCCTACGGCAACAGGTAAGTCTAATAAAATCACTGCGTCAGGACGAAAGTCGCCTTGTACAAAATGCTCTAGTTGACGAATTTTCTCAAACCCCATATTTCTTCCACCACCCTGATATGCATAAGTAGCATCGGTGAAACGATCACATAACACCCATATACCTTTTTCTAGTGCAGGCTTAATCACTTGTTCTATATGCTGAGCTCGGGCAGCAAACATCATTAACAATTCCGCCGTTGCATCCACTTGTTCGTCCCTGGGAGTCAAAAGCAACGAACGTAACTCTTCTGCTAAGGGTGTTCCCCCCGGCTCACGGGTATGGGTATACGGAATCCCCTGCTCTTCGAGCCATTTGCTGATAAAGGTAATGTTGGTTGTTTTACCTACCCCTTCAACGCCTTCAACGGTAAGAAAACGAGCATTATTCAGGTTATTTATTTTTGATTCTGTCATGCAAACACTACTTTAATGGCGATAGTTTTAATGGCGATTACTTTAATGGCGAAGCTGGCGCTGACCGATAGTTAGCTTTACGCTTCCATTGATATTGTCGCACCGCTTTTTGATGCTCTTTTAGCGTCTTGGAAAATTTATGACTACCATCTCCTTTTGCAACAAAGTAGAGCGCCGTTGACGCGGTTGGGTGCAGCGCTGCGTTAATTGCAGCCTGTCCGGCACTGGCTATAGGGGTGGGAGGCAAGCCGTTTATACGATAGGTGTTATACGGAGTTTTCTCTCGTAAATGGCGTTTCGTGATATTCCCTTGGTAACGTTCACCGAGACCATAAATAACGGTTGGGTCCGTTTGCAAACGCATCCTTTTCTTTAATCTTTGAACAAATACCGCTGCAATCTCCGGTCGCTCTCGTGGTTGCCCAGTTTCCTTCTCAATAATTGAAGCCATTATCAGTGCATCGTAGGGGGTCTTATAAGGCAATGACTCCAAAGTGCCTGCCTGCTCTTCTTTCACCCGATTATCCCACTCTTCTTGCAAAACACCCTGAAGCCGTCGATATGCTCTTTGTAACATATCAAAATCGCTATCATTTTTCTGAAAAAAATACGTATCAGGATAAAACTGACCCTCTGGATGCATCCCCTCTGCCCCCAGTTTTTTCATAATGTCATCATCACTCAGTTCAGTAATATCATGCCGAAGATTTCGGGTATCAAGTAACTGTTGACGGAACACTTTAAATGTTTGGCCTTCCAATAGCGTTAATTGATGATAAACAACTGCGCCTGATTTAAGTATCTCCAAAACATCAAACATCGTGCTGCCACTTGAAATAGCGTATTCACCGGCCTTAAGGTTTCTAGAGTACCCAAAATATCGACCATAAAATGCCAGTAGGCGAGGGTATGGAAACAAATCATCCCGTTCAAATTGACGAGTTACTGCACTGAAACTGGAGCCTGGCAGCACATCTAACGCATACTGCCCTTCTGGAAACTCTAAAGGCTTGGAGAAAAGTGACTGAACATGCGCGTATCCCATCCACAACGCACCACCAACCAAAAAAGCCAACAGTAACAACAACCGAAGCAAAACGGCTCCTTGTTTTTTTATCGATCCCGAAAAACCAGATCTCGAAGAAGTAGATGTCAAAAAAGCAAATCCTGTACAAGTGTTTGGCATAATATTGTTATTGTGCCCGGAGACCATGAAGCGCCATTATATTGCTTCACCGGCCAAATACCAAAAACACTGTTAGACAAAAACACTTCATCCATCGATAACAGTTCTCTTGAAGGTATTGTTACTTCCTTTACTTTTATCCCATGCTTAGGCAATTCTTCTAACAGCCACTCCCGCATGACCCCCGCAACACCCGACATATCCAACCGAGGAGTCATTAAACACCCATTTTTTACAACCCAAAGATTGCTAAACACTGCTTCAATAGCATTGCCTTGCAAATCACACACAATGCCTTCTTGGTAGTTTTCTTGCCCCCATTCATTTCTAGCCAACACTTGCTCTAATCGATTTAAGTGTTTAATACCTGCCAATGCGGGGTTCTGACCAAGGACTGTTTTACATGTGTATACAGACACGCCTTTCGAAGAGTATGTAGGGGGGTATTCAGGCAGAGGGTGCCAACTTAATATCCTATTTGGCTCAGGGTTAGGCCAAGACGCATAACCACGCCCTCCTACACCCCCGGTCACAATGATTTTTAAAATACCGTATTGTCGATGCTGTAGATAGCGTGATACTTCATCTTCAAGAACAACACTGTCAAAGGGAATATCTAACGCAGACAAGCCACGCATTAGGCGGGAAAAATGTTGCACAAATAAGACAGGGGTTTCATTCACTCGAATGGTTTCAAAAACCCCTTCTCCATAAGCCAACCCACGATCACTTATGGAAATCGAGGTAGCCGGACAACCGTTAATCCAACTTTCACAAAAATGTTCATTTATAGGCTTATGCAAACCATTACTCTAAAAATGCTACTTTAGTTAACTAAATTTCTTGAACACTAAAGTACCATTCGTGCCACCAAAACCAAAGGAATTTGATACAACAACATCAATCCTCTTTTCTTTGGCTTGATTCGCGACATAATCCAGATCACACCCTTCATCGGGATTGTCCAAATTGATCGTAGGAGGGGCAACACTGTTGTTAATCGCAAGCAAGCTGATGACCGACTCAACAGCTCCAGCGGCACCCAGTAGGTGCCCAGTCATCGATTTGGTTGAACTAACCATGACGTCGTATACAGAACTCCCAAACACTGATTTCAGCGCTGCGGTTTCCGCCAAATCTCCTGCCGGTGTCGATGTTCCATGTGCGTTAACATAATCCACATCTTCAGGGTTCACTCTCGCGTCATTAAGCGCGTTTTTCATCGAGAGTGCAGCTCCTGCTCCATCCGCTGGAGGTGACGTAATATGAAAAGCATCACTGCTGGTACCAAAACCTATTAACTCTCCATATATTTTTGCACCACGAACTTTCGCATGCTCATACTCCTCTAGCACCAAAGAGCCTGCCCCATCGGACAACACAAAACCGTCCCGATCTTTATCCCACGGTCTACTGGCAGCCTGAGGATTATCATTACGTTTTGATAACGCTCGCGCAGAAGAAAAACCCGCCATACCCAAAGGAGAAGAACCCCGTTCTGCACCGCCTGTAACCATGACATCGGCATCACCATAAGCAATGGTTCTTGCTGAGTAGCCAATCGAGTGGGTTGCGCTTGTACACGCTGTTGCAATACAAAAGTTAGGGCCTCTAAACCCTTTCATCATAGAAAGGTGTCCAGAAATCATATTTACAATGGTTCCAGGGATAAGAAAAGGGCTCACCTTTCGTGGGCCGCCTTTGATATAAGCATCGTGGTTCGTTTCAATCGTTTGAATACCACCAATACCTGCACCCATCGCTACACCAATACGCGCAGCGCTTTCTTCTGTTGCTTCAATACCAGAATCAGCAATGGCCTGCAGACCCGCGACAATGCCATATTGAATAAAAGCATCCATTTTTCGCGCGGTTTTCTTTTCAAGGTAAGGCTCAAGGTCAAGGTCTTTAATTAACCCGGCAAATTTGGTTCCATGAGAAGAAACATCGTAATGTTCAATCATTCCAAT
>CAJXXT010000119.1 GCA_913063495.1 uncultured Gammaproteobacteria bacterium | reverse complement strand
AAAGAAAACCCTTCAGAAGTGGCACTAAGCCTTTAAAAGTAGAACCCCCCTTCCTAATCCACTTTTCAAAAACGCAATTTACAGCGTTTCCTGCAGTGGCTTTGTACAGGCTGCCTTTGTCTTTTCTTATATATGCAATGCTATTGCAAAATAGATGCAAAATGGATAATATCAGACCAGTTAATCATCTTTAATGCGTCTATATAACTCGGTCATATTAACGCGATCATGATGGCAGTAACGACCTTTAAGGGTGGTAATTGCCGTTGCTTGCAACCATTACTTTGAAAAAACGTGATTTATGGATACAAGATATAGTAAAGAACAAGTTGCGCTACGCCACGAACTTCGAGAGTACTTTACTGGGATAATGACGCCTGAGCGGGTATCGGCATGTATTGGTAAAGAGGGAGGACCTACCTTTCGCGGTATTGTTGAGCATTTAGGCTCTGATGGTATGTTAACCCTGGGCTGGCCTGTTGAATATGGCGGTAAGGATTATGGAGCCGTTGAACAACTTATCTTGTTTGAAGAAGCGTGGAAGACACATACACCATTTCCGCTTATTACGTTAAATTCTGTTGCACCGTCCATTATGCGATTTGGTACCGATGCGCAAAAAGAAGAGTTTTTGCCGGAAATATCCAAAGGAAAAGCATTGTTTGCCGTGGGTTACAGCGAGCCAGGCTCCGGTACCGATTTATCTTCTTTACAAACCAAAGCGGAGTTTGATGGTGAGAATTGGATTATTAATGGTTCAAAGGTGTGGACCAGTGCTGGCCATGATTGTGAGTATGTTTGGTTAGCTGCACGTACTAGTTCTGATGGCAAACGACCTTCCGATGGCATTACGTTATTTATCGTTGATGCAAAGGATCCTGGGTATTCCCATGCACCGATTCATACCATTGCCGGTGTGGATACCAATGTAACCTACTATGAGAACGTTAAAGTGTCTCCTGATAGGGTTGTCGGTGGTGTCAATGGTGGTTGGAAGGTGATTACTTCACAACTTAACCATGAGCGTATTGCGTTGGCGGCTATGTCGATAATGGCCCGTAAGCAGTTTTCTTATGTAATGGATTTGTTACAGAAGACGGATCGTAACGGTAATCGACGACTTGATGATCCATTGGTGGCAAGTAGGATTGGTGCAATTTACGCACGACTTGAATCCATGGAGGTAATGAATTTACGTTCTGCCAATATGCTGGATGACGGCAAGATGGATGTTGCATTGGCATCCGGAGCAAAAGTAATTAATACGTTAGAACAAATTAAGGTGCTTCGTGAACTCATTGAACTGGTGGGTGAAGATGCCATTGTTCAATTCGAAAGTGATAGTGCAATTTTTGGTGGGCATTTGGAATACGATTATCGTTCTGCCCAAATCATGACAATTGGTGGTGGGGTGTTGGAAGTTATGCGTTCAATGACCGCCTCGTTAGGTTTAGGTATGCCTAACACCATTGCATAATTTAGGTGTCGTATTTAGGGGATTATTGTGAATTTTACTTATACAGAAGACCAGCTAGCCATTAAAGATGTTGCCGATAAGATTTTTAGAGATATGGCTGCGGACGATAAAATTAAGGTGTGTTTTAGTGAAGACAAACCTTTTCATAAAGCGCTATGGAAAACGTTAGGTGAAAGTGGCCTAATTGCTGCTACGTTACCAGCTGAAATTGGTGGCTCAGAAATGGGGATGACTGAGTTATCCCTGATTATAGAAGCTCAGGGTGCATCAGTGGCGCCTATTCCATTTATTGAAACAGTTGTCGAATGTGCGATGCCAATTGCTCAATTTGCCGATACTGAACTGCAGCAACGAGTATTACCCAGTGTATGTGCGGGTGATGCTGTGTTAAGTGCGGTGCGACCGTATAACGGTTTGCAAGACCTGCAGCCGTTAACGGTTAAAGCCGACGGTGATAATTGGGTATTAAATGGCGTGAGTGCTTTAGTCTCTTATGCCCCGCTGGCCAACGGGTTTTTAGTGGTGGCGCATAATGGAGCTGATGCTTCTTGGGTAGGGTATTGTGATGCCAATACTTCCGGTTTAACGCAGGTTACGCAAAACTCAACCACCAGTGAAGCAGTTGCTCAGCTAACATTTGACAATGTTGTTGTTGCTGCAGCAGATGTTATTGCCGTTGGTGAAAAAGCGGAAGAATTAATTGAGTGGCAGACACAGCGAACTTACGCTGCTATTGCTTCGCAACAAATTGGCGTGTTAAAAGACGGGTTACGTCGCGCAGCGGAATATACAACGGAGCGAAAGCAGTTTGGTCGTCCATTGTCAAAATTTCAAGCAGTTGCTCAGCAAGCGGCAGATGCCTATATGGCAATCGAAGCATTGCGAGGCGTTTGTTGGCGCGCGTTGGATGATATAGATTCAGGGCGTGATGCTTCATTATCTTCTCGTGTTGCAAAATTTTGGGTGTGTGAAGCAGGCCATATTGCGGGGCATATCTTTTTGCATATCCATGGTGGAATTGGTCAAGATTTAGATTATCCGTTACACCGATATTTCACCTGGGCGAAGCGAAATGAAAATTATCTAGGTGCAGCGACAAAACAGTCTGTCGCTTTGGGTGATCTTATCAAGGCAGCCCCAGAAAGAGTGGCTATCTAAATTAATTGAAAAAATTAGTAAGAGAAGTTAGTAAGAGAAGTTAGTAAGAAAGATTATAAGTAGAACTAAAAAAGCCGCTAATTTTAGCGGCTTTTTTAGTTCTAAAAAATCATGCATGATGTGCTTGTGCAAGATTCTATGCAGACATAGGAGTACCAGAGAACTTCATTTTAGCCATGGCAACTTTAACAAAACCAGTTATGTTATCCGCCTCGTCTAATGTAGCAGTATACTTAAGTGTTAGTTTCATCGGCTTGGTTGTCTTGCTTTTCCACGTTAAGGTTTCACCATCAAAGTTACCATCTTCAATGTCTTGAACACCGTATTCTTCGCTGTTCATGGTTCCTATTAGCGCTTCTCCGTCAGATTTAAGCGTAACGATACTTTTTTGCTTTCCACCAGGAACAGATACCGCGAAATCCCAAACGTGATCAATAACTTTAGACATAATACTTTCCTCTTAACGAAGTAGGTTTGTTGTTGTTTTGTAGGCTGCTACGAATAACGTGAATTGGCTATTCAGCATACGCCGTATACTTGGTAGACTATACACTCTATAAAACGATATTGTCATCAGTTGTATGTAAAAAAGCGTATCAAACGATTAATAAAAATAATAACTATCAAAAATAATAGCTTCTAAAAAATAATAATAGGCCTTTAATGTGAAAATTTATCGAAGTCTACAGTCGTTATTTAGTGTACATAAATCAAATTCATCTTTGTCCGTGTGGCTGTTGCTATCTCTTGCTGTGATTGCAGGCTGTCAAGGTGAGTCGGCTCCAGAGATCCCTGTAACCCTTAAAGATTCTGTGGTTGTTGATTCGGGAGTATACGGAAGCGGGGAGCAAAAGCGACTTGAATACTCAGAAGAGCGTGATCCTTGCAGTATCTATAACCCTCTTCGAGATCCATTTTTTGGTGATACCCATGTGCATTCTGAACGCTCATTAGATGCAGGTATTCAAGATACACGAACATCCCCTGCTCAGTCTTACGAGTTCGCTAAGGGGAAAACCTTAGGGTTGCAGCCATGGATTGATGATGACACCGCGTTGCGTTCAGCAACAATCAGTCGACCGTTGGATTTTGCGATGGTATCTGATCATGCAGAGTTTTTTGGTGAGACCGTATTATGTCAAACCCCCGGTGTGGATGATGAGGCTTACAATAGCGAAAAGTGTAGCAATTTTAGAGATGACCCAAGAGGAGATTTTGTTAATTGGAATTTAAAATACTTGGGCAATATTTTTCAAAATGACGGAGTGATGAAACGCTTTGAATTTTGTGGTGAAAATGGCAAGAAGTGTTTAGATGCATCGGAGTCGGTTTGGCAAGAGATGATCACTGCTGCGGAAGATGCCTACGATAAAACAGATGAATGTGGATTTACCGCGTTTGTCGGGTATGAATATACTGGGGCACCGTTATCGTTTAATTTACACAGAAATGTCGTATTTAAAAATGCAGATGTTCCTGGTCAACCGTTGGGGTACATGGAATATTCAAAACCAGAGAACCTATGGAAAGGGTTGGACAAATATTGTAATGAAGATACCAATTGTGAATCACTAACAATTCCTCATAACTCCAATATGAGTGGGGATATGATGTTTCGTCGAGACAAATATAATATTCAACGCACAGATTTTACGCCAGATTATGTGCAGTTACGGAACAAATATGAGCCGCTGTTGGAAATTTATCAACACAAAGGGGATTCGGAATGCCAGCGCGGAGGGAAAAATGGTGCCGATGAGTTTTGTGGGTTTGAAAAGTTCCCATTTAATAACTTGATTGCAGATCGTTTCAACGGGTTTTTAACGGGAGAGCCTGGAGAACAAAGCTTTTTACGTTATGCATTGGCTGAAGGACTAAATCAAGAAAACATCCATGGTGTTAATCCGTTTAAGTATGGTGTGGTAGGTAGTACGGATACACATCTGGGCACCCCGGGTTTGGTAGATGAAGCGGAGTACCCAGGTCATGGTGGTGCAGGTGCTGATAATGGCGGAAGCACTGAAGTTGCCACTGGTTTGACTGACTTAATAAGTTTTGGCCCCGGAGGTTTGGCGGTATTGTGGGCAGAAGAAAACTCTCGTGATTATCTATTTGATGCAATGCAGCGAAAAGAAACACATGCTACCAGCGGCCCAAGAATTTTAGTGAGAATGTTTGCGGGATGGAGTGACAATGAAAGTGGTAGTGATGAAAAAAGCAGTGAGTTAACAGAGCAAGCATTGTGTGACGGGTTTGCTTTTGATGAAACGGGTGAGGCATTACGAATTGGAGCCTTTCCATCAGAGGGAGACCGATACGGTGTACCTATGGGTTCAGACTTGCCAGCGTATCCAGGTCATGGTTCGCCAGTGTTTGCAGTAGCAGCATTACGCGATAGAGATAGCAGCCAGGGTTTGCAACGGATTCAAATTGTAAAAACCTGGATTGATGAAACCGGTGAGAATTTTGAACAGGTTTTTGATGTGGTGGGTGCTGGTTTGAATGGCGTTGAGTCATCAGCAAGTGTTGACCTGAATACCTGTGTTGCGAGTCAGCCGGATAAAAAAGAGGCATTATGCAGTGTCTGGAAAGACCCGTCTTTTAATGCGTCACAAGACGCAGCGTATTATGCGCGAGTATTAGAAAATCCAAGTTGTCGTTGGGCATGGCGCCAGTGTGTTGCTTATCTAAATACCACATCGTTTTCTAATATGAGAGAAGCGTGTGCGCATCCTAGTCAAATGGATTCAGGGTTTAACGAATGTTGTTTGCATGAGTACGTTGCCGATGTGTTCCCGGGTAACACGATGAAAACCCAAATAGGTATTTACCCTGCGACAACACAAGAACGGGCGTGGACATCTTCTATTTGGTATAACGCCATTTCATCATCAGAACGTAGCCAATAATTTATGATGATATTGCGTCAGTTAATGATGTTTCTTGCTGGCGCGTTGTGTCTATTAGGTTTTGAATATGCAGTGGAGGTCATCGGCATCACCTCTTGGGGGGATGATTCGAGGAAAGTGGTGGTTATCACCCAGGCTGATGCTAGGCAAATCAGGCGGGAATTAGCTGAGAAAATCGGTGCTGATCCAACACCATTACAGCTTGAGTCCGCAATTGACCATGCGGTTGAAAATGAGATTCTGGTAAATGAAGCATTACTAATGGGGCTTCATAATATAGATTCTGTTGTTAGGCAGCGTATTTTACTTAATATGGCATTTGTTGGAAAAGACAAATCGGACGAGATGCTTTTTGAGAATGCAAAATCTCTGGGTATGTTTAGGAACGATATTGTTGTTCGGCGCCGATTGATAGAGCGAATGAAAAAAATTATTGCTAGTCAAGTAGCTGATACGCCAACAAAAGAAGTGTTGTTGCAGTACTTTGATGAATCTAGAGACAGGCATGAGCCGCGTTACCAGCGTGAAAAAGCTGTACGTTTGGTGCATGGTTATTTTACAACCTCAAAGTACTCTATTGATAAGATTGAGGCGCTATATCACCAATGGATTGGTGGTGAGTTAAGTGACAAGGCAATGCAATTGTTGGCGGATTCTGTGGTAGTGAATAGTGCAGCGTATATCACCGACAAGGCAATAAATAAGTTGTTTGGCGAGGATGTTCTGGAATTAATCGCGGATGTTATGCAGAGCGCCGCTAGCCATGATTCTAATCATGGGATTTTACCTATACAGAAAAAGGCTGTGGGTTATCATTTTATTCGTATTATCAATATTCGTCCCAGTCAGTATCGACCCTATGTTGAAATAGAAAGTCAGTTAAGGGCAGATTTTATTGATGAAAAACGTAAGACTCAGTTGGTGTCTACGCTGGCGGAATTGAGGGCGGAATATGATGTTATTCAATAAATACCTTCTTACTATATCAATGTTAATTTTTGCGTTGATGCTCGGCCTAGGTTTGCCATCGGGATTGTTCGCACACCCATTGGCGCCAGCGTTGATAAAAATCGACGTGCAACCTGAAGGTCGAGTGAAAGTCTTATGGAAAGAGTCGATTGCCAAGACGGCGAATGTTAATCTTTTTCCGGTTTTTCCTCAGGGCTGTAAGAGATTAAGTGAACCAAATGTTTCCAGCGTTAATTCAGGCATGTTGTATGAGTGGGAAATGTTATGCGATGAATTATGGGTCGGGGAAAGGATTGTTATTCAAGGTTTGTCGGCAGTAGATGCGACAGTATTGATGGATTATGGTGATATCGGTGGGGAAAGAACCTCCGTTCTTCTGACGCGACACCAGTCAAGTTTTATTATCCCTGAAACCGTCACCATTTTAAAAACTATTGAAAGTTATACGTATTCTGGTGTACTGCATTTTCTTTCCGGTTGGGATCATTTGTTGTTTGTTTTTGGGTTATTTGTTCTTTTATATCAACAACGTAGAAAAATGTTATTGGCAGTCACTGCTTTTACCGTAGGTCACAGTGCATCACTTATTTTTATTGGGTTAAATTTGGCTCCAGCAGTGGGTGTTTGGATTGAGATTCTTATTGCGTTAAGTATTACATTTTTGGCGTTGGAAATTCTAAATGTAAGTGCCAATGTTAATGCAAATATTAGTGCCAATACTAATACAAAGAGCTTTGTTTTGGGCATTAAGGACCACCCTTATCGACTAACCGCCTTTTTTGGCCTTATTCATGGTTGTGGTTTTGCGTTGGTACTAAAGGAAATGTTATCAAATACATCGGGTAAGTTGTTACCATTGATTTCATTTAATATCGGTATTGAGCTCGGTCAGTGTATAATGCTGTTGTTTTTCATAGGCACTTCTATTCTCTTAAGAAAGTTGAGTCAGTTGCCTAGGAATAAAACTCAGTATCAAATGCTATATAATCGAGCAGCACAGCAGACAATGTCATTCTGGGGTTATAGTTTGGGAATAATGTCCATGTATTGGGTGGTTATTCGAAGTGTCGATATCTTTTAGGTAGCGTAGTTTATTTCGAATTAGTAGTTTGATTTTTGTTTGTGTTGATAGGAGGTTATATGACGGGAAATACAGTATTTGATTATTTGCTGATAGGGGTTTTTGTTGCTGCGGTAGTGTCTGCACTATCGTTGATATTTATTGATGCACCTTATGGTCGACATAAGAAAGGCGGGTGGGGTCCAACAATCAATACACGATTAGGTTGGGTATTGATGGAGTCACCGGCATCGTTGGTGTTTTTGTACTTTTTTGTTGTAGGTGATAACAATACGTCTATTGTGAGTTTGATACTGCTTGTTATGTGGCAATCACACTATTTTCATCGATCCTTTATTTATCCTTTCCAAATCAAGGTTAAGCCGGGAGATAGAGTGCCCGTTATGGTGATCTTTATGGGTGGGTCTTACTGTGCGATTAATGGGTTTTTAAATGGCTCCTATATTTCAACCTATGCGGAGCACCTTGATGATCAATGGCTGACTGATCCTAGGTTTGCACTTGGTATTATTTTGTTCTGTTTTGGTTATTATTTGAATAAAAAATCGGATCAGATATTACGGGATTTAAGAAAGGATTCTACAGAAGGGTATAAAATCCCTTATGGACTCGGCTACAAATATGTATCCATGCCCAACTATCTAGGTGAAATATTAACATGGACGGGTTTTGCACTTGCCGCTTGGTCATTGGCAGGGGTGTCGTTTGTTATCTTTACTATGGCGAACTTGGTGCCTCGTGCGATAACAAATCACAAATGGTACCTAGAAACGTTTTCCGATTATCCGAAAGATAGAAAGGCAATATTCCCTAAGATTTTGTAATGTTATTCAGTAGGTTGGCGTTATAGATATCCAGCCTACTGAATGTTTCGTTTGATAACTTACATTAGTGTTAACTGATAGTCGCCCCTGCAAAAATGATTTTTGCATTATCGTCTTTAATCTCGCTAACAACGGTAGAGCTGACAGTAAACTTCGTTTTAACCATCACCCATTGATCATTTTGTTTTTCATACTCATCAGCGTACGATCCAGCAAGCTGTGTTAGGTTCTTAGATTCCGTATTGACTTGATAAAAGTACAAATCCCAAGTGGCAGATGCTTTTTCTGCATTGATCCAGTGTATCTGTGGGTTTTGTCCATGGTGCATATCAATCGTGTGTTTGTTGCAAGCCATTGCTTGAAATACATCTATGAATGACTCTCTATCTAAAAAGTTACCAATGGCACCGTAGTCAATCACGGTTTTGTTAGTGGAAAAGCAATCACGAATCCCTTCAATGTCTTTTACGTCACAGCTGTGTAGATATTTAGCCTTAAGCTGTTTGATGGCTTCAATATCTTCTAATCGTTGAATGCGTTCTTCTAATGAGGGCATTATTGTCTCCTTGGGAGTAATAAAAAAGCCGTCGACATACGTTAATATCGACGGCTCCGGGTGCCAAAAAATATTGGCACCAGCTATTCTGATGAAGTAGTGAGTTAAGCCGGTTCGTTTTGTTTGTTTTCTTCTTCTTCAAGCATTTCAACCATGGCATCACGCATCTTAAACTTCTGGATTTTTCCCGTTACTGTCATTGGGTATTCAGTGACAAAGCGGATAATACGTGGCACTTTGAAGTGAGTGATTTTATCTTTGCAGTACGCTTTTATATCATCTTCAGTGGCAGATTGACCGTCACGTAATTGAACCCAGGCGCAGACTTCTTCACCGTATTTCTCATGGGGAATGCCAAAAACTTGAATTTCTTGTATGGCAGGGTGAGAGTATAAAAATTCTTCTACCTCACGAGGGTAAACGTTCTCTCCACCACGAATAATCATATCTTTAATACGACCAACAATTTTCACGTAACCTTCTTTGTCCATAATGGCTAAGTCACCAGAATGTAACCAATTTGCGGCATCAATAGTTTCTGCGGTTCTTTCTGGATCGTTCCAGTAACCTTGCATAACGGAATATCCGCGACAACAAAGCTCACCTTTTTCACCCAGAGGGACAACCTTACCGTTTTCATCAACGATTTTTATTTCTTGATGAGGCCCAACTTTTCCTACCGTCTCACAACGCTTATCGATAGGTGCATCAATAGCGGTCATATGATTCACTGGGCTGGTTTCTGTTTGCCCATACATGATTGTGATTTCGCTCATGTGCATTTTTTCAATAAGGCGTTTCATCACTTCGGCTGGGCAAGGGCCGCCAGCCATAATACCGGTGCGTAATGAGCTAAGGTCAAATTGGTCAAATTCCGGTGCTTCAAGCTCTGCAATAAACATGGTGGGAACACCGTGCAATGCAGTACATTTTTCTGCTTCAATAGTTTGTAAAACACTGAGAGGGTCAAAAGCATCATTAGGGAATACAGCGGTTGCCCCTTGACTTAAACACGCTAAGTTACCCATGACCATACCAAAACAATGATACAGCGGAACAGGAATACACAAACGGTCTTGATCCGTTAAACGCATACCTTCTGCAACTTGAAAGCCATTATTGAGAATGTTGAAGTGCGTTAACGTTGCGCCTTTTGGACTGCCTGTTGTGCCACTGGTGAACTGAATATTAATGGCATCATCAGGTTGTAGGGTCGGGGCTAGGGCCGCAAGTTGTGCTGTCTCTTCAACGCCACCACTGTTGCAAACGTCTGCAAAGTTCATCATACCCGGGGACTTCTCGTCACCCATACGAATGATTAATTTAAGGTGTGGGAATTTTTCTGAATTTAATTGCCCTGGCTTACAGCTAGATAACTCAGGTGTTAGCTCTTCTAACATCTTTAAGTATTGACTCGATTTGAAACTTTCAGCCGTGATGATAACTTTCGATTCTACTTTGTTAAGAGCGTATTCCAGTTCATAGACACGGTAAGCCGGATTGATGCACACCATGATTGCACCGATTTTTGCAGTAGCGAACTGCGTTAAACACCACTCAATGCGATTGGGTGACCAGATGCTTACGCGGTCTCCAGGTTTAACACCTTGCTTTAATAACCCTGTTGCAAGGGCATCCACTTGCTTTTGGTATTCTTTAAAGCTCCAACGGATATCTTGGTGTCGGACAACAACCGCTTCTTTGTCAGGAAACTGTGCAGCAATACGGTCAAAACAGCTGCCTATCGTTTCGTACAATAATGGCTGGCTGGCTGAGCCGCCTAGATAGCTTTGATTTTGCGGTGTTAGTGTCATGGTTGTGTCCTATTGTCTTTATTGAAGTATCAGTCGCATAACAATACATTAGCTAAATAAATTAGTTAAGTGTTTGGTTTTTGCTCTAGCCTATCAATAACGGGGCTTTGCTGGTTACTTTCGATTGTAGAGCCAATTAAAAATCAAATAAACATTTATTTTGCAATAATGTTGCATAATTGGATGGGTGAGCGAAAATGGCTGGATTGTAGAGGTGTGGTGATTGACTAAATGCTTTCAAATTGGCTTTCAAAGCGGCCTTAATCAGAGCCGCCTTAAATTGAGAGTATCAATGCTGAAGAGTTTTAGGATTCTTCGTTTTCCGGTAACTCTGCAAACATCTTACGTGCAAGTGATGTCCAGTCTTCGATAAGGGCCTTTGCAATAATAGATTGGCCTGGATTGCTTTTACCCGCTGCCTGCTCTTGTGCCATAAGCCCCTCGACGATACTGCGAACCTGAAAGGAGTCCAAGGTAACCCGAAAATAATCAGAATGTGGGTTGTTTTGTTGAGAGGCTTCTTTGAGTAAAGGATCGCCACCAGTGATGTTACGTACGTTTAAGGCGAGTTGAGCATTTTGTGGGCGGATGAGGTCATAGGTGAGCTTAAGGCTGCCCCGGCTAAAAATATCAGGGGCTTTTACGGTACCTGGCTTTGATTCATCTGCCATGTTGTTGTCTCAGTTGTGGTGGGATAAGGCTGTACCTAAAACTACGCCTATAGATAATTAACCGAGTTTAGACGTTTCGTCAACAATAAGTGATAAAAATCAGATACCTAAGCTTAATGTGTAAGTTAGATTAGGTTTGACGCTTTATATGGGGCAACCTTGGGGTAGAGCTCCTAATGGCACTTAAAGGCTTTTTTAAAAATCACAGCTGACTTCAGAGGAGACCTTACCAAGCAAAATGGGTGGAATGTTCGATATTGAATGATTTTTGACGTATTTATATGGATGGTGTCACCAAACAAATGATATTCGAAGATAAGCGAGTGGCAGGGTTGTCTATATTTGATTAGAATGCGCGCCATCTATCTTACAGCCTAGAGTAAATTCCATGCAGACGTTTTCATTTCATTTACAGTGCCATATCAGTGCTCCCCCAGAACCAATTTTTGCCATGCTTATCGACCATGAAGGTTATCGTTTTTTTCCCGGCTTTCTGACATCGAAATTGATACGAGAAGGTGTCGAACACCGCGACGGTGTAGGGGCACGCCGTGCTGGGTGGTTTAAAGGAACCCATGTAGTTGAGGAAGTGTTGAAATGTGAGCCACCGTGTCGCATCGAATACCGAACTATCAAGTGCACGATACCTCTGAAGCACGACCGAGGCGTGATTGAGCTAGTGGCAAATGGCACTGGAACTGATGTCAGCTGGGTGACCAGTTATGGTGTGGCGGTGCCGGTTATTGGTGATTTGCTGGGGCGAATGACACGCGCAAGTGTGAACAAATCCATTGGTAATATTCTTAAGCACGTGAAGCGAGAAGTTGAGCGGGCGCAGGGTTGCTTGGCGTTAGCGGAATCCAGCAATATTTAATTTTTTTGGCTAATCTCTCGAGAAATATTGTCGAAAGACTTTGCTGATTTATTTCCTCCGCCCTCACTCCCTCGTTAAGTATTAACTTGGGGGGCGGGCTTCAATAATGAGAGTAATCGGCGCGTAAAATTCGCCAATGTACTTACCTGAACAGCATAGTCACGCTACCTACCGAAGCCACTAAGGCATAACATCAGATTTTTACATGATGTTACTGACTGCTACAAAACCGTACCCATAACCATACATTTGTTCAAATTGTGAACAGGTTCACGCTGTTATACTGCTTGCCGATTCATTCACATGTCCCCATGCAAGCGTCCTAACTTCGCTGACATTGACACTTTTGCTCCTTGAGGTTTATATGAAATTTTTCAGCAAACTAGTAAGTGCCACTCTTTTAACAGCGATTATTTCTACTACTGCACACGCAACGTTGATTGAAAACGGCAGTTTTGAAAACATTGGCGGTAGTACAGCCATCGGTGGTTACGGTTCTTCTTCCTCTTGGCAAATATACTCTTCTCTACCTAGTTGGGAAGCAAGTCAGAACATGGAAATTTGGACTAACGACTTTATCGTTCCTGCATATGACGGGAACAATGTATTGGAGTTAAATGCTCACCCTGCCAGCGCGGGCGGTATGTTTTCAATCTATCAATCTTTTGAAACGGTTATTGGCCAGGAATACGAACTTTTATTTGCCGGGCGTAAGCGTCACGCGAATTCAGATGAAGCCTTTATGGTCTCAGTAGCAGGCCTGACGGATAGTATATATAACCAAGCTTGGGGTACGTGGACAGAATATAGCTACGGTTTTACGGCGACATCTGCGCTATCAACGTTAACATTTACATCGTTAGACGGTGGAAGTGATACGACAGGTAATATTTTTGATGCCATTAGCGTAACGTCAGTACCAGTACCAGAACCAAGTTCACTTGCACTTTTTCTGTTTGGATGTATTGGTTTAGGTCTTCAGCGCAAAAACCAGAATAGAGCAATGAAATAATTAGCTTATAAATTGATACAGCTCATCGAAGGTGGCGCAGTGTTTCCTTGCGCCTTTTCGAATCCCAATCACAGCCCCCTAACAAATCTATAAATATATTTGTGTCAAGTAACCTTATAGTATAAGGTTGCTTCTACGTGGCAGTATTTTCCTATCAGTGTTGGAATGTCGTTATTCCTTTCAACGCTATTTTTTAGGAAATACATACAATGGCCTTCACTGATAATTCCGATCTTTACGGAGCAGTAAATGAGGCAGGCATCAATCTGGTAGTCAAACATCTTAAGCGCCAGAGGCCATCCTTATTTAATTACGGTACTGAATTTATTGCAAAAACCCCCAAGCTACACTGTCATTCTATTGATGCAGATCCTATGGTGTTACTTCGCAATAATCCCTTAATGAGTATTGAGTCACCGTTACCAATTTTGGGAACCAACAACCTATTGAGTCTGCATTACTGCATTCAGTTTGTTAATGCGCAGATTGATTTCCATAAAAGTAATGCGATTACATTACCCAGTGAGCTTGGAGAATTACCAGAGCAACACTTTGCAATCACTGCGAAAGTTTGTGCCGGTTTGGGCTGTCCTGATGATAGATTGACAGACTATATTGAAGCTTTTATGGATTCATTTTATGAAGCCATTTCGCTAGATGATATTGTTGCAGGAAAATCTACAGCGAATATTGCAGGGTTAAAGACTCACCGTAAACGTCCTGATCCGATTACCATACCGGTTGACCGACTTGAGTGCTTTTGTCTTGAAGTTTTTGCCGTGTGTCATATCGAAACTCGCAAAGTGGGTAATCAACATATTTTCTCCCCCAAGCTAGATAACATTGAAATTGTTAATCTTGCCCCCGAGGGTCTTGAAAACAGTATTGAGTGCTACGCTGAACAGGTTATTCGCTTAGGCCTTTTACCACGCATCAGAATAGCATTAGAAAAGCTTGTGTTTGATCAATTACAAATTGTCAATGTTGCAATCAAACCAGCAGATTCTGTGGCGACTAACCCAGCAATTGAAGATGATGAACTAAAAGTTTTTATCGATATGGAGGTCTCATAACATGGCGCATTTAACAATAGCGACATCAGAAACAGCCGTACAAAAGTTATTTAACGGCATTCGTGATAATTTTTCAATTGATGAATCGGATAGTGTTGACTTTGGGCCCTTTACCGCAGGGTATGAAGTGGCATTCCACCTTGAGGGCGGGGATGTTGATATGCAAGCAGACAACTCAATCGTGGTTAAAGAGCTCGATATAAAATGGGACAAGTTGCGCTTCTATGCGGGTATTGATATTCCTGAACTATGCATTGGGGGTTTTTGTATTATTGCACTACCATTCGTTGGTTGCGTGTTACGAGCACCTGAAATCTGTATCTTCGAAGATGACCCCGACATAGGTATTGACCTTGATTTAAATGGATTGCTGACATCTGAAATTTCACTGGCGGCTAAACCAGACCTGCAATATGTGGTTAATCCTGCTAGACCTGCCGGTATGAATTGGTTGGATGCGGAAGATGCTAATTTGGCCAATATGTGGAAATTATTTATTGATCCTGAATGGGTGGATATTGATATTTTTGATTGGTCGGACATCGTCGGCGATTTGTTGGAAAATGCATTAGATAATGCGATCGATGATTTACTTTTCTTTTTACCTGGTTGGGCAAAAGATCTTATTAGCGCAATTCTTGGGCCAGTGATTGATTTGGTTCGGGGTATTCTTGATATCGGCGATGATATTGATGAGTGGCTGTCCGATTTACTAGGGGTTAGTTTAGGATTGTTTGATTTAATCATTACTGCGGTAGCGGATTTACTTGCAGATCAATTTCCATTGATTGAAATAGAAGACCCTTTTCCCATTTTGCCGTATCAAGGGAGTTTAATTCCGGTAAAACTTCCAATAGAGGATCTAGATGTCACTTTTACCGAAGATGAATTGGTGATAACCGCAAGTATTGGAGAAACGTTATGAGCGCTAAAATCAATCGACACCTTATCAAACAAACCCGCTTTGATAGTGGCAGCTTAACGCAATTGGGGTTTGTCGCTCACCAGTATAAAACATCTGGACGCTATAAAGTTGATGTATATCGAGAAAACGAATTGCGAACCTCTTGCTATATTGATGTGGATACAGACAATGAATCACTACAGGCGAGTATTGAGCTTTCAGGCTTAGAGTTAGGCATTAATACGTCAAAAAAAGGTTCTTGTTGTGATAGCAATGTGAAAATTTATAAAATTAACCGTGAAGGTTATGCTTTATTTTATGTGAACAAAGGTGCTGGGAAATACCATGTCAAAAGCTATTACCTTGAATCAAGAGGTGAAAGCTATTTGTTTGATAGTACGACATTAAATAAGGGTGATCTATTTGGTCTAACCTTGTTGCGGCCTGGGCGTTATCAATTACGTGATGGTAACAGTAACCCGTTATCTTCTCTTGTCGTGGAAGCAGTGAAACCTCTCGAGAAAAAATATGTGCCCCCCGAAGCGATCAATGTTGAGTTAAGTGAAATACATAAGATGAAGGAGATTTCATTGCTACAAGCTCAGGGTATTATTTTTAACGCTAAATCAGATAACCGTGTGATTATTGATTTTGAAGACGATGATGAAAAACATCAATGTGGTGATCGACCAATAGCGGCACGCTGGACGAAATCAAATGCCAAGCGAGGATAGGTTGATCTATTCAGCGTAAAATTACGTTCTGGCCCTTCGAGTCTTTGAGTGGGTCAGAGCGAATAGAATCAACGTAAAATACAGGGTTAGTAAATTTAGAACCATGGAACTCGCATGAAAGCAAAAATATTTTCTCGCTGTACGTTTATCAAATCCTCAATAAAAAAACGGTTACTTTAAGATTTTTTGAAACCATGCTGAAATATCTTGAATTTGTTGTGGGCATACACCATGAGCCATATCATACTCTTTCCATTCCACAGCATAGTTATGTGATTTTAACGTATCAAAACCTGCTTTACCCATGGCCAGGGGAAGCACCTCATCTTTGTTGCCATGACAAACTAATATAGGTATCCCTGCATTAGCCCGACTTTTCTTAGTGCCCAGTTCTTCTGCAACGGGCAAAAATGTTGACAGCGCAAGAATGCCGGCAAGTGGTTTTCGATAGAGAAGCGCTGTATTTAATGCGATGGCTCCACCTTGTGAAAAACCCGCGAGCACAATACGTTCGACAGGTATGCCGTTGTCAATTTCTTGTTGAATAAGATCTTTAATTTGAAAAGTGGATTTTTTGATGCCATCAGCATCGAGGCTTTGGGTCGTATCAATATCAAACCAAGCGCGCATAGAATTCCCGCCCATCCTGGTGATATTGCGCATTGGTGCATGCGGAAAAATAAAACGTATCGGTAGACTCGAAGGTAAATTAAGTTGGGGAATAATGCTTTCAAAGTCATGCCCGTCGGCGCCAAAGCCGTGTAACCAGATAACCGCAGCTGAAGCTGTTGTAGAGGGGTTCACTTCTACTGTAGGTAAAGATGTCATGAGCATATAGTGTTAATTCTCCATAAGGGGTTCATAGTCAATCGTCATTTCACCACGAAAACAGCAGTTTAACAAAACTAAAAAAGAGTATATGTTTAACCCCTGTCTTTAATCGTAAAGTCCCTAATTGTAAACAATCCATCAAATCGAGGAAAACAAGATGTCCCTATCATTTTATGACACCAGCGTGACTAGCTATTTACAGGTACTGGAAGGCATCGCTGGGGTTCTCGACAAAGGCGCAAGCCATGCCGCCGAAACGGGATTAGACTTGCAGGAAATGGTAATGGCGCGACTGCACGACGACATGATGCCGCTACATTTTCAAATTGTATCCCTTGCG
>CAJXXT010000118.1 GCA_913063495.1 uncultured Gammaproteobacteria bacterium | reverse complement strand
AATTTGGTGGCACTGGCCCGGGCCTGAGTATATCCAAGAACCTATCCCAATTAATGGGTGGAGAAATAGGTGTTGAAAGTATCGAAGGCGAAGGCTCAACATTTTGGTTTACCATTCGCTGCCAAGAAGCCAACGACACATTCAAAGAAGAGCACTATATCCCTCTCTCGTCCCTTAAAGGTAAACGCGTTCTCCTTGTGGATGACTCTCCCGAATTTATACAGGTGGTAAAAGAACAAGCAGAATCCTGGGGAATGGAGGCATCAGTTGCTTATTACGGCGAGCAAGCACTAAAAATGTTACACACCGCATACGATGAGAAACGCCCTTATGAGCTAGTATCCTTTGATATGAATATGCCAGGGCTCAGCGGTCTAGAGTGCGCTCAAGCCATGAGCCAAGACAAAGACCTTAAAGCCATTAAACGTTTGCTCCTAACCGCTATGCGAACCACTCCCGAAAAATCGGTACTAAAGAATGCAGGGATAGAAGTTGCTATGCAAAAACCCGCATCAGCAACGGCGTTACGCGAGTCGTTTTTAAACCTACTGGGTTATAATCAAGAACAAAAAACGGGACAACGCAATGACCAAACCGAACGTCTGTCACGCCTTAGTAAAAAACATGTTCTCATTGCAGAAGACAACATGGTCAATCAAATGGTTATCAAAGGCATGCTTAAAAAATTAAAAGTCTCCTTTGATATGGCTAGTGATGGAGTAGAAGCCTTTGACAATATCAAACAACACCATGAAAAATATGACGCCATATTAATGGATTGTGAAATGCCAAATATGGATGGTTACGATGCAACAACTGCCATACGAAGTTGGGAACAGGAAAACAATGCCTCACCTCTTCCAATCATCGCGCTTACTGCTCACGCAATGAAGGAAAGGCTCGACAAAGCCATTACATCAGGCATGAATAGCCATCTTGTTAAACCTATAGAAATTGAAGGATTACGTAACTGTCTTGAAACGCATATATTAGACAATCAAAGCAACTATGCAGCAGAGGATACCAACACATTTCAATCTCAAACAGCGGAGAAGAAACCCTAACCCTCAATGATTAAGAGGCAGCCAGAATATCTGACCACCTCCAATAAAAATGTGATTTCAGGCAATTAACTTTCTAGCGCTGTCTTTGCGCTCCCTTCCATAGATTGTCGACTAAATATTCCAACAATCGGCGTACCATACTCTCGTAAAATCGGCTCTATCTCACGGTGCACAGCGTGGTATCGATAAAAAGGCACGCGGGGAAATAAATGGTGAACCGAATGCAAATTTTGACCAAGCCAAAACCACTCTAAAGGTTTCATCCAGGTAGGCATAATCAGGCTATTCGTTGTGCGATAACGCTGCTGTTCCTGATAAGGGATATGTGGTCGATAAGCAAACCAATAAGCGGTAAAAAGGGCTCCAAGTACATACCCCGTCAAAATCACAGTAAGATCACCTGGTTGATCCACCAATAATACAAAGGCAACTCTCCAGCCGATAGAGACAAACACCTCAATACAATACGTCACCCGCTCTTTTATACTTGCAGAACGCCAACCATGTTTTACAAAAAATGTGTTTTGAACCCACAAGAATTTAAACACCGTAGCCAACGCGCTCAACGGGCCTTTTCCAAAACCGCTAACCACATAGTCCGGATCTTTATCGGGATGATTAGTATATCGATGGTGAGTAAAATGCTCCAACCGGTGTGACGCATAAGGCACCGCAATTAATGGTGCCACAAGAAAACCACACAGCTTATTTAGCCACTCCAACTGATCATTCTTTCCATGAATATTGCCGTGAGCCGCTTCATGCATCGGTGTGTAGGACATGTAAGTAAATACCCCCAATATAAGCAAGGCTGCCCACACTGGAAGTACACCCATTGCAAACAAGGTCAGGTTGGTCGAAAAGCCAATGAGTACCGCGACAACCATTACCACGGTAGGCCAAGCAACATAACCCATGTGCTGTTTGGCAACGGCTATAGCCTGTTTGTTAAGTTTAGCAAGGTCAGCTGACATAACGATCCTCTTGTGTTTTGCAGTTATTGTTCAGTAGTTTATGCTTCTACGTTACCGGACTGCTATCAACGCAAACAGGGCCGCTGTGGCCATTCAATTTGCATATATGGCCAGCTAGTCATCCCTACCTGATTACGTTAGACTTTCATTTATGCTGAAAAATGACCCAATCCTTCACCCAGTCGCCATCCCCCAAGTAATGATAAATTTTGCTGCTAACCACGGCATCGATCAGGACACCTGCCTACAAGGCACTGATATTACTGAAGAGATATTGCAGGATAGCGAGGCGCTGATTACTCGCAATCAAGAAATGCGACTGATCGAAAACCTTATTCTTGCGCTACCTGATGAACCTGCACTGGGATTTCAGCTAGGCCTGCAATACAACATTTCGACCTTTGGGATTTGGGGTTTTGCATTACGTACCAGCCGCACCCTGCGTGATGCAGCAACGCGAGCGTTACAATACCTCCCCCTTAGCACCGCCTATTGCCGGGTCTATCGATTTGAAGACGCAGAGCACTACGGCCTCTGTATGGACCCAGAATCAATCCCACTTCATTTGCGTCAATTTTTATTAGAGCGGGACATGGCGACAGGTCTAAACCTAATGAGAGAGCTCAGCTTAGCAGGCGTGAGTATCAGCTCTACGGAGCTCCAGGGTAAACCTCCTGAATATGCTGACCTGATTGAAAAACTTAGTGGCCTTAAACCAATATACAATAGCCCGCGTAACGCGATGTTGATAAAGCTCAGTAACATGGACAAACCACTCCCGACATTCGACGCCAACCTGGTGCGAATGCTCGATGAGCAGTGCCGACTGCAATTGGAGCGCCGAAAAACGACGGGCCTTGCGGAACAAGTGCGAAAACAATTACTTGGCCCTTTAGGGTTGGTTGCGGTTCTTGATGACGTGGCCTGCGCATTAGCATTATCCCCACGCAGCTTACGAAGAAAGCTAGAGCAAGAAGGCACCAGTTTTCGCACTATCGTGGAAGAAGAACGCCGTCAAATTGCATTGCAGTTACTCACGTGCAGCAACATGATACTGGATGAACTTGCGATACATATAGGGTACACGGACACTGCGAGTTTTACGCGAGCCTTTCGCCGCTGGATGAGCTGCTCTCCTGGCGAATACCGTAAAAACAATAGCCGTTAACGTTTCTCAACTAAGCCAATATGAATGAATGACGCTAACGCCGTCCCTGGTGCCTTTCTTTATTTTCAAGCTTCTGTTGTTTACTCTTACGCAGCAACACATAAACCGCACCCACGCCCCCTTGATGCTTCTGGGCACTGTGAAACGCCAACACTTCATCCATTTGTGGCAGCCACTTATTCACATAACTTTTAAGAAAAGCAGGCGGGTTACTTTGCACACCTTTTCCGTGCAAGATCATCACCGTACGTAAACCATGCTCTACCGCTTCGGTAACAAAATCAAAAACATCCTTATGGGCTTCTTTTAATGTCTTGCGGTGCAAATCAAGCACTCCGTGAATCTCATATTTCCCTAAACGCAATTTGCGGTACACACCCTCCTGCACCCCATCGCGTTTAAAACAAATAATACCCAGCGGATCAACAGGTTCAACAAAATCCGTTGATAATACATTGGGGTTCAATACGGCTTTACCTTCTGCCGATGCTCTACGGGCAAGCTGGGATTCACTCGGGTTAGCAGTAGAAACCAATGGAGTTACTTTTTCTTTTTGGCTGATAGGTGCAACGCCTGTCATCTCTTGTTTAAAAAAATCAGAATCATCTTCAGACATCACAGCCACCATTACTCAATCTTCAACGCCATTTAATGCGACTACTTTAACTTTAGTGCTACTACTTTAGTGCTACTATTTCAGCCCTTCTTTTGAGAAAAAAGCTACGTTATCAGCAATAAACTTTACCTTAACGTTTTTATCTTCCTCCCCCCAAGTGCAGCTCTTCGTTCCCAAGATTTCATCACAATTTGTTGGCTCACCCAACAACGAAACAACACGATCATAATCCATGCCCGCTTTTAGCTGATTATAATTTTCTAAGGTCAATTTTCCACAACCTGCCAATACCACTAACATCAGCCCTAAAACTATCTTTTTCATTCTCTCTTTCCTTTCGTTAATCTTTATGACTATTATCATGCCGCTATTACATTTTATCGCAGAACCACCCTATTACTCATCAACTAATCTAACGCATTTAACAACTTTTGATGAATACCACCAAAACCACCATTACTCATAATCACCACCTGATCTCCAGGCTTCTTACCATCAACAATACGCTGAATAATTTCATCAATCTGCTGCATCAACACCGTTGGCACCGTGGCCGAATCAACAACTGCATCCAACTTCCAATCAACCCCTTCCGGTTGATACCAAATCACTTCTGACGCTTCTGCTGTCGACCCAGCTAAACGATCCTGATGAACACCCATACGCATGGTATTAGAACGAGGTTCTATAATAGCGATAATTCGCTTATCCCCCACCTTCTTTCGCAACCCCTGCAATGTTGTTGCTATGGCTGTTGGATGGTGAGCAAAATCATCAAAAACCGTAACCCCACCTTTTGACCCCAAACATTCCATACGACGCTTCACACCCTCAAAGCGACACAGGGCATCAATACAATCTTTTATCGTCACTCCCGCATGATGAGCGGCAGCGATCGCGGCCAGGCCATTATTAACACTGTGCATTCCTGTTTGACTCCACTCAACCACACCGCACACATCGCCTTGCCATAACACCTCAAATTGACTGCCATCATCTTTAATCAACCTAGCGCTCCAACCTTCGTCACCTTGCGCCCCAAAACGTTGTGTTGGCGTCCAACACCCCATTTTTAAGGTCTGATCGATAGCGTTGTCATCGTTAGGATGAATAATCAGACCGTTGCTCGGTACTGTACGAACCACATGATGGAATTGACGCTGAATCGCCGCCAAGTCATCAAAAATATCCGCGTGATCAAACTCCATATTGTTCAAAACTAAGGTACGAGGCAGGTAGTGTACGAATTTTGAACGCTTGTCAAAAAAGGCAGAGTCATATTCATCCGCCTCCACCACAAAGAATGGATCTCCCCCAATCCTTGCAGATACCTCAAAGTTCTTCGGCACTCCTCCGATCAAATAACCAGGATTAAGCCCAACATCTTCCAATATCCACGTCACCATAGAAGATGTGGTCGTTTTACCATGAGTACCCGCTAAAGCAATAACCCAACGCCCCTGCAACACATGGTCACGCAACCACTGTGGGCCAGATGTATACGGGATACCTCGAGCCAACACATGCTCCACTGCCTCATTACCCCGTGACATTGCATTACCCACAATCACTAAATCTGGCTCAGGGTCTAAATGAGAGGGAGAAAAGCCCTCCATCAACTCTATCCCCTGTGCCTCTAGTTGTGTACTCATCGGTGGGTAAACATTGGCATCAGAGCCGCTCACTTGATGCCCTAACTCTTTGGCCAAAATAGCCAAACTACCCATAAATGTGCCGCAAATGCCCAATATATGTAAATGCATAATGTTCTCTTACAAAACCGTTAGTATAAAAAATAGGTAAACTAAACCTGTAACCTAGTTGCCCAACAACGCCATGATACCCATAGACATCGCTAACGCCATCAGGTTGCCCTGCAAAGGGCTAATATCCAACGCTCGGTGATAAATAAAACCTTCAATAAACACACCCCATACAAATAAGCCAATGAGCATAAAACCTACAGGCATTCGTAATGCAGAGGTCTCGCCCAAACTATCAGCAACAAAACGCAGCGGCACACTTAGCAACACCAAAATGACATTAACACCCAGCAGCGCGGTAAGTGTCTGCTGATAACGCACCGTTTTACCCATCATCAACATAATTCCCCACAGAACCAACAGCCAGCCCCCTGTTACCAATGCCAGAGTTCCTGAAGCCTGCAATAAACTCGCTGGACCCGTCCATACCCAGACCAACAGGTTTAGTACACCATAGAGTAGCCCCGTGAATACTAACAAGGCCGAAGAGGCAGGTACCGCGTCGGGCCCTGTACGCTGAAGACATATTTGCCAAAACAGTTTAATTATTGCGTTCATCTCGTTCTATCTAATCTCGCTATCTTATTGATTTTTCATGAACTAACGCGCTTATAGATACCAGCATTAGCACCCAATCACCAGCTCTTTAGGCTTAGAAACAACCCACTTTGAAGCCAAAGCCCCAGCTAAATTAAGCTATCAGTTACTTTTTGTTGAAACATTTCACAAATAGACACATGAAACTCAACGCATTTTCCATTATTATGGCGGCGTTTTGACCCATTCAACCCATTAATTTAATAAAATACCTGCTGGGAGTAGCTAGGAATGACCAAGAAGAATGCGTTTTATGCGCAATCAGGTGGAGTAACAGCCGTAATTAACGCATCCGCCTGTGGAGTCATCAAAGCTGCTCGCAAGCACTCAGATAAAATCAACAAGCTCTATGCCGGACATAACGGCATTATCGGTGCATTAACCGAAGACCTTATCGATACCACAGCAGAATCTGATGAGACTGTAGAAGCGCTAATGCATACACCTGGCGGTGCGTTTGGGTCTTGTCGATACAAGCTAAAAAGTGTGGAAGAGAACAAAGCTGAATACGAGCGCTTAATACAAGTATTTGAAGCCCACGACATTGGCTACTTTTTCTATAACGGCGGTGGCGATTCTCAAGATACCGCCAACAAGGTTTCTCAGATCAGTGAAAAGATGGGGTATCCCATTACCTGTATCGGTGTACCTAAGACCGTTGATAACGACCTTCCTATTACCGATAACTGCCCAGGTTTCGGGTCCGTTGCAAAATATGTTGCCGTATCGGTACGAGAAGCAGCACTTGATGTTGCCTCTATGTGTGAATCATCTACTAAAGTATTCATTATGGAAGTGATGGGGCGCCACGCAGGATGGATCGCTGCTTCTGCTGGACTTGCTCATGAAGTAGAAGGTGATCCACCACATATCATCCTATTTCCAGAAATTGCCTTTGATAAAGAAGCCTTCCTGCGTAAAGTTAAGCAAAGTGTATTGGAGCACGGCTACTGCGTTATCGTGGTATCTGAAGGCGCACAAAATGAAGATGGAACATTCCTCGCGGACGCCGGTGGTAAAGATGCCTTTGGTCACACCCAACTAGGAGGTGTTGCACCGTTTTTAGCGAATATGGTTAAAGATGAATTAGGTTATAAGTACCACTGGGCTGTTGCCGATTATTTGCAACGTGCAGCACGTCATATCGCCTCTGCGACAGATGTTGAGCAAGCCTATGCGATGGGTGAAGCGGCAGTTGAATTTGCCATGGCGGGTAAAAATGCTGTAATGCCTACGATTGTACGTAATGAAGGCGATACTTATAGCTGGAGTGTTGGTGAAGCAAAACTTGCCGATGTTGCCAACATTGAGCAAAAGATGCCAAGAAGTTACATCACAGAAGATGGCTTTGGTATCACTAAAGTATGCCACGACTACTTGCAGCCTTTAATCATTGGTGAAGCTCACCCTCCGTATGAGAATGGGCTGCCTAAGATTGCACGATTAAAGCTTGAACGAGTTGAAAAGAAATTAAATAAGCCGTTTAAGGTTAAGTAGAAACTTAAACGCGGACATAAAAAAACGGATCGTTATGATCCGTTTTTTTATGTCCGGATTTTGCCCTCAACTTTTTAGAGAAAGAGATGCCTGCGGCTTCACCAACATAAATCCGATCAAAATCACGGTAAAAAACTCACCTGCAAGATAGATATACTGTATGTAGTCGGCACCACCATAAATTCCAAAACCGGCAACACGAGAAACAAGCATTGCCCCCATTGTCAGCAGCACGCAAACCAGCCCATCTTGAACATTGAATTTAACACAATAAAGCATAAATCCGCCAATCCCAAGGAACAGTCCTCCGTATGTGGCCATGAATTCCATCGTTGCACCAGGGGTACTAATATCATAATGAATCAACCCCGATACCATTAACGGTGCTATCAATCCAAGAGCGCCAAACATGATAAAAAGCACCGCGTAATACCCCAAAACGAACTTACGTATTTTCATACTCCGACTCCTAACTTTTCAAAGACACAAGGGTTAAACGCTTCAGCACTGCGAGACCAATCCAATTTTGACAAAACGGCGCCAAATCTTTTTTTGTTAATTCTGTTCCTGCCTCACCAGCATAGGAGACACGCACCCTCTCAAACCACCAAGAAAACGATGCATTATGGCAACACAACAAAGACTGTCTTCGCGTAAATAAATTCAATAATATTAGACAATATCTACAAAATATATCACATATACTTATCGCAGATGTAAGCCCCCCCCAGCCCTGCATTACGCAGCCCGAATGTTACCGATAACTTCTCCATATTGTTCCAGTAACATACTGTCCATTGCGTCAATTTTTGTCATGAATTTCTTTAGCACTTTAAGCTGTTTTTTATCCAAATACTGTCCGATATCTAACGCTTTCACGGTATGATTTTCGATCATATGAGTCATCAGCTCTTCAGTTCTGGCAATTTTTAATTCTTTTAGCATCTTGGCGGCATATTCACTTTCTAGGTGACTAGCCACATCGCAGGCATACGCCACCGGAAACTTAGGGTTAATTTTTAGTGCATCTTTAAGAGGTAATTTCGCAGAGATTCCAGCAGATATGGCAGGCTTAATAAACTTTGTCGTCATTTTAACCAACATAAAGGTTGGTATATATTTCATAGTCATGCTCATACCAGAATACAACTCATCCAACCCATCGGTTGCATGATCCACAACATCGTTGGTGTACTGATGTAAAGCCTGTAGATTCTCGTCGGATAATTCCGTAAAAAAAGTTGGAACGGGTTTACCGGTCTTTTCCATTAAATCTTTTATCAGAGGTGCTTGTTCGCTCATTGTCATATCCTTATTCTAAATAACTCAATTGAATTGTTATCATTTAACATATACCTCGGTATTCTTCCAAAATCATTTTTGAACGCTCTGCATCATCTCCTTGTTCCGCTCGCTGATAATGCGCAAGTATTTTCTTTAAATATGCCTCGTGCTCTTGGTCATTTACATTCCACATATTGCCAATCAAGGATACTTTTACATATTCATCGATTCCCGCACCAGCACGAATATGAATTACTTCATACTGACGGCCCTTCTCTGAGACAATCCATTCATCCATCAACGAAATTTGCTCTTCTATCAGGTATTCCCGAACCTCAAAAACGCCATTTGTCGGACACAGTAAGAAATCTATACCATTCTCCCCATAGATTTTCAAAATTGCACCAATAATAGTGATGATCGTACTACCGCCCACGCCAGCAAGAATAACGAGATGTCGCTGGCCCGGATCAAAAATCAAATCAGCAGCATCACCAGCAATCAAGTCAAAACGTTCTCGCGGCAGCACGTCTAGCTTTGAATCTAACCATTGAATAATATGAGGCACCTGGTCAACAAAAACCAGTTTGTCACAAAGCTCTGCTTCAACAATTTTTATTCCCAAATACCCATGATCACAACAGCAATCCCAGATTCGATCATACCGATTCAACGATTGCCCCTGAACATCATCAATCAAATCAAAAAGTGATTGTAACCGAGCACCTAACGGCCCCACTAAGCTGCCAACCGCCATCTATCACGCCCCAAATAAAAAAAACAACGTCACTAGCTGGCTCACCACTAACACGGCACTTAACCCCTTCCAAAACAACAAAGGGTTTCGTTCAATCAACGGTTTCATCTCAGGGCTTAAAAACGCTTCATTCGGATATTTTAAATCGTTTAAAAATTCCGACAGACTGTCGTAACGCAAATCTGCATTCACTTGCAGAGCTTTACGTAACGCTCCGTCTACCCAAATAGGGATTAACGGGTTATGCACGAATGCAGGCGTATAAGTCAGAACACTGAACTGCTTAATGTTCATGGACTTCTCATACGCCTCACCATACGGCACCTTTGCCGTTAGCATTTCATACACTACCATCGCCAATGAAAACTGATCACTACGCTCGGTGCGAGGACGATTCAATCGATATTCAGGTGCCGAATACTCTAACGTGCCAAGTGGTATCTCATCTTCAGAAGACCGAGTTATTTCATCCACACCTGCAACAAACACCGAACCAAAATCAACAATTTTTGCTTTACCGTTATGGATCACAACATTGTCGGGTTTAATGTCTTGATGCAGTGATTCGCGGCGGTGAAATGCTCGCAAACCTTTGATCATGTGATCAGTCAAGGTCACAACTTCTGTAAGCTCCATCACACCGCCTTTTTCAACACGATCCATAATGGTTTCACCGTCAACCATTTCAATCAGGTAATAAAGGAAGGTTCGCTTGCGTTCTGACTTAACGATTTCAACAACATGAGGGCTGGAAATTCTTGAGCCAACCCACTCCTCCATCACAAACCGTTCAACGTAACCAGGATCTCCCTGACATAACACTGACGGGGTTTTCATGACACATTGTTTGCCAGTCTCCAAACATTCAACAAAATATAACTGACTTCGACCGCTGGCATGAATCTGTCGCAATACTTTCCAACCGTCAATTTTCATTCCGGCATTTAGGTCAGGAGGAAAAGGCAAGCTTGCTAATTTATTAAGTGCGTCGTCATGATTTTCTGCACCGAGAGTCATCACACGCAATGCTTGGCAGCTCAAGTTATCGGTACTGCTATGCGATAACGCACGCTCAACCAAACGCTCACAAAGCCCGTCCAAATCCTGTGTATCTTCTTTAACCGCAGCTTTAAATTGGGCGCGACTCATCCAATCATGAATGCCGTCGGTTGTACTAATAAACAAATCGCCTTCTTCTACTTCTATTTTTTTATAATCAATTTCCAGACTTAAACCAATACCCATCGCCCTGGCCAGGTAAGTGGTTTCTTTTGATACTTTCACCACATGATCTTGCGTTAGCTGTTCTAACTCGTCACCACGCAAACGATAAATTCGAGAATCTCCTGCATGAAAAACATGGGCACTATGAGATTTGATGATTAATGCACTAAAAGTTGTTACGTAGCCTTTTTCTGCGTCGATGTAACGCTGGCCTAAACCGTACAACCAGCGGTTTAACGCGACCAGTACCTTATGTGCAGATTGTTTTACACTCCATGAATCTGGCGTTGAATAATAATCCGATAAAAAGCCACGAACACAGGTCTCACTGGCTTCTTTACCAGCTTCTGCTGCACTAACACCATCAGCAATCACCATTGCCACGCCTTTTGACGATAACTGCGTACCTTCTGGCACATGAATACCAATGCTATCTTCATTTTGCGGCTTCACACCGGCAACCGACTTTTGCCCTGCATCTATTGTTAACACGTTATTCTTCAAGGAAAATCCCGCCATCATTAAGATGCATGCAGCGTAACACATCCGACTGAGCAGGAAAAAAGGATAATGTGATACAACTCAACATCCCCTACCAACCCAATAACAAGCAAACCGTCACCGAGCTAACTCCAAAAAAGCCGACACCAAATTGTTGCGCCTCATTCTTCTTGCGCACCAAAGTGACGCACCATTACAGTGCAACACCATAATATTTCACTAGTCCCGCCTTTGAGCCTTTCCCTTAGAGCCCAATAAAAAAGGGCACCCAAGAAGCATAACCTACCGACAACAATAAAAACCTCCATATATTTCAATGTGTTATTAAAAATTGCTAATTTCAGGCACGCTAATTGCTTTGTTAGGAGCAACCACATCGTAATACGCACACTTTATGATGTTTTAACTGCCAGCAGTGAACCCTCGGCAGGTATTACACAAAAATTACGGAGTCCGCAGTGAGTAAAGAAAAAATAATCGTCGTTGGAAATGGCATGGTAGGCCATAAATTCTTAGAATTTTTATCCGAACACGACAACCGCGACCAATTTGATGTCATTACCTTTTGTGAAGAGTCAAGACTCGCCTATGACCGCGTGCAACTCTCCGCATATTTTAGTGGCAAAACTGCAGAAGACCTTTCTTTGGTAGAAGATGGTTTTTTTGAAAACAACGGTTTTAAAGTTTACCTAGAAGATAAAGTCGTTTCGATTGACCGTGACAATAAAACGGTTACATCGGAAAAAGGTGAAGTTGTTGCATACGACAAGCTGATTTTAGCCACCGGTTCATTTCCTTTTGTACCACCAATCCCTGGTAAAGATCGTGAAGAGTGTTTGGTGTACAGAACCATCGACGATCTTGAAGCAATAACCCATGGTGCTAAAACAAGCAAAAGAGGCGTTGTTGTTGGTGGTGGTTTATTAGGCCTTGAAGCCGCTAAAGCACTTCATGACCTTGGCTTAGAAACGCACGTTGTTGAATTTGCTCCTCGCTTAATGGCTGTTCAGGTTGATGATGGCGGTGGTGCGATGCTTCGCAGCAAGATTGAAGCACTTGGTGTTACCGTTCACACTGAAAAGAACACTAAAGAAATCGTTAACGGCGATGACAGCAAAATGCGCATGGAATTTGCTGATGGGGAAAGTTTAGAAACCGACCTTATTTTGTTCTCTGCAGGTATCCGTCCACGTGATGAACTCGCCCGTGATTCCGGCTTAGAAATGGGTCCTCGTGGTGGCATCACTGTTAATAACAACTGCCAAACCTCTGATCCTGATGTTTACTCTATTGGTGAATGTGCGCTTTGGGACGGACGTATTTTCGGCCTTGTTGCTCCTGGTTATCAAATGGCAAAAGCTGCTGTTGATGCCATCGCTGGCGACAAAGAAAGTGAATTCGCTGGCGCAGACATGAGCACTAAGCTAAAGCTTATGGGCGTTGATGTTGCTAGCATCGGTGATGCACACGGCAACACACCAAACAGCAAATCCTATTCTTACAACGATGAACACAATGAAGTGTACAAAAAGATCGTTGTAAGCGAAGACGGTAAAAAATTACTCGGCAGTGTATTGATCGGTGACGCAGAAGCCTACGGCGGTTTATTGCAGCTGATGCTCAACGACATGGATCTTCCTGAGCACCCTGATAGCCTTATCCTTCCGCAACGAGAAGGTGGCGCACCAGCAGGTTTAGGTGTTGATGCATTACCTGACACTGCGACCATTTGTTCATGTAACAACGTAACAAAAGGCGACATCATCGCCTCAATTGATGGTGGCATCACTGAGCTAGGTGAGCTGAAGTCCTGCACTAAAGCCGGAACCAGTTGCGGCGGTTGTGCTGCGTTAGTTGGGCAGGTTCTTAATGCTGAGCTAGAGAAAAAAGGTATTGAAGTTAACAATGACCTTTGTGAGCATTTTGCTCATAGTCGTCAGGAATTATTCGATATTGTTCGGGTTGAAGAAATCAAAACCTTTGAGGAGTTACTGGCAAAGCACGGTACAGGTAAAGGTTGTGACATCTGTAAGCCAACAGCAGGATCTATTCTTGCATCTTGCTGGAACGATCACATCATGGAGCCTAGCCTTGCTGGCCTTCAGGATACCAATGATTACTACATGGCAAATATGCAGAAGGACGGTACATACTCCGTTGTTCCTCGTATTCCAGGTGGTGAAATTACCCCTGAAAAACTAATTGCTATTGGTCAGATCGCTCAAAAATACGACTTGTATACAAAGATTACTGGTGGCCAGCGTGTTGATATGTTTGGCGCCAAAGTACACGAGCTTCCCCTCATTTGGAAAGAGCTTGTAGATGCAGGCATGGAAAGTGGTCACGCATACGGCAAGTCTCTGCGAACCGTTAAGAGCTGTGTTGGTAGCACCTGGTGTCGTTACGGCGTACAAGACAGTGTTGGCATGGCGATTAAACTAGAAGAGCGTTACCGAGGTGTTCGTTCTCCGCACAAAATCAAGCTGGCAGTTTCTGGTTGTACTCGTGAATGCGCAGAAGCACAGTGTAAAGATGTTGGCGTTATTGCTACTGAACATGGCTGGAACATGTACGTTGCAGGTAACGGTGGTATGAAGCCACGTCACGCTGATTTATTTGCCTCAGATTTAGATGATGAAACGCTTATCAAATACATCGACCGCTTTATGATGTTCTATGTACGCACCGCTGATCGTTTACAACGTACTGCGACGTGGATGAACAACATGGAAGGTGGCTTAGATTACCTGAAAGACGTCATCATTAATGATTCGTTGAACCTTGGCGAAGAGCTTGAAAAGCAAATGGATCATTTGGTAGACACTTACCAGTGTGAATGGAAGTCAACTATCGAAAATCCTGAGAAAGTAAAACGTTTCAACCACTTTATTAACTCTGATGAAACCGACAACAACGTGGTCTTTGTAAAAGAGCGAGCTCAAATTCGCCCTGCAACAATCAAAGAAAAATCCGATCTCATCGAAACCGTCGCAGTTTAAGGAGCATAATAATGACTGATAATAATCAATGGACCTCGGTTTGCAACGCATCGGATCTAACCAGTAACATCGGTGTTTGCGCCCAAATTAACGGTAAACAAATCGCTATCTTTCAACTAGAAGCTAATGGGTCAACAAACCTATACGGTATCGACAACCAAGATCCTTTCAGTGGTTCAAACGTGCTGTCTCGTGGCTTAGTGGGTGATTTGAAAGGGCACGATGTTGTGGCCTCTCCTATTTACAAACAGCATTTTGATTTGTCGACAGGGAAATGCTTAGAAGATGACAGTGTTACGCTGAAGGTTTATGCCGTACGTAGTAACGAAGGAAAGATTGAAGTCGCTGCCTAGAGCTACCCAGAAAAACCAGGCAAGCTACAAAATGTCTACCACCCCGGCTTGGGAGTCACTGCCCTAAGCCATCCAGGGGCAGCTTTGCTGCCCCTTTTTTATGATGCCAAAATATTCGTCAGTAATTTCTTTCGTGTATGAATCAACGATTTAATGGTGGGAATAACGGAAATACTACCCTGCTGGGAATTTTGCTGGTTCTCCAACCACACTTCCAGTTGTTCAATTTCAAGGGTCAACTTACTTGCAAGCGCCTCTTCTTCTGGAGGTACGGACGCAAGGACAGATGCAACACTCAAAAGAGACGATTCACTCTCTGCACTCGGTGCTTGGCTTGGTGAGGTATTTATTGTGACTGACTGTCTAGGGGGTAAGGGCTTTGGTTTATACCCCTGCTTGCACTCTTGCTGATTGAGCGGTTTCATATCCATTGAACTATCCTTGTTATCCATTTTTTACTATTTATTGTGTCACGATCGAAATCTATCATCCTCCTCCCTGACATATTCCATTACATCTCGATGCCAGTAAATCTGAGGGTATAATACGTCAAGTTAAGCCCAAGAAACCAGCAAGTTCAACGTAAAGTTTTGTAAAACCCAGTAAAAAACAACCAATTAGCCATTTTCAGCACGGCATAATCCACAAATTGCCCGCACACGGCTGTTTCAGGTATAATACCCCACCGTTTTTGTATCACCACACAAAACACGTTAATAAGTTTACTTTAGAAGTCTTACTTAAACACACTTACTTAAGAAGTCTAAAGATAAGAACATTATCCCCTGACCAAGTTAAGAAGGTTTACACATGAGCTTTGACAAGATCCCTGCAGGTAAAGATTTACCGAATGATTTATATGTTGCTATCGAAATTCCAGCAAACAGCACACCTATCAAGTACGAAATCGACAAAGATACTGATGCATTGTTAGTTGACCGCTTTATGGCAACTCCTATGTTTTACCCTGCAAACTACGGTTATGTGCCTAACACATTGTCTGACGACGGCGATGCACTAGACGTATTGGTTGTGACCCCTTACCCAGTGGTTCCTGGTTCTGTAATCCGGGCTCGCCCAGTAGGTATCTTGAACATGAGCGATGAAGCAGGCCAAGATGCTAAAATCCTTGCTGTTCCTCACACCAAGCTAACCAAAATCTACGATCACGTTGAAAACTACACAGATCTTCCTGAGCTACTTATCAAGCAGATCGAGCACTTCTTTGAGAACTACAAAGATCTAGAAGCTGGCAAGTGGGTTAAAGTTGACGGATGGGCCGATGCAGATGCAGCGCGCGCTGAAATCATGAAGTCTGCAGAAGCTTACACTAAGTAAGTTGCAGTCTTGGGCGAAAGCCCATAAAAAAAGCGCCTTCATGGCGCTTTTTTTATGGGCTGCCATTTATCGCAGCTCTATGTCGAAGTCAATATTAACCCTGTGAAAGCAGCTCTCGCAAATCAATAATCGCTGCATTAGCTCGTGAAATATAATTTGCCATCACTAACGAGTGATTTGCCAGCATTCCAAAGCCATCACCATTTAATATCATTGGACTACCAAGAGACTGCTGAGTGGCTTCCAGTTCACGAATAATTTGCCGAACACTCACTAACGCATTCTTTTTCTGTAATACATCGTGAAAATCTATTTCTATCGCTTTTAGCAAATGAACCAACGCAAAGGCATTACCTCTTGCCTCATAGAATATGTCATCCAATTCAAAAAAATCTGTTTTTACGGTTCGCTCAGAAGGCACACCGGTAGATCTCTGTGCTGCTGAGTCTCCCGCTAAATCAATGTTAAGCTGCTCCTTACCTACACTTGCACTCAACCGTTGCGACAAACTACCCAAACGTGTCTCCACATCTGCCAACCAGCTTCTTAAATTATCTGATCGAGCAAAAAACTGTGCTTGAGAATTCGTTGGATCAGCCAATCGTGAACTATATCGTTCCAAATACTTTAATGCTGTGGTGTACTCACCCTCAGTGGACGGCAACCAAAACTTATCATTGTTAAAGTGTAATTGCGGCTCTGCTTTTGCCAGGTCGCGATCTTCTGCTGACGTGGACTGTGATCGCGCAAAATCTTTACGTAATGCACGTGACATATCCCGCAACTGAACCAGTACGCCAAATTCCCAATTAGGCATATTATCCATAAATAACCCAGGAGGCATAACATCATTAGTAATATAGCCTCCGGGTTTATCTAGCAACATCTCTGTTAATTGAATAATCGTTAATGTTGTTGCTGCACCTGTTATTGTTTTTTCATTACCAGCGCCTGCTTGTTGCTCTAGCGCCGCTTTGACATCCCATACATCAGGCTCATCACTCCAATAGATACCAACACCACACATTAATACCAGCAAAATAACAATTGCTGCGCCAATACCTTTCGCCGCAACTCCGGACGAATTACTGTCAACCATGTA
>CAJXXT010000117.1 GCA_913063495.1 uncultured Gammaproteobacteria bacterium | reverse complement strand
TACCGTCACTTTGCGAATAAAGAAGCGCTATTTCACCATGTCGTGAAGAAAGGGTTCGGTACCTATACCCAGTATTTAACGCCTGCGCTTAAGGAATCGACCGCTGAAAAGCGTTTTATGAAGACCTTAGAATACGCTTTGGCCTTTGTCTTGGACCAACCTAAGTACTTCGAGCTGATTTTTGTTAAATCTGAAACCAAAGATGAACTAGCCAATTTTAACGATTTACGAACAGACTCAAAAATATCCTTTAACTTTTATACCGCCAGAATTGAAGAATGTATGGAGGAGGGTTTTTTGAAGAAAGATAGTGCTAGCGAACTATCCGTGCTGCTGCTTTCTGCCTATATCGGATTTTTTTCGCTATACACAGCGGGGCTGCTACCCCGTTCAAAGAAAGAAATAGAACAGCTTTACTGGCGCACCATTGATCGCGTGCTGGTAGGTGTTGTTGTTTAGTCGTTTAGACTGAGCGAACGTAGGCCCAGTCAGCTCACCCAAAAAAAGAAGCGATAAATTATGCTAGAAATCACCTTGATACTAAACGCCCTATGGTTTGCCATGGGTTTTAACGTATTCTCCATTCGCAACAAAATATTTGCAAAACTGGTGGTGCCTCGAGAACAAAGAGATACTCCCGTGTTCAATATTTTGGCTGAATCAGGCCGCTTCTTAGGTGGATTTAACTTCGCCTTTATGCTTTGTAATATTTTACTTTTGATCAACCTGGATGTTTTTCCCAGCAATGAGCAGAGAGCTATTTTGCTATTTGTCTTTGCAGTCGCCCACGGAAGCCAGTTCATTTTTAACGTACCGGTGGCTATACAAAATACGCGAGGAGGCGGTGTCTGGCAGGTACTTAAAGGCACGATGTTATTTATATTTGTCACGGATTTTGTCATGATGACACTAAACCTTATTATGGCCGCGATGTTAACTTACTAGTCCTAGATAAACAGCTACTATAAATTATCGTAGGCTACACTCTAGTATTATATTCTGGAATAGTGCTATGAAAAAACTATTTGTAGTGAACTTGGCTCTGTTGTCGTTACTGCTCAGTTGTGGCGTTGCTGCCAGCCAGCCTGATAGTGTGAGAATTTGCACCCCTGAATGGGAGTTCTATACCCAAAAGGATGGCACGGGGTTGTACCATGAATTATGGGCGGCCGTTTTTAAGTCCGCAGGCATTAATGTTGATGTTAAATACGTTCCATTTAAACGTTGTGTAAAAAGTTTCTCAAATAGTAAAACGAAGATCAAAGCGAACACCAAAACAAATGACTATGATGCCTATGCAGGGGGTTATGGTAAAGAAGGCGATGTTATTCCCTATTGGCACATCGGAGTGGATTTGTTATCGGTCGCTTATAAAAAAGGCAGGATTGAAAAGTGGAAAGGTGAGGCGATGCTGAAAGGGCAGCGTGTTGGATGGGAGCGTGGGTTTGAGTATGATAAATACGGTGTTGTGAATGTTAAGGTTCAGCTGAAAGAATTTAGTAAATTAAAATCCGGCATACAGATGCTAGCGTCAGATCGTATTGATTTTTTGTTAGATTATAGTGCCGCCATTGATAAAACCGTCGCCGAGCTAGATCTGTCGAGTCAAATTGTGATGGTGCCAGATGTTATGCCTGGGCCAAAATATTACATGATATTCTCAGATACAGAAAAGGGAAGGGCGCTTTCTAAAATATGGGATGCGGGAATGGAACGGCTCAATAAAGCAGGTCAGCTGAATAAGATGTTCAGTGCTTATGAAGATAAAGCCTACTGATGGTGAGCCAGTATAGGGGCTGAACATAGCCCATTAGCAGTTAAGCGCCTGACTATCCACGCTACAGAGTTCTTTGTAACGAGAATCCGTATGATTGAATATCGATTTGAAGAAGAGCTGGCATATGCCAAGCATTATGCTAATAAGCTTGAAGATGGCGTTGTAGAAAAAATATTATCATCTGGTGAAGTAAAAAATAATGATGAGGCGTTACGTCTAAGCTCCTTTTTTTGGAAAATGGTCGATGCTTCTATTGAGGATGAAGAAAATAAAACTAAATTGCCGTGGGTTGAAGGTGCAGAGTTTTGGAATGAAAAGCTAATGTATTCGCTTTCTGGGTATCTTGAAAGATCAGGGTATGAGAGTGAATGGGATGAGGTTTCGGATAAGCAATAACACATGCTTTTAGCTTAGTAGAATGCGTATGGCCAAAATAGGGGATGTATAAGAAAAGAGTTTTTATACATGAACACAATGCAGCTGAGCGCATTGAGTCTGCTACACAGCAGATCGAGACCGAAAAGACCCAAATTGGGGGCTATAGTACCCAATTTGGGTCTTTTGTCCGGTGATTACGTTAGGCTTGCGAAGAGGCTGAGCGTTAATTAAGCTAGCAGTGTGATAATAAAAATATAAAAAAGGCCATCCTATGACATTACGATTCAACCACATGGAATTAACACTTCCTACTGGTACCTTAACAAAAGAAAAAGCTTCTATTAGCGCATTTTATGGCGAAATATTTGGATTCGAAGTTATCGAGATGCCTATGGTGGACGCTCGATTGCAAGAGAAAAAACTATTGATGCGTACAGACCCTGAAACCAGTCAGTTTATCTTCCTAGTAGAGCAAGACGCCGATACGTGTATCCAAGCGCCAGGTTATGATCATTTAGGCTTTCTACTGTCGGGACCGAAAGAAGTGGATGAGAAGTTGCGTTTATGTCAGCAATGGCAGGAGAAGGATGACCGGGTACAGATCAAAACCTATGACGATTTAGATACGTCACAAGCCATCAATAAAACATTTTATGTGAAATTTATTTTGCCAATATGGTTCGATATTCATTCTATTGAATTCCATAAGGGCTTTGAACCTGAAAAAGAATGGCATTTTAGTTGATGAGTGTTATCAATTATTGTGTACGCTGATTATTCGAAGAATGTCCTCAAGGAGAAAAACATGTTTCATAAATTAGTTGTTGGTATTTTTTTGTTGCTGTTATCTGTTTCAAGCTGGGCTGAGCCTGTTTGGGTTGACGTTAGGTCACTGCAAGAATATGAGAGTGATCATATCGAAGGTGATATCCGTATTGTGCATACGTCCATTGTTGAAAAGCTGGCAGTGCTATACCCGAACAAAGATACTGAACTCCATCTGTATTGTCGTAGTGGTGGGCGGGCAGGAAAGGCAAAGGCAGCACTGGAAGCTGCGGGGTATACTTCGGTACAAAATGCCGGTGGTATTGCTGATGCTCGAGATCAGAGGGGGTTGTTAAAGCCATAAATTCGAGTGTTGGGAAGAGTAATACGTTATGGGGCTATTCAATGGCACCGATTGTTTCAAGGATTGGTGGTTTAATCTTATTTTAATTGGCTATGTCCTCCGAGCAAATAAGTAACATTAAGGTGTAATAAGGCGGCTTTAGATAGCTGCTGTGGGTATTTAATATATTGAGTCGTATCTATAACGGGAGCTGATTAGGCTCCCGTTTTTGTTTTTATCACGGCAAAAGGTTCACATATTGTGAACGATGGTTCTTGAAATGTGAACTTTCTGTTTCGGTTCAAAATAGTAGATCTAGTTAGTGTTAACTCAGCTTAGTGCATGTTATTTATGGCCATTTAATTAAAAGCTGTTCTGCATTTTTGTCGCTATTGCAAACAAACTGTTATGGTTTACTTTATAGTTGAGAATCACCCAACCTAAAGATAAGGGAACCAGATGACAGGCTTTGCTGAATACGACCAATACGATGCTTTGGGGCTCGCTGAATTAGTGAAAAAAGGCGATGTTAGTGCGAACGACTTGCTGAGTGAAGCCATTCGTCGTCGTGATTCCGTCAACCCAAAAATTAATGCGATCATACATAATATGGATGATTTGGCTTACCAAGCTATTGATAACGGTTTGCCGGAAGGCCCATTTGCAGGCGTGCCTTTTTTGCTCAAGGATTTGATGGCGGCCTATAAGGGCGTGCCGATGACAAACGGCAGTCGTGCTTATAAGGATTATGTTCCCAATTACGATAGTGAAATGGTTAAACGTTTCAAAAAGGCGGGGTTAGTGATCTTCGGTAAAACTAACACCCCTGAGAATGGTTATTTGGGTGTTACTGAGCCCTTGTTGCACGGTATTACCCGTAACCCTTGGAATTTGGATCGTACGCCGGGTGGTTCTAGTGGTGGATCAGGCGCAGCGGTTGGTGCTCGTATAGTGCCGATGGCAAGCGGTGGTGATGGTGGTGGGTCATTACGAATTCCAGGTTCGTGCTGTGGTGTGGTTGGATTTAAACCTTCTCGTGGTCGTAACCCATATGGGCCTCACGGTGGTGAGCCTTGGTTTGGGCAGGTGCAAGAAGGTGTGTTAAGTGTCAGTGTGCGTGATTCGGCTGCGGCGTTGGACGCGACCTGTGGGCCTGATATGGGATGTCCATCTGTTGCCGAGCGTCCTGCTCGTCCATTCTTGGAGGAGGTATCTATCGCTCCTGGAAAGTTAAAAATAGCGTGGAGTGCTGAGCCGGTTGTTAGGGAAGGAGAAATAAGCACGGAGTGTCGAGAAGCCCTATTGCAAACGGTTGATCAATTAAAAGCGCTAGGACATGAGTTAATTGAGACTGCGCTGCCTCTAGATAAAAAGGCGCTAGGTGAGGGGCATATCATGCGTATGATGTGTGCTGCCGCTGCTGATGTTCAAGAGGCACGACGTGTGTTGGGTCGTAAGATTAAGCCTGACGAGTTTGAGCCGGAAACATGGATTTTGGCTAGCTGCGGCGATGCATTATCGTCCGTCGCGCTAGAGGTTGTTAGCCGTGATTTAGCGGCCCAGCGTTATCTCTTTGATGAATTTATGCAGAACTATGATGTGTTCCTTACGCCTACCTTAGCGAAACCTCCGGTGCCCCATGGCGAGTATCTAGTGCATGGGGTAGAGAAGCTTGGCGCTCAGATTGCACCTTATATTGGTTTGGGGCCGGTACTAAAAAGGCTTCTTCCCTTTATGATGTCGGGGCTGCAAGAGAAAAATTTTGATTGGGTAGCGGCGCCACCGGCATTTAATATCACAGGGAGCCCAAGTGTATCGTTACCCTTGCAGTGGAGTGAGGATGGGTTGCCTATAGGTATGATGTTTACTGCTGGGTTTCAGGACGATGCGTGTTTGTTTAGATTGGCGGGGCAATTAGAACGTGAGTATCCTTGGGCGCAGAAACGTCCAGCTTTGGCGTCGATACCGACAAGCTAACGGGTGAAGCAAAAACATGATCGGCTTTTGACGTGCACATTTCCTGGTGTGGGTGTTATTCTAGAAATAGAGCTCCTATTTTGTAACGGATGGAGGCAAAACCAATGACTCGTTTTAGAACCGAAACCGACAGTATGGGATCCATTGAGGTGCCTCAGCAGGCCCTTTATGGTGCGCAAACACAACGTGCTGTTGACAACTTCCCCATCAGCGGTCTGCAGATGCCTAGCCAGTTCATCACGGCACTTGCACAAATTAAGTTAGCAGCTGCTATCAGTAATCGCCGTTTAGGTTTGTTGGACGATTCAATTGCCGCAGCAATCATCGATGCGTGTAAAAACATCGCTGCAGGTCAATATCGCGAACATTTCCCCGTTGACGTATTTCAAACAGGTTCTGGCACCAGTTCAAATATGAACATGAACGAGGTCATCGCAACCCTGGCAAGTGCCAGTTCGGGACACACCATCAATCCCAATGATCATGTCAATATGGGGCAAAGCAGTAACGACGTTATACCAACAACAATCCACGTAAGTGCTGCCATAGCATTACACCAACAGTTACTGCCCGCGCTGAACCATTTGCATCAATGCTTAATAGAAAAATCCACATCCGTAGACGATTGTATCAAAACCGGTCGCACGCATTTAATGGACGCGATGCCTGTTCGTTTTAGTCAGGAATTGGACGCTTGGGCCGGACAAATATTGCAATGTATTAATCGTTTTGAAAAATTGATGCCAGAACTTCATGCATTAGCACAAGGTGGCACCGCCGTTGGCTCTGGCATTAATGCACATCCAGAGTTTTCCGTATTATTCGTCAAAGAACTAAGCCAGATTTGCGGCTTGGAATTTAGTGTTAGTGACAATTTTTTTGTTAGCATTAGTAGCCAGGATACGGCAATGGCGTTATCTGGCCAGCTGAAAGTTTTAGCTGTCAGTTTAATGAAAATTTCAAACGATTTACGTTGGATGAATTCAGGCCCGCTTGCCGGTTTAGGAGAAATCGAACTTAAAGCGCTGCAACCTGGGTCCTCAATCATGCCTGGCAAGGTTAATCCTGTGATTCCAGAAGCGGTTGCCATGGTTTCTGCACAAGTCATTGGTAACGATGCCACCATTACTATTGCCGCTCAATCAGGTAACTTTGAACTCAACGTGATGATGCCAATTATTGCATTTAACCTTCTACAAAGCATTGAGCTCTTAAGTAATGGCTCCACATTATTAGCAGATAAAGCTATTTGTTCTTTTACGGTAAAAAAGGAAAATATTGGACGAATGTTAGCTCGGAATCCAATGTTAGTGACAAGCTTAAATCCTATTATTGGTTATCAAAAAGCGGCAGAAATTGCAAAAAAAGCCTATGCATCAGGGCGTGACATTATCGATGTCGCTGAGCAAGAAACTAATTTAAGTCGACAAGAATTACAGCGGCTACTAGATCCAACAAAACTGACCACACGTCAACCATGAGCTGAGCTCATTTAACAACGCTTATGACAGCTCTTATTGCAGCTCTTATGGCAACGCTGCAATAATTCCTGCCATTAATTTTTCAAGCTTATCTGCACCACCCTCAAATGAATAACCTAACCGGACAACAACAAGGTTATGTTCTGGAACCATTATTACTGTTTGTTGCTGATGCCCCAAAAATGCGAAGGTGCTTTCTGGCAGGCTTGGCCATACGGTTTTATCGGTATTTAACCAAATTTGTGCGCCGTATTCTGGGTTGCTCGGTGAAGGGGTTAATGCTTGATTTATCCACTGTTGTGATAGAACTTGATTGCCAAACCAGTTGCCGTTATTGAGGTAAAGTAAACCCATTCGTGCCCAGTCTCGTGCCGTCAGCCACAGGTAGGTGCCGCTACCGGGTTGACCTATTGTGTCAAATTCTAGCACGGCGTCATCGATATTAATCTTATGGAAAAACGCGTCCTGTATAAAATAATAGGTATCAGCAAGGTCACCGCCGAGTTGCTCTTGTGCGATACGCCCAAGTAGTGAGCTGGCACCGGTTGAATAGTTGTATAACGTGCCGGGCTCTTCGACAACTGGTTGTGCTGTATAGAAGGCAGAAAAGTCTTTGGTGCGATGTAAGACATAACCTTGGTCGGCATTAGGCCCCTGAGATTCTTCAAACCATTCTAAGCCGGACGCCATATGTAATAGATGTTCAGTTGTGATTTGTTCTTTCTCTGTATTTATCCATTCAGCAACGGGGGCTGGCTCGGTGATATCGAGAAAACCTCTATCCTGTAGTAACCCAATTAGCGTACTGACAAAACTTTTTGTCATCGACCAGCCAATCATTTTGGTGTTGGCATTAATTTCAGGAGCATATTGTTCTGCAATTAATTGGTTGTTGTGTACAACGGCGATAGCCATGGTGTTTCGGGTGTTATTTTCATTTTGGGTAAAACCTTTTTCAATGGCGCTATTCAGTGCGTCGTAGTTAACATCTGATTGTGGTTCTGCAATGCCACCTTTGCCCATTGGCCAGGGCAGTTGTTCGGTTAGCTGGTAGGGCAAGGGGGTGGGCAGCTGAGCATCCAGTTCTTCTGTTGTGCTGTCATGCAGTAGCGTGCAGCCGAAGCCTTCTCGGTAATAGGCTTCTGCGGAAAATCGCTTTCTAAATATTTTGTCTTGTACGTAAACCGTTTGTTGGTCGTCGTTGATGGTGATGTCGAGCAGAAGGGGAAGGGGTTCTATTTGAGGGCTGATAAACCGATCGGTTAAAATATCTGGGTCTATCCCGCTCATAAAATATCCCGAGCAGATGTTTTTTGCGGCGTAACCTGTGCCTATGGGAATGTCTTTGATTTTGCTGCAACCACTGATTAGCATTATGCAGAGTAGGGCAAGACAGGTCTTGATTGGATTAGCCAAATACGGCTGATCAATAGCGCTCTTATCCATAGAGGTAGTCCATTTTATTGTTTTTATTGGTTAATCAGAGGGTATCGCAATGGCTGTAGGGTGTCACGCCTTGATCAAATAGATGTGCAGAAATTAAGAAGGGAGAGGGGAACTAATAATGGACATACAGGTTATGAAATTAACGCAGAGCTACTTGGCTGACGGAGAAAGGCGACTGTTATCTGTAACGTCACATTCTTTCAACAATCATACCCGTTGATCTAGCTGCGCAATTGCCATACTCACAGCGAATTTGAAAAACATCCTGTCCCCAGCAATAGGCGTTGTAATATTCTACATAGCCGTTTGTTTTAGATAACTTTAATCCGTCTGATGTTAAGTCACACCCTTTGGTTTTAGCAGTGCGTTCAGCGGCAAACTCATAACGTCCGTACGCTTGTTTGCGTTGTAGCTCTTTTGGCAACCAAACCCGCGCTAACTTTCCGTCGTGTAATTCCTCTTCAATCTTTACACCGACTTTATTATAGGCATCTTGAAAGGCAGCCTCAGCTGAGCGGGAAATAACAGATTCTCCCATCACCGTGCTGACTAACGGCACCCATAAACTGACGAGGCCAACGCCAATTCGGTCGACACCAAAAAAGCTGGATTCACCAACAGCGGAGAAAGTAAACAAAGGGCGATTTAGGGAATCAAATATATCCATTTTCAAAGTGATTTCAGCTTGCATCATCACGGAAGAAACCAGAATGTCTTCTACTCTAGGGCGAACGATAAGGCTACAGTCATTACACGCTTCTTGATCACCGCCTAGTTGTATTTCTACTTGGTCAAAGTATTGTTCAAAGAAAGGGACAACAGAGGCTTCTAGCGCTTGTCCAACCATAAGATTCCACTCGTTAACGGCGCCGACTGCTAATAGCCCTCGTTCAGAGTGTACCTTTGAGCGAATCTGCTTAGGAATCTGGATGAGAACCTTATTGTAAGCGGGCATAATGGATTCGCTTTCTATGCCCGAAACTTCAAGTTCTATTGGAACGTTGATGGAACACGCGCTCTGCAGGCTAACTAGCAGGCTAAATAGAGGTAGCAGTAATATACGGTGAAGTTTCACAAGCAGAATACCAGGCGTGGTTGTTGTTGATTTACATAATAGTGTGAATCATGGGTTCTCTACTGTGCGCTGGGTCTAGCTAAAAAGTAGTCAAGTCTACCGTTGTGTTGAAATTGTGAGCTAGTAGGTGTTTCACTGTATTGCAGATAATGCTTATTCGAATCAGTTCCTTATCAGGCTCAATCATCATCAGAGTGAATATATGGCCCCTCTTGGCGCATGTACGTAGTTATACGTGTAGTTATATATGTAGCCATGTGTGCCAAGAGGTTCATTTTATTGTGCGTTAGCGTGTAATGTAATGTGTAATTAGTTTTTAAAAATCATTCCATAAATATTCTTTGTACCAGCCTGCCTCACTATGTTCTTGGTGTTCCTCGCCTATTAGGTAGTCTTCATATTGGTAAGAGTTTTTTAGACTCATGCCTAACCAAGATAAAATAATACCTTTAAATTTATTGTGCTGACGGCCTAAGGCAATCCAATCAAAATGTGATACCCCGTTGAATTGAGCGTAGAGTCTTAACGGTCCTTCGGATAAGTTATTGTGTGTTGATTTAATTAGCGGTGGAAAGGCGGTAAAGTCTAAGGCACCTGATAGCAGTAATGTGTTGGCGCTGACATTATCAAATACACTTGCACCAATAATCGGAATATAAGGTGCCATTCCAACCACGGAATGTATTTCATCCCCTAGAGTATTTGCTACCTCTAATGCACCGCCGCCGCCATTGGAGTATCCGGCTAACGCAATACGTGTGATATCAATTTTATTTGCCACCGGGCTTTCTGGTCGTTTGTTTTCATCGAGTAATTGATAATATGCATCCTGATGCGCTTGCTCCCAAAAGGAAACACTGCCGAAAATATTATTGGGTGTTACCGTTAGCACAATGTACCCATGCTGGGTGAGGTGGTCGGCGAGCCAATACATTTGTTCTTTAATATTGGTGTAGCCACCAGTGAGTGTGATCGCGGGAAGTGGTTCTGTATCGAGTTCACAGGGATAGGACAATCGGGCTGATGCATAACCTTCAGCGTCTAAATTATCTTTGTAGGAGCATAAAGAATAAGGCCCTTCCGCAGCGGGCCCCTCGGGAGGTGCATCTTTGCAGGCGGTTAATAGCAGTACGCTGAGTAAAACCCATACACAGTGGTTTTGTTGGTGTGATATTTTCATTTTGTGTCCCCGATTATATATCTTGTTATCGTTATTATTTGAGTATCGATAAATACGGGCAAAAACGGCATTCTGCATGCCATGCACTGGCCTAAATAAAGCACATTAACGGGAATCTGTTAGGAGTTTTAAGGGGTCAAGTTTAGCGCTTTATCAGTGCGTCATTGGCGTGTTTTTACGGGGCGTGCTAGGGGAGACGTAACAAGGTAGGGGTTTTCAAAGGCCATCGGTGTGTTGGTAGTTATCACGTTTTTTTGCTTCTTTGACTAAATAACAGTCATTCGTGGAAAACCAAGGTTCGCGGTCTAAACTAATGATATAGAGACCTGCTACTGAGACCCATTCATGACTGAACAAACGTTGTCAGCGAATAATGCTTTTGAGCATGCAAATAATTACCTTAGCCATATATTAAATAAGTCCATGATGGCTATGTATATGGATGCTGCTAAGAAAAAAACGGAAGTGGACGGGGTTGCTATAGATGATCTCTCAGCAAAATCAGCAGAGAGTATTTTTGGACAAAAGAAGAAGCTATTCGCAAGTATTCTTTGCTTGGTTGAGATGGGGTTTAAAAACTTAACAAAAACGGATCAGCAACGCAGTGTGAGTTTAAAAGTTGAGTCCAGTGAAAGTAGAATGTGCTCGGCACCACAAAATAAACAACGTATTGTTGATAAATATGTGGGCCTTATGAAAGTTGAAAATGGTGCTGCATTGGCTAGGCTCACGTATCACCTTGAGCAACGTTATAAACACCACCTTTCTATTGCTTACAACCCGATCAACCCTGAGAACTTGGCGCGTTATATTTCAGTATCCATACATACGTTGGATTTGCATGATAACGAGAAAATGCCCTTACTAGCCATATTATTGGAAACCCTTAATTCAGAATATGAAGAGTTGCTTCGACAGACAGAGCAGGGTGTTGTAGATTTGCATTTGCCGGAACTTAGCGATGACGATGTTGCGTTTCGTTATGAAGATGAGTACGCGAGAGAAGCATCAGTGCTTAAAAGAAAGAGTATCTGGCATGAAATAAGTGACGGTGCTGACTTGGATTCATTATCGGTATTGTCCATGGTGTCGGGGTATGTGAATACCGCACGAGAGGGCGGTCAGCCCTTGGGGTATTTGATTGCTGCGGAGTCAGGGTTGCCAGTGCTGGCTGGAGATGCACTTGCTGAGGGGCTGTTAGAGATATTTCCCTTGCCGGAATTCTCTCTAGATGGCTTCTCCGATGGGCAGCTTTTTGATAGTGAGACTTATCTCCCTATTGATGAGGACGTACCTTCCCTGGCTTTTCAGATTCAGCTGGTGCTTGATGGGCATGATTGCGGATTGGCGCCAGAAAGTATTGATACGTTAAATTTACTTTCAATGATGTTTGTTTATCTTGATCAGGAAACGCATATTCATCCATCGATAAAGATGTTATTGGATCATATGCGTGTCCCCTTTGTTAGGGTGGCGATTAAGGATCCGTATTTTATGTTTGATGCTAAGAATCCTGTTCAGGTTTTGTTTGATACACTTTGGAGCGCTTGTATTAAATGGTCTCCTTCGAAGGATGGAAAGCGGGATTCAGTTTATAACAAAGTTGCTTCTATTCTTGATGTGCTAAATCAGCGTTTTATTGATGATTATCAGATTGTTGATGAATGTATTGAAGATATGGATTTGTTTAATAAGGCAGAAAAACGCCGGTCGAAAATGATAGAAGGTCGCTTAATTAGTACGGAAAAAGCGCGCTTTCAAAAAGAGGAGGCAATCAGTAAAACAGACAAATATATCGATGAAAGATTTCCCAGCTCAACGTTGCCTAGTGGTTTTTTACGGTTTATTGAGTCTGACTGGAAACCTGTCGTATTGATGGTTAACCTGAAAAACTTTCATCTGAATGGTCCGGAGTGGAAGAAACTTGTGGATGTTGAGAATCAGCTTCTTGGTGTGCTTAGCGGTAGTAGTGCAGTCGCGGGAAAAGAATCCAGAGATATCGATGTTCTTTTAGGGCGTGTTAATGAGTTGATTACTTTGTATGGATCACCTTCACATGATTCATTGGATACATTACGAAGGATTCTGTCTATGCCCACCAATGTCAGTGTTTCTAACCTCAGTGCGGGAGGCTTAGCATTGCCAGAAATGGAGGTTGTGGAAGAGGGGGATATGTATGAAGGTGGGGTGGATCCTGCAGATTTCACCAAGAAGGGTGATGAGCCGGTTGATCAGTTTCAAGAAGTTGTGGGTAGGTTGGTAGCGAACACCTGGGTTGAGTCGACTGAAGAAGGCGTAGTTTCAATAAGTCGGGTTGCCGCTGTGCTCAGCTTCAGTGATACCTTGGTATTGGTGAACCGTGCCGGTGCTCGTGCGGGGGTTTATGCCAAGGAGGATCTTACCGATAAATTACGATCGGGTGGCTTGTCGATGACTATATTGGATACAACTCTATTTTTTGATCGAGCATTGGAGGCGGTGGATAAACAATTAGGGGCTCGCCATTAGGGGGTAAGCTCATGTAGCATAAGGCGCAATTCTCTAAAGTGAGGTCGTCTTATGTTCAAAAAACTACTGAATAAAAAGCTATTTGCCGTTATTACCCTGTTAATACTGATTGTTGCCGGCCTTAATGCTTGTACCTCTGCACCGGTTTATCGCGGGCAAGTCAGTCAACATTTTGATGGTTCGGTATTTTCTAATCATATCAAAGGTGACAAAAGTCCCTGGGATATCGTTAAATTATTTACACGGTTTGAATTTTATAAAGAGTCATGGCCAGATTGGGTTGAAAATGACGCTTCTGTAGTGAGTTCTGTGGTTGAGCGTAGCGAGGCCTTACGAGTGACCTTTATCAATCATTCTTCTTTTCTTATTCAGGTAGATAACTTGAATATTTTGACTGATCCCATTTATGCTGATCGAGCCAGTCCCTTTAGCTGGGCTGGCCCTGCACGCGTGCGGCTGCCGGGAGTGGCGTTAGAAACATTACCTCCGATTGATGTCGTGTTAATTAGCCATAACCATTATGACCACCTTGATATAGAAACACTGAAAAAACTTTACCAGCAACAACAAGGTAATGAGCCGCTTATTATTTCTGGGTTAGGTAATGGAGAGTTGTTTTCTGATGAAGGGTTAGGGCAATTTAAGGATCTTGATTGGAATCAGAGTGAGACACATAAAGGTACAAAGTTTACCTTCGTTGAGACTCGTCATCGGTCTGGGCGAGGTATTTCAGATCAAATGAAAACACTATGGGGTGGATTTGTGATTGAAAGCACCAAAGGCCCTATTTATTTTGCTGGAGATACGGGTTACGGCCCGCATTTCGCTGATACCCATAAGCGCTTTGGTGACTTTTATCTATCATTGTTGCCCATTGGAGCCTATGAACCTCGGTGGTTTATGAAGGCGGTTCATTTGAATCCAGAAGAAGCGGTGCTTGCCCACCTGGATTTACATTCTGCTAATAGTATATCGATGCACTTTGGCACCTTTCAGTTAACGTATGAAGGGGTAGGGCAGCCTGAAATTGATTTGGGGGTGGCACTAGAAAAACATAAGATCAATGCCGAAAGGTTTCAGGTGTTAGCATTTGGACAAAGCCGTGAGCTGTAGTTGAAATTCGGGCGGGAGTTAGAATGTAAACGTTACTTAGAAGGTGAGCTGAGGCCAAAATATTACCCCTCTAAGAATCTTGTTTCCTTAGGCTGGGATGGACAAAACCGTTCCAGTCTTTTTCAGGCAAATTTCTTTCAAGGCAAGTCGCAAGTTTACCACGCATCACGGGTTTGCTAATAAAGTCTTGCATGCCGGAATTTTTTGCTTTTTCACGGTGCACTGCAAGTACGTGAGCACTTAATGCGATGATGATTGGGGAATCGAGCCCCAGTTGTTTTGCCGTTTTATGGATCTCTCTGGCGGCATCGTAACCATCCATTACAGGCATCTCACAATCCATCAAAATTAAGTCGTATAGCGAGTGATGTTCTCGGTAGTGATTGACTGCATCCTCGCCATTTTCAACAATATAGATGTTTGCCCCTAGACTTTCGAGCATTGAACGAATGACGAGTTGATTAACGTTGTTGTCTTCCGCTACTAATATCTGTGTGCCGAATAACTGTTTGGTAGCGACAGAGGATGATTTTTTATGGGTGCTTTTTCCGTAGATATGTGTGTGAAGCCAACGGTTGATTTGAGGTGTTGTTATTGGACGTTCGAGAAAAATCATTGCTGTTGCAAGTGATGATTTAATCGCGGGTGCAATGATGATGCCGGGCACTGTATTGTACGGTGGCAATGAGATTTGGTCTTGAAGTGCTGCTTGTGAAGAGGGCTTAAACCCTTCGCCGATGCAAAGAATTAGACCGTCATCAAGCGTTGACTTTTTTAGCGCATCAATAAAGTCTGTCGATGACTGGTGTATCTCAACTGGGATGTTTAACTCCTCAGCTTGATCTTGCATTAGCTGAGTGAAAGGGGTATTAAAATCGGCAACCAGTAAGCGGTGTGCCTTCTTATCGGCTTTTGTGATAGGGGCGATAGTGCTGCTTGAAATGTAGGGTAATGGAATAGAAAACCAAAATGTAGAACCATGGTTAATGGTGCTGTTGACACCGATTTCTCCATCCATTAAATCCTCAGCAATTTTTTTACAAATCGACAGCCCAAGCCCTGTTCCACCGTATAGCCGTGTGGTGGTGGAATCTTCCTGTTGATAAGCATTAAATATGACATCAAGTTTGTCTTGCTGGATTCCAATGCCCGTATCGGTAATCGAGAATCTTAGTAGGGTTTGGTTGCTGGTCAGCGTTTTGCTATGGTCAGGATCAGGTTCAATGGTTAGTGTTACACGACCTTTTTCCGTGAACTTAAAGGCATTGCTAAGAAGGTTAAGAATGATTTGACGAAGTCGGGTTGTATCGCCAATAAGTGCTTTAGGCGTGTTGACGTTAACAACGCCAAAATATTCGATTTCATCTTCATTGGCTTTTAGCGCAAATACTGACATACATTGATCCATCAATTCATCGACATTGAACTCTGAATTTTCAAGGGACATCTTTCCAGCATCGATTTTGGACAAATCCAATATATCGTTGATGATAGCAATTAATGCTTCACCTGAATGATAGATAGTGTCGACGTAGCGCTTTTGTTTGTCCGTGAGTCGTGTTGTTCTTAATAAATCTGCCATGCCAATAACACCGTTCATGGGGGTACGTATTTCATGACTCATGGTGGCGAGGAAATCGGTGTTTGCTGCAATATCTGCTTGTGCTTGCGTAGCAATGGTATGGGCTTCAGTTTCTGTTTTATTGGCCTTTATTTCTACTTCTATTAGTTTCTGGTGTTCTTCTTGGGCAATGGTCTCGTTTCTCTGCGCTTGTTTTTCAGCGACTACAAGAGACTTTTTGTTCATGTTGATCTGTTCTGCGAGGGCGAATGAAAATAGTACGATTTCAATACACATACCAAACTGCGTAAGATAAATAGCAAAAGGCGTGTAAGGGATTACCCCTAACTTATTGATGGCTAGAAAAATGGTGCAAACAATAAGGCTGCTCCAGCCAATGACGTAATAGCGCGCGGCGGTGTTATTTTGAAATAACATGACGAAGCCAAAGCAGTAACTGATAATAGCCGTTAAAATGAGCAAACATATTAAGGGCAATATAACCACTTGATGAGGAAGTATTAGCGAAAAAACAATGGCGCTGATATTAATGGCTAGCCAGCCTTTTTGTAAACGTAACAATGGTTTTGATAGTGCATGTAAACCCACAAAATGAATAGAGAATATTTGTACGCTGGCAGACGTGCAGGCTAAGAATAAAGTGGAGCTTTTGTCTTGAAACCAAACGGAATTAGGCCAAAGCATCTCATAACCATAACCATTGATTGCGGATATTAGCAGAGTACTTGTTGCTATGTATGCTGCATAGGAAAGGTAGGCTTTTCGGCGGGTTGCGATACTAAGGAAAAGGTTGTAACACAGCATTACAGTCATGGTGCCAAAGAACAGGCCTTGGCCAAAGGTATGGTATCTATCTTGCGATAAAAAGTGTCGTTCATCCCATAAATGAATGGGAATTTGCATGGCGCTATCACTTCGGATCCGTAAATAAATATAGGCCGATGATTCTTCTGGTATATGTAAAGGGAATAGAAAACTTGGGTGGTTTATGGGTCGAGTGCTAAAAGGCAAGCGGTCGCCTGTGGTGTAAAGGTGGTTGAAATTATTGCCATCAAGGGTTCGGTATACTTCGATGTGATCAAGGCGGGCGTAGGCGATTTGCAGTAAAGGTTTGTAATCGCTGAATTGTAAGTTATTGATGTGTAGGCGGATCCAAAGCGTATCTTGTGTATAACCAAGATTAATGTCCTTTTGTGCAGGGGATTGCCAGTCGTTTCGGTTATGGATCTTAGCGAGGGCGAAAATATTATTAGGGTCGTGTAAGAATTCAATGTTGTCGCTAGTAATGATTGCCTGTGTGGCCTCTATTGCATAGTTATTGATGTTAATCGGCTGTAGTGATTGAGCGCTAAGAGGTGTTCCGCTAATGAGTAGGCATAGTATTAGCAGGCATAGAAAGGGTGCCTTGTTATGGGTGGATTGTTGGAGAGATTGTTGGGTGAGTGGTGTGAAAGACAAAGTGACCTCCTTTTGCTAATAGCTTCAGTATAGCGCTGTTAGCAAAAGGAGGTAGTGAAAGGCTGTTGAAAGAAGAGCGAATTACTTTAAGGAAATGTGCATTGGTTGAACAACAAAACAGGGCCAAGTTTTAGAAATAATTGAGCGTATTCTATGCAGCTTGCAGGTTTGTTTTCTCGTAAGTCTAATGC
>CAJXXT010000116.1 GCA_913063495.1 uncultured Gammaproteobacteria bacterium | reverse complement strand
AATGTTCGTGCGGTTTCTCAAAATCGTAATATGGCAAAAGCCATTGGCATTCGCACAGAGTGGGTTGATGCAATGACCTTTGGGTTAGGATCTGGTATTGCAGGTATCGCTGGTGTGGCATTAAGTCAGTTAACTAACGTGGGCCCAAATTTAGGCCAGTCCTATATTATCGATTCCTTTATGGTTGTGGTGTTTGGAGGCGTCGGTAACTTATGGGGTACCTTGGTGGCAGGTTTTACCTTGGGTATTACCAATAAATTCTTAGAACCGGTCACCGGAGCGGTATTGGCAAACATAATTGTATTGGTGTTTATTATTCTCTTTATTCAAAAGCGACCTCGTGGATTATTTCCTCAAAAAGGGAGGGCGGCTGAATGACTTTTCTTGCTCAACCGGATGTTAATTTAGCTCCTAAAACGTTGACACAACGTTTCTCGGCCCTGCATGAATTGCGTGATAAAGCGCCGTTGTTTTTATCGCTGCTCTTTGGTGTGACACTTTACGCGTCGTTATGTAATTTATATGTACCTGAAAATTCGATTTTTCATGTCAGTACCTACACTATTACGTTGCTAGGTAAGTATCTGAGCTTCGCATTATTAGCGTTGGCGGTGGATGTAGTCTGGGGGTATTGTGGTATTTTAAGTTTAGGTCATGGTGCTTTTTTTGCGTTAGGTGGTTATGCCATGGGCATGTATCTAATGCGTCAAATAGGTGACCGTGGTGTGTATGCTAATCCTGACTTGCCGGACTTTATGGTATTCCTTAACTGGACGGAGATACCTTGGTTTTGGCAGGGTTTTGATCAGTTTTGGTTCGCTATGGTGATGGTGTTATTGGTGCCTGGTGTATTAGCGTTTGTCTTTGGTTGGTTGGCATTTCGTTCGCGAGTGACGGGGGTGTACTTTTCTATCATGACCCAAGCATTAACCTATGCGTTGATGTTAGCGTTCTTTCGCAATGAAATGGGTTTTGGCGGCAACAACGGATTAACAGATTTTAAGGACTTATTAGGTTTTAATTTGCAGGCAGATTCGACTCGCGTGGCGTTGCTGATTTGTACCTCTGTAATTTTGGGTTTGGCATATGTATTCAGTCAGTGGATTATGAATTCAAAACTAGGGCGCCTTATTGTGGGTGTTCGAGATGCAGAGCCGCGGGCGCGATTTTTGGGATATAAAACAGAAAATTATAAAGTCTGGCTGTTTGTGTATTCCGGTATGTTAGCCGCTATTGCTGGTGCATTATATGTGCCTCAAGTCGGCATTATTAATCCTGGGGAATTTTCACCGATTAATTCCATTGAAGTGGTTGTTTGGGTAGCCGTCGGTGGTCGTGGCACGTTGTATGGTGCAATAGTTGGGGCATTACTGATTAACTATGCAAAAACGCGTTTTACTGCGATATTTCCAGAGGCTTGGTTATTTGCCCTTGGCGCATTGTTTGTTGCGGTAACGGTGTTTTTGCCGCAAGGGTTGATGGGGTTGATAAAGCGAAACGATGTTGAGAATAACGACGTTGAGAAAACACAATGACAATGTTAGATGATGTAAGACACACCATGCGTCGTGACCAAGTATGGCCATTTCTAATTGAAAAGCAGCCACCTAATATTGATGTTTCTCATAATGTAATTTTATATGTGGAAGGCTTGTCCGTTAGTTTTGATGGTTTTCAAGCGCTAAATAATCTGAATCTTTATGTTAATGATGGTGAGTTGCGTTGTTTGATCGGGGCCAATGGTGCTGGTAAAACAACATTGATGGATGTGATCACCGGAAAAACCCAGGCCGATAGCGGGCAGGTATATTTTGGCCAGACCATCGATTTATTGGGTAAAGATGAAGCAGACATTGCGCAGTTAGGAGTTGGCCGTAAGTTCCAAAAGCCAACGGTTTTTGAAGCTCAAAGTGTATTTTCAAATCTTGAGCTGGCTATGAAAGCCAATCGAGGAATATTACCTACATTGTTAGCGCGGTTAACCGCGGCTCAATTTGATCGTATTGATGAGGTTTTAGAAACGATCGGTTTAAAGGAGCAGCGCTTGATGTTAGCAGGAGCTTTGTCCCACGGGCAAAAACAATGGTTAGAAATTGGTATGTTGCTGATAGCAGACCCTCGTTTATTGCTAATTGATGAGCCTGTGGCGGGTATGACAGCACAAGAGACAGAGCGTACTGCAGAGTTATTAACGTCCCTTGCGGGTGAACATACTGTTGTTGTGGTTGAACATGATATGGAGTTTGTTCGTAGTATTGCAAAAACCGTCACGGTACTACATCAAGGTTCTGTATTGGCAGAAGGTACTATGCAAGAAATTCAGAATGACCCTGCGGTAATCGAAGTGTACTTGGGAGAATCCGATTGATTAGTCTTAATGGTATAAATCAATTATACGGTGGTACGCAAATCCTATGGGATTTGGATTTACAGATTACCAAAGGCTCATGTACCTGCATTATGGGTAGAAACGGAGTGGGTAAAACAACGTTATTAAAATGTTTGATGGGTTTACTGCCTGTCACGTCGGGAAAACTGCTGTTGGACGGTGATGATTTTACCCGCAAGACAGCGGAATCACGAGCACATAATGGGATTGGATATGTACCTCAGGGGCGGGATATTTTTCCATTATTAACAGTGGAAGAAAACTTAAGGGTAGGTTTGGGTGCTAGACCTGATAAAGCTAAAGAGATACCCGATCGGATTTTTGAATTATTCCCGGTATTAAAAGAGATGATGCATCGGCGTGGGGGAGATTTGTCTGGGGGGCAACAACAACAGTTGGCAATCGGTCGAGCTTTGGTAATTGACCCAAAGGTGTTGATCTTGGATGAGCCCAACGAAGGTATTCAGCCCAATATAGTTAAACAAATTGGCGATGTTATTACCAAGCTTAATGAAGAAGAGAATATGACGGTGATTTTGGTTGAACAAAAACTAGGGTTTGCTCGACGGGTTGGAAAAGATTTTCGTTTAATGGAAAAGGGGCGAGTGGTAGCTTCGGGGCCAATGACGGATTTGTCGGATGAATTAATTGCAAAACACCTCGCGGTATAGGCAACAGTGATGAATATAGCGCAGAACACAATGCTAAACGTAACGTCGGAGCATCCCGTTGCAACAGATCGTAGCTGGTTGGCCAGGTTGGATCTGCAATTTAACAAAACAAGCAGGGGAACCCGTTTAACACGTAGTCGTCATGTTGGGCCTCTATACGTGCAAAAGCCGTTCTATCCTGAAGGGAACGATCTTGCGCATGTTTATTTGTTGCATCCACCTGGTGGTTTGGTTTCAGGCGATCATTTACAGATCAATATTGAGGCAAAGGAGGGTGCTGGTGTATTGGTAACTACACCGGGAGCCGCTCGGATCTATCGAGCTCGTGATGAGCAACCTTTGCAGCGTCAGAGTGTGGCACTTAATATCGCTAGTAATGCAACCTTGGAATGGTTTCCGTTAGAAACGATTGTTTATAACAGTGCACATGTTGAGCTTGATACGGTGATTAATCTTACGGATGGCAGCCGCTTTATGGGCTGGGAGATCAATTGTTTTGGTTTGCCTGCAAGCGATGCACCTTTTATTAGTGGTGCGTTTCAACAGCGTTATCGAATATTACGTAATGGTCGGCCACTTTTTGTCGATCGTTTTTCATTAACAGATAAAAATCGAAATCATTTGTTGTCGGGCAAGGCAAGTATGCAGAGCCATGCGGTAAATGGTTTTTTTGTCGCAGGCCCTTGTGATATAAGTGTTAATGAGGATGTGGTTTCTGAATGCATGGAATTGTTAAGAAGTACCGCAGATAATTTAGGGTTTTCTCATTGTTCGGCTATATCAAAAGTTGGTGAATTTTTTATTGGACGTTATCTTGGTGATAGTGCTGAGAAGGCTCGTCATATATTTACCGCATGGTGGGAAATATTGCGCCCCTTTGTATTAGGGCGTGATGCGTGTGCTCCGCGAATTTGGTCTACATAAGAGTTGGATTATCAGTATGGAATTATTACCTAGAGAAAAAGACAAGCTGTTGCTTTTTACCGCCGCATTGTTGGCAGAGCGGCGTTTAGCACGGGGTGTTAAGTTAAATTATCCCGAGGCCGTAGCGTATATTTCTATGGAAATTGTTGAAGGCGCTAGGGACGGCAAAACGGTTGCTGAATTGATGAGTTATGGTAAAGAAATCCTGAATGTTGATCAGGTGATGGATGGTGTAGTGGATTTGATTCATGAAGTCCAGGTAGAGGCGACATTTCCAGATGGCACTAAATTAGTCACTGTTCATAACCCCATTAATTAAAAAGTGAAGCAAGGAAACACGATGATTCCTGGAGAGATATTGGTTGCCGATGGCGACATCCTATTAAACGAAGGCCGAGCGACACTAACATTGCGTATCGAGAATAGCGGAGATCGTCCGGTGCAAGTTGGGTCTCATTATCATTTTTATGAGGTTAATCCTGCGTTGATTTTTGATCGTGAAAAAACACGCGGTTTTCGTCTTAATATTGTATCCGGTACGGCGGTTCGTTTTGAGCCGGGACAAGATCGGGAAGTTGAATTGGTGGCGTACGCTGGAGCAAGGAAAGTATTTGGATTTCGTGGAGATATAATGGGCGCGTTAGATAAGGAGAATGATCAATGAGCCGTATTGATAGATCGTCTTATGCCTCTATGTTTGGCCCAACGACCGGTGATCGTGTGCGTTTGGGAGATACTGCACTGATTATTGAGGTTGAGAAGGATTTCACAACCTATGGTGAGGAGGTGAAATTCGGCGGTGGCAAGGTAATCCGGGATGGGCAAGGTCAAAGTCAGTTGGGCACCATTGATACCGTGGATACCGTCATCACTAATGCACTTATTGTTGATCATTGGGGTATTGTTAAAGCGGATATCGGCATAAAACATGGTCGTATCGTGGGTATTGGTAAAGCGGGAAACCCCGATATTCAAGATAACGTGACAATTGTGATTGGCCCCTGCACAGAAGTGATTGCAGCAGAAGGTCAAATTGTTACCGCTGGTGGAGTTGACGCTCATATTCATTTTATTTGTCCTCAACAAATAGAGGAGGCGCTCATGTCTGGGGTTACCACCATGTTGGGTGGTGGTACCGGGCCCGCAACAGGAACTAATGCGACAACCTGTACACCGGGGCCGTGGAATATTGGCATGATGTTACAAGCTACCGATAACATGCCAATGAACTTGGGTTTCCTCGCAAAAGGCAACGCTAGTTTGCCCCTTGCGTTAGAAGAACAATTGTTGGCAGGCGCTTGTGGATTAAAGTTACATGAAGATTGGGGAACAACACCGTCTTCAATTGATAATTGTCTTAGTGTTGCCGAGAAGTTTGATGTTCAAGTTGCCATACATACTGACACGTTGAATGAATCGGGTTTTGTTGGCGACACGTTAGCAGCCTTTAAAGGTAGAGCGATTCATACCTATCATACTGAAGGCGCTGGTGGTGGGCATGCACCGGACATTATTAAGGCTTGTGCCGAACTGAATGTATTACCATCTTCAACCAATCCAACTCGACCGTACACGCGTAATACTATTGATGAACACCTTGATATGTTGATGGTATGTCATCATCTTGATGCCTCTATTCCAGAAGATGTGGCGTTTGCTGATTCACGGATTCGTAAAGAAACGATTGCAGCGGAGGATATTTTTCATGACCTCGGTGCATTCAGTATGATTGCATCTGACTCGCAAGCCATGGGACGGGTAGGTGAGGTCATTACCCGTACGTGGCAAACGGCACATAAAATGAAAGTGCAGCGTGGCCCTCTTCCTGAGGACAATGAGCGCATGGATAATTTTCGGGTTCGTCGTTATGTCGCCAAGTACACAATTAACCCGGCTATAACTCATGGGATAGATCATGAGGTTGGTTCGGTTGAGGTGGGCAAGTTAGCTGATTTGGTTTTATGGAAACCGGCTTTTTTTGGTGTTAAACCTGCGCTGATTATTAAAGGTGGTTTTATCGCTGCGGCTCCGATGGGGGATCCGAATGCATCAATTCCAACCCCTCAACCAGTACATTATCGAATGATGTTTGGTGCTTTTGGGAATGCGCCATTAAAAACCGCCGTGACTTTTATGAGCCAGGCTGCAATCGACAATGATGTGAAACAGCAATTGGGATTGGGTCGACGTATTGTTGCCTGTCGAAATACACGCACTATCACCAAGCGGGATATGATTCTGAATTCATGGATGCCGAATATTAGTGTTGACCCGCAGACTTATGAAGTGAGGGCGGACGGGGTGTTACTAACCTGTGAACCGGCAGATGTTTTACCTTTGGGGCAACTTTATAGTTTGTTTTAGATAAATAAATATCAGGTCATCAATTTTGAGGAAATACCATGTGGGAAGTGTATCAACGTTTGACCTCTGATCAGGTAGATTCAATTCATGATCAATTGATATTGGATCACCTTCAGCGAGAGAAGGGGCGCTTTAAAGCGCTGGCGTCTTCAGGAACGGAAGTCCGTGTTTTTTTAGAACGCGGACACACATTACGTATTGGTGATGTTTTACGTAGTCGCTGTGGTAGAAATCTTTCAGTCATTGGTGCTGTCGAGCCAGTTGCCATTGCGAGTACAGATGATTGGGCGCGATTTAGCAAAGCCTGTTATCACCTTGGAAATCGGCATGTCAAATTGCAAGTAGGTGATCGATGGTTACGTATTACCCCTGACTATGTATTGGAGGATATGTTGGAACAGTTGGGGTTGGAAATACGTCACGAGCACGCGGTCTTTGTTCCTGAATCTGGCGCTTACGTCCGAAAATCAGCGAATATATCTTCGAACATGCGAGAAAATACTCATGGCCATCATCACCACTGATTTAGCGCTTTTGAGATTATTACAATTGAGTAGTGCTGCGTTGCCGGTTGGTGGTTACTCATTTTCACAAGGGTTGGAATACGCTATTGATGATGGTTGGTTACGTAATGAATCTGATATCGAAAATTGGTTAACACAGCAATTGAGCGAGTCTCTTGCGGCGGTTGATTTACCGATATTACGTCGTCAATGTGAAGCCGCTCGCTGCTGCGATATGGCGATGTTAGAGTATTGGAATGATTATATATTGGCATGTCGTGAAACAGCAGAGTTACGACTAACCGATACCGCAATGGGCAGTGCGCTCATTAAGTTGCTGAGTAGTTTAGATGGGTCAATGAAATTGCCTGAAACCTTAGGTGACATTAGTTTTGTGACAGCATTTGCATTAGCAGCAAATCATTGGCAGATCGAAACCCGCGTTGCCAGTCATGGTTATTGTTGGTCTTGGTTGGAAAATCAAGTAGCGGCAGCGACGAAGTTGGTACCCCTTGGACAAACCAGTGCGCAGCGTTTGTTGGGGGAATTACAAATAGGTATTCCTGCTGCGATAGATCACTCAGAGGTTTTGGCTGATAACGCTATTGGCGCATCACTACCAGCATTAGCAATGGCAAGTGCTTGGCATGAAACACAGTATTCACGACTATTTCGTTCTTAACATTAAATACAACGTTATCGTTATGTATAGCGATAGGCCGGAGAGATAAACAATGAAAAATAAACAAACATTACGTGTTGGTGTGGGTGGCCCGGTAGGTTCAGGAAAAACCGCGTTATTACGTGCCTTGTGTGCTGCGCTGCGAGATCAGTATGAAATCGCTGTGGTGACGAATGATATTTACACCAAGGAAGATGCCAAGTTTCTTACCGAACATAAAGCACTCAGCCCAGATCGTATTATTGGAGTGGAAACAGGAGGTTGCCCCCATACGGCTATTCGTGAAGATGCATCAATGAATCTGGCGGCAATAGATGAGCTTTGTATGCGACACGGTGATCTTGATATCGTATTTGTAGAAAGTGGAGGGGATAATCTCAGTGCTACGTTTAGCCCAGAGTTGTCGGATCTTACCTTATATGTGATTGATGTTTCTGCTGGTGACAAAATTCCGAGAAAAGGTGGGCCAGGTATAACCAAATCTGATTTGTTGATTATTAATAAAATCGATTTAGCTCCAATGGTTGGAGCGAGCCTAGATGTTATGGATAGGGACGCGAAAATGATGCGTAAAGATAAACCCTTTGTATTTGCAAATTTGAAGCAGGAAGTAGGTTTACATGAGATTATCCGGTTTATTGTGAGTGAAGGTATGTTGCCTGAGTGTTCGCTTTTAGAATCAGAGGTGTCATCGCTGGAGGGGGTTCAGGTATAAGCCACTACGTTGAGTAGTGGTTGTGTCGCAGTCATTTGAGCGAAATTTCTACCGTATACTACAATACGTTAATAATCGAATCATTAACGTATCCGACTAACCAGGTGTGTACCTGAAAGCGGTGGCTGTTTGTTGTCGGGAGAAATTGTGTCTCATCAGTACAAGTCAGGACGGTGTGTGTGTGGGGGGGCTTTTCTCTCAGTCGTATCGTTGGTTTTGGTGTTTATATCGAGCAACCCTAATTTCGCGCAAGCCCAGGTAAACCCTGACGACTATTTCTCAATGAACCTCGCTGAATTAATGAATCTGGAAATAACAACGGCCGCTAAACAGGAGCAAAAAATCAGCGATATCCCCGCCAGCGTAGTTATCATCACGCGGAATGAAATAGCTCTAAAAGGCTACCGCAATTTAACGGATATTTTAAAGAACATCCCAGGTTTCTATGTGATCGAAACGGATTCCTATTATGGTGACCCAGTGGGTGTGCGGGGATATTGGACAGATACAGGACGAAACATCAAATTCTTGATCAATGGTGATGATATGGTAGGTGATTGGAACAACAATTACCGATCGATAGGCCGTAATGTACCGGTCAGTGCCATTGAGCGTATTGAATTGATTCGAGGTCCAATGTCCGTTATCTATGGCAGTGGCGCTTTTCTCGGCGTAATCAACATCATTACTAAATCACAATCTGAATCTGAGTTGTATTCCGAAGTCAAAGTGGTAACCGGCTCTCGAAATACCAAAAGTGCCAGTATTCGACTTGTGGGGAATACCGTGTTTGGCAATGACAGCAGGCCTATTCGTTTAACCGTGAACCTAGCTAACGAGACGTCTGATGGCCGGGAGTATGATTATGCTGATATCGTAACCAACATTAGTAGTATTGCTAGTTTGGTACCGCTGGAGCCGCACCCTGGAAACTTAACAACTAAAGGTTTACTCAAACATGACCGGGTCTATTTTGATACGTCTCTAAATGTCGGAAAGTTTACCGTTAATTTAATGTATGGCGGGGATAGAGAAGGGGAGATTTTTAATATTACGTTTGAACCTGGATCCATTGAGGAAGGAAGCAAAACTGTTGCCTCTGTTACCTATAAGGATCAATTTAGTGATGATTTTAGTTATTCAATCAAAACGGGGGTTTCTAAGCTTGTTGCCAGCTGGAACACCCACTCCTGGTATGAGGAGCTGGAATTTATCGAAGTGATGAATACCAATGCCAAATTTATTGATATCGATGGCTTTTATGATTTACAGAAAACCACCAACTTAATCTTTGGATTTTCCTATCGACAAGTAGACCTGTTTCGTTACGATTGGGATTACACATCAATTGGTTTTAACGAATCGATGGAACTCAAGGATGGTGATAAAAAAGAAACCTTTTCGTTTTATACGCAATTGTCTCACTCATTTTCTGAAAACATGGATGTAGTTGCCGGTTTCAGAGTTGAGAATGAGTCTGATTATACCGTTGTAAAGGTGCGTAATGTTAATTTTGATTTATTGGAAACACTTTTAGGTACGGGGGACGTATTTGGGCCAGAGACTGTGGAGCTCAACGGCAATGATGACAATGGTTATAGTTTTATACCTCGTTTAGGATTCATTTATAAATTTACAGACCACACTTTAAAACTGCTCTATTCTGAGTCGATTTACCGGCCTGGCTTATTCCAATACAGTGAAGCTAAAGGTGCACAGCTTGAACCCGAAGAGATGAAAACACTGGAACTTGTTGGTCAGGGTTCATTTACCAAAAAATCCAATTATTCTGCAAGTTTATTCGTCAACAAGGTAACTAATCTAGCCATACGTGAAACTGAATTAGTTGACCCCGACGTACCTTCAAGCTGGACCAGCCAAACCGTCAGTATTGGTGCGGTTGATACCGTTGGTGTGGAATTCACATTAGGTGCCAAGTTTTTCAATGCCCTAAAAGTCGATACGAGTGTGACATTTCAGGATTCCGAAAATTCCAGAGATGGGTTTGAGGATATTGACCTTGAATATTCCCCCAAAGTATTAGCCTATCTGAATTTTCTCTATTCTGTAGACCACTCACTGTCGGTTAATTTTGGCGGTCGTTACATGTCCGAAGTTGAATCATTATGGGTGGGCCCACAGGACAGTGGCAGTCGAATAGGGGAAACAACCGCAGGTTATTTTGTTTGGAATTTTAGTGCGAACTGGAATCAGACTTTTGATGACAACAAGCTAAACTTATCGCTGACGATCGATAACGTATTTGACAAAGATTATCGACTGCCAACAGCCTCTTTTTTGGTATATGCCAATGCAGGGCTACCGGGCGAAGAAAGAACTATCCAGGCGTCAGCGACGATAACATTCTAAAGCCTATCAATTCGGGGGTTGTGGGTTAATGGTTTTATCAGCTTACACAACGACACAAAAAAGGCGCCTTGTTTTGGCATTGCGACTTTATCTGAGAGTGAAAAAGGGACTTCGTTACAGTAGACTTCACCGTTTTAGAATAAACACACTAAAGGGAATGACATGAAGTCGATTAGCCGTATTACTGCTTTATTTTTTACACTGTTTTGTTTGAGTTTTCTATCTGGGTGTGGAGGTTCCACCAGTGACCCTTCTCCCTCTGTCAGTCAAACAATTTTCCTTGAGACTGGAGAGTCAGTGAATTTCTCTGTGAAAGGGGATGAACCTTATGCGGGGCCGGGAGATAACGCTTTAATTTATAAGTGGACGGTTTACAAATATGGAGATACACCTTCCGGGTTGACGACTATTGGTACGGATGTTTTGGACGTTAATTATCTTGCGGTGGAAGGAGATGAGCAGTATGGATATATTGGTGTAACACTCAAGGTAACGAAAAAAGTAGAGAAAACGCCTGGCTTAGTCAGCGTGACCAACTCAACATTTCGTTGGGAAGTTAAAGTGGGCACGGCCTCACAATTAGCACCAGAATGGAGTGGAGATTTTTATTACAATAATAGCAATGATGTGGAATCTCTTGTTGGGTTTGATGCAATTTCAGGGGATTTATCAATAACACGTATTGGTGCGAGTGTATTGCCAAACCTAGAGAATATACAGTGGGTGGGTGGTGACGTTTCTATCTCATATAACGATGGTATGAAGAGCCTTGTGGGGCTTTCGTTAGCATCTGTTCAAGGAAGTTTGTATATTAACGGTAATTATTCATTAAAAACGCTGAAAGGGTTGGAGCATATAGAGTTTGTAGGTGGCGGTTTACAGGTTAAGAATAACGTCCAGCTAGAAAATATTAATGGTCTTAATAATATTGAATCAATCGGTGAAACATTAACAGTCGAAGGTAATACTAAACTGGTTGATGTGAAAGGCTTGGAAAGTTTGAACTCCGTTACGGATACGTTAAGAGTCTATGATAACGATAACCTTCAATCTTTACAGGGTTTAAACAATCTCCAGATTGCGGGTGGTTTGCAAATTACACGAAATAAGGCATTGATGTCTATTCAAGCGCTTGGTGGTGTTGAGTCGTTAGTGGGTGATTTGTCCATCAATTTTAATTCTGCTTTGGATTCACTTGACGGTCTTCAAAACATAACGTCTGTACAAGGGGACGTAGAGATTTCAATGAACCACGTAATGTCATCCCTGCAAGGACTTGATGGCTTAGAAAACATTGATGGGTCGTTAAAAATATTCAATCACAATGTGTTAGAGACTCTTCAGGGCCTTGATAATGTCGCATCTATTGGTGGAGAGTTAATCTTGAGTGACAATGATGTGTTAACTCAAATCAGTGGTTTGCAAAACTTGGTTTTTGTGGGTGATGATTTTACGGTGCTTAATAACCCTGTGTTGTGTCAGGTAGATGTTGATGGGCTGGAGCAGCAGGTGATTGCCGCTAACGGTATTGGTGGTGAATCGCAGTTTGATTCAAACAACGGCTGCTTATAGCCGCTTTTTTCAAATAGCGAGGGTCTTAATAATCCGCGTAATAAACAATGGGAAATGTTAAATACTATTTAACATTTCCCATTGTTTATTACGCGGATATATCGCGATATACTGACTCCTTTTGCACTCAATAAGTTAACAGCAGATAAACTGTTTTAAGGTGGTTGGTATATGCGTTCCAATATAATGTCTTTACTCCTAATAACCGCAATGTTGTTGTTACAAGGTTGTGAAACCCTTTATTTTAATACCATGGAGAAGGTTGGGGTACACAAAAGGGACATTCTTATCGACCGTATAGAGGATAGTCAGGAAGCACAAGAAGACGCAAAGGAACAGTTTGCCAGCGCTCTTGATCAGCTAAAGCAGATTACTCAGTTTGACGGTGGTGATTTGGAATCGCTGTATAACAAGCTTAATGATGAGTATGACGATAGTGAAGAGGCAGCAGAAGAGATTCATCTGAGTATTAATAAGGTTGAATCGGTTGCAGAGGCTTTATTTACTGAATGGAATAGTGAGTTAAGACAGTACACAAGCCAAAGTCTGCGAAATAAGAGCCAGTCAAAATTGAAGGCAACTCAGCGGCGTTACAAAAAATTGATTGTGGCTTTGCGTAAAGCTGAACGATCGATACAGCCGGTATTAAACACACTAAAAGACAATACGCTTTATTTGAAACATAATCTGAATGCTCGTGCTGTTACATCGCTAAAGGGAGAGTTTAGAGCGATTGATGCGGATATTAAGGCGCTTATCAAGCAGATGCAAAAGGCGATTTCAGAGTCAGATATGTTTATTGAGCAGTTGCGGGGGTAGTTGATAGTTAGTTCAATCCCGCCCTGCAGCTTACAATCCCTAAATTAGAAAGGTAAGTGGCTAAGCAGTTAGTTCTCTAAGTCTTACTCTGTTCTGTTCATTAAATGAACTATACTGTTCAAATGAACCCAGAGGAACTTGCTGTGAATATCCACTCCTCCATCCCCCTTCGCCTTTTCGCTATCTTTATACTTCTCGCACAGTGTTCGATATGCCGTGCGGAGCTCACGGACGAGGATATTTTAGATCTAAGCTTAGAAGAGTTACTTAATGTCGTGGTTTATGTCGCGGCAAAAGGAGGCCAAGCATTAAAGGATGTGCCTGGAACGGTAATGATCATTACCGACAATGATATTAAAATACGTGGTTACGATTATCTTGAAGATGCATTGCGTGATTTGCCTGGTATTGACTTTGTTGATGTCCAGGGGACTTTTCCTGTGTTATGGGCTCCACGTGGAGCTTATGGTGATGAAAACAAGCGAACGTTGTTGTTGATAGATGGCATTGTGGAAAACAATATTCTTGAAGGTAATGTTTTGGGCGGCCCACAATACAGTCTGCATAATGTTAAACGCATTGAGTTTTTGTGGGGGCCTGCGTCGGCTTTGTATGGTGCTAATGCCTTTAGTGGAGTGATTAATGTGATCACCAAAAAAGGTCGAGATATTTCCGGCTCGGAAATTCAATTAGGTATTGGCGAGAACGGTACTCATCTACAGAAATTTCTCTTCGGCCACAAATTGGATAACGTGGAGTACAGTTTTTCAGGTTCGTTATACAACAGCGATGGCCCCGTATTTGAGGAGCGTCACCCAGATTATTCCCTCAGTTATGTGGACGATGCCTATTCCTTATCAGGAAAAGTTAGTTTTGCAGGTATAACAATCGGCGGTCATCATTTTGATAGACCTATGGGGCATGGGCAATTTTCTAATGCCCCATCAGCCTGGTTTGGTTTGCCTCTGTATGGTTACCAAGATAGTGAAGGGCAGGCGACATCTGGTAGCATCGCTCCCACTGAAATTAATGGTGAGCCAGGCAGTTTGTGGCGTTCAATTACCAGTACGGTTTATCTTAAAAATCATCACAAATTTAATAAAAATATCCAAATGGATGAAAAAATCTATTATCGAGAAACGGGCATTCATAGCGATAGTTATGTGTATGGTTTGTTTGATAATCAGTGGGGGTTTTTACCCTTCACTCACGACTCCTACTTGCTGGGTGGTGAATGGCAAATGACTGTAGATTTTGACGAAGACCAGGATTTTGTTTTTGGTTTGGGTTCCGAGCGTAGTAGTGTTGAAAAAGGCTATCGACAATGGTTCGTGATTCAGGATAGTCCTAAGATTTGGGGGATTGTGAATGAGAGAGTTTCTGTTCGATACAAAAATAATACGTTCTTCGGTCAATACAAGCTAGCAACAGAGTTTTTGAATTCAACAACATTCACTTTGGGTGTCCGTTATGATGACAATAATGTTTATGGCAGCACAACCAATCCGCGTATTGGTATTGTGACGAAACCGAATGAACAACTTACGTTAAAAGCGATGTATGGTACTGCTTTCAGAGCCCCCAATGGGTTTGATTCTTTTACTGAAACAACAACACGAATTGCTAACCCTGACCTTGAACCAGAAAAAACTGAGAATTGGGAGTTAAGTGCAGGCATTCAGATTAATTCTTCGTGGTTATTTGAAACGAGTATGTTTCGTAATCGTTTGAGTGACGTTATTGTGTCAAATGTTGCGATTGAGGATACCGATGGTGATGGTGTGCCCAACTCTCAAAATCAAAATGTTGGCAATGCTTCTACTCAGGGGATAGAGTGGCGCAACCATATTAAACTTTCTCGTGATTTTTCTGCATTTGCCCATATAAGTTATCAAGATACCGAGCAGCAACTTCTTGATAGCGAAATCGATATTCCCAATGTGGCACATTGGAAAGGTAATAGTGGCATCACTTGGCGAAAATATGATAACTGGAGTTTATATTGGTCGCTGCGAGCGGTGGGGCCTAGAAGTACAGCACCCACCAATCCGCGCAAAGAGGTGGCAGGTTATGTGACGTCTGATGTTGCTATTCACTATCGACCTCTAGGTAACCAACGATTGGAACTCAATCTTCGTATTATTAATCTCTTTGATACAAATTACTCAGACCCCGGTATACGTGCAGCTAATGGGGTAAGCTTTTCCACGGAGCAGACTTATCCCGGCCGCATTGTGAATCTTAAAATGTCTAGTGTTTTTTAGGTTCTGCCTCGGGTGTTGAAAAATCGAAAATACATATGTGATGTACTCTGGTTGGGATGGTTCATTACATTAGAACCTGCAGGTGTCCTAGTTTGAGAATTCTAGGTGGGCTACACTATTCCATATTGTCTCTTAGTATGGAATCGATGAGTTATGCGGTTATTGCTTGTTCTTATAGCGCTCCTATCAACCAATGTCATGGCGGAAAATAAACCGTTGTTGACATGGTACATTGCCAACTGGCCACCTGCCTTCATTGTTGATGGTGTAGGAAAAGGGACAGGTTATGCGGATGTCCTTGTGAATATCTTGGAGCGAGAAATGCCCGAATATAGGCATGAGCAAAAATTATTGCCGTATACCAGACTATTAAAATACATTGAACGAGGTAATGAAGGGTGTTATCCAACGAACGTATACGACAAAAAGCATGATTTTGGTGTGGTTTCTGCGCCTATTGTTCTTGGGTCTGGGCACAACATTTATATTCATAAGGATAACCTATCAAAATTCCCCTATCCCAACGGAGTATCTTTGGCAAAATTGCTCGATAAATCCGAACTTACTTTGGGTGTCAGAGGGGATCTAGAATTTGGTCGAACGTTGTCATCCATCTTAAAACCCCATAAGAACGATAGGAATATGATAACTCGATCTAGCCAAGATCTAGCTGATGGGTTGGTTAAGATGTTAAGTAGAAAACGAATCGACTACTTTATAGAATACAATTTTGTGGTTAAGTTTGTGGCCGATAAAATCGAAGTCGATATTAATGATTTTTTAGAAATTTCGATTCTTGAGAATAGAGGGGAATATATGCGCGGCGCAGTTGAATGCCCAAATACTCCCTGGGGTAGAGATGTGATCGCGAAGGTGAATAGGGTACTCGTGAATCGACGAGGAGGCGCTGAATTTCGTAACCTTAATAAGAAGTGGTTTGTATCGGCCACAAATAAAAATCAATATTGGTCGAAATACCAGGAATTAATTCTGGATGTAAAGCAATAGCGTAGAGTAAGGGGGCAACCCTTGCAGCTCACAGTAGGGAATGGGCACGCAACCCTAAATTTCATATTTTGCCAAATTAATAATTAGCCCTTGAGCAATGCTTTTATTTAATTGATTTTTATCTGCAGTAAAACCAATATTTCCCATCCAGCCGCCGCCAAACGCTAAACACATAATGGAGTAGGCTACATCGCTACGCTTGTCTGCTGGAGCAAGGGGCAGGTGTGTTGCTAGCTCTTGGTCAAGACCGCCGTGAAAGGTATCGTATATTTTCTTAACGGCTTGCTGTACCCGTTTGTCATGTAGGCTAACCGGTAAAAGCGCAGCGACTAACCGGCTGATAGGGAGGGCGTTAAAGTCGTTACTAAATATATAATCAAGGCCGGAGTCAAAACGGTTATCGGATTCAGATGCCTCGATAACATCAAATACTTGATGAGAGAAGTTATCTATGATGCGGTCAACGGCAGTTTGTATCAGTTCGTCTCGATTGCCCACGTAATGGCGGATTATACGACGCGCTACGCCCGCCTCTTCCGCTACATTATCAAGCGTTGTGCTTTCTAGGCCCTTTTGCACCATACAGCGTTCGAATGCGTCAAGTATCTGTGTGACACGTTCAGTTTTTAAGCTTTTACGCCCCATGCGGTACTCCTAATAACGTTTTCTAGGATAATAGAGCGCAGTGTAATTATGATTAGTTGGGATAACCAGCGAGTATTAGTGTAATCAAATAGCTTTTTTTGGGGTGAGTGCTTTTTGGTCAAAATATCAATGTGAGATAATGACCTGTTTGTTTGTGCGATATATCTCACATTGCTGTGATCCTTTTGCGCTAAAGTAGCGGTGGAATGTCTGCAGAATTTTGTAAGCTATTGAATATAAAGAATAAAATATATTTTTGGATTGAGGAGTGTAAGAAAATACCCTTAGCCCCTATTGAGCGGTGCCAGAAAAACGATAAAGTAGGCTCCGTACTCAGGGACACAAGGGCAAAGGGTGTTGCTCTACACAACAGGATGTTGTGTTAAAGGATCTTGATATAGGATGTATCAAAAAAGAGTATTCAAAGGGATTTATAAGAAAGGATCGAAGGACATGAGCCCCCACGGAATTGGAGGCCATAAGGAAATTGCTGCTAAGGAATGCGAGCAATGTGCACAAGG
>CAJXXT010000115.1 GCA_913063495.1 uncultured Gammaproteobacteria bacterium | reverse complement strand
CGAACAAGTTGATCAAAATATAGTGCTTGATTGGGGGTGACTTCCTCATCCATAAATTTCTGGACGCGGGACATTAATTCCAAGGTTTTACTGGAGTGTGAGAAGTTCATGTCGATGGTTGCCTTTTAAGGGGGGGGTAAGAGAAACACTGGAATCATCTTAGGGGGATCACTATAATGAGGCAAATGAATAATATGTATGGAGAACTATTAATCTTATGCATTTATCTAGGGTCGACCTTAATCTCTATATGGTGTTCGAAGCGATTTATGTGGAGAGCAGTATTACTAAGGCAGCAGAGCGCTTAAATCTTACCCAGCCTGCGGTGAGCCATGCTCTAGGCCGGCTTCGTGATACTTATGACGACGAGCTTTTTGTTCGGGCGGGACGAAAAATGGTACCGACACCGGTGGCCAAAGCGATGGCGGAGCCCGTTCAGCTTGCGTTAGTGCAGTTACAGAAAACGCTTATTAACCCCTCCCACTTTGACCCTGCAGAAACGAGCAAGCATGTTGTGTTGGGGATGCGCGATGTGGTGGAGTCGGTTTTTTTGCCAAGGGTGATGACTTGTTTGCAAACGCAGGCCCCGAACTTGTCCCTGTCCAGTATTCGTATTGATCGGCAAAATATGGAGAGTGAGCTGGCGACGGGGAATGTGGATATTGCCTTTGATGTATTATTGCCAATAAAGGGGGCAGTCGAGCATGCTGTGCTGATGTCTGATAAGTTTGCTGTTGTTGTAAGAAAGGGGCACCCGTTAACCCGAGGCACGTTTACTCTTGAAAAGTATCTATCCCATTCGCATATCGTGGTGTCTTCTCGTCGCAGCGGTGTCGCGGTAGAAGATTTTGAATTAAGCCGTCGCGGTGTTCAGCGCAAAATTGGATTACGCTGCCAGCATTATTTTGTTGGTTGGCAGGTGATTCGGGAGACGGATATGGTGCTGACAGTGCCAGAAGGTTATGCTCGATACCAACAGTTATTGGGGGATACGGTGGTGTTACCATTGCCTGTAGATTTGCCATCACTAGAGGTTCATATGTATTGGCATAAAACGGTATCGAACGACCCTGCCAATACATGGTTACGCCAACTGTTTTTACAGATGGCGTTAGGTGAGAAAATTCACTGTGTGTGAGTGGTTAAACGCCTAGGCTTGCACGAAGCACATTCATCGAACTCATCATGGTCATGAGAGCAGAATAAGGTAATACCTCCGGTGGCATTACCTTGGCTACGCTTTAATTCACGGAGTCGACGTTGATTTGAAATGCGTTGTTTTCGATTAGTGTCATCCATCGCTTGAATCAGTGATGAGCCGAGTGTGCCTTTAGGTTTGGCAAGATTCATTTCACCCTTATGGAAATACGCATCGCCGCAATGCAATAACCATCCATCATCACTTGCAACCGCAACACCACAATGACCGCGGCTATGGCCAAGTAATGGGATTAGCAAAATATCATGCAAACTGTTATCTAACATTCGAACACTGTCAAAGCCAAACCACGTTTCCCCTTCGGGTTTATGTAGTTGCCATAAAGGGTTGTGTGACCACATGGCACGCTGGTATCGGAATTTTTCTTGTAACGATTGTGGTTTTGTTGCGGCAGAGTGCTCAGCTTCGAGCAAATGAACCTGAGCATTAGGGAAGTCGGCGATACCTCCCGCATGGTCTACATCGAGGTGCGTTAGAATGATGTGTCGTACATCTTCGCGCTTAAACCCTCTGGATTCTAACTGACGAACAGCCGTTTCTTGTGGTAGTTGCTTTGGGTTAAGCGCCCTGGCGGCACCCACTCCCATGCGTTCAATGCTGTGCATGTCTTGAATACCAAAACCGGTATCAACAAGAATAAGTCCATCACTGGATTCAATTAACAAGCAGTGGCAAGAGAGTAGGGCGTTCTCAAAAAGCGTTCCCTTGCCCGTGATGATTTTTGACCCTTGGGGGCATAGTGTCGCGCAATTTAGGTGGTGGATTTTGTAGCTCACGGTGGCGTCTCTGCTTGAAATGTCATGGAAATAGTTTGTGCACAGATCATCCGGTAAATTGATGGTAACGTCAATTTTTCGATGCATTTGGGGTATTTGGTCGACAACTGTGAGGCAGCTAGGGTGAATGGCTGCTTGGCTGTCGTGCGCAGTCAGTCTAAAATAGGTAGATGTTTCTTTTTCAATATTAGCGTGGGGCACGATCTGGGAGTAGTGTTATGAAAAAAGTGAGTATAGGGTTAGCTTGTGTAGTCATTGCCTGTGTACTTTCTACAGAGGTGTTTGCAAAAGGGTTGGCAAAACCTAATCGAACCAGTTCTTTGGGGGCTGATCCGGTTTTTCAGCTGATTACTGTGCGTAAAGCGAATGCTGCGGATCAGCTCATTCGGTTCAATCGCCGTACTGGAGTAACCAGTTATTTAAAGAAAAATGAGTGGCGGCTCATCAAAGAGAATGGTCGGCGTGTGCGTAATAGTTTATATCAGGTAATAGCAACAGCAGACGCTAGCGGGGGGTGGGGCCTTTATCGCCTTGATACGTTAAATGGGGATTCTTGGCTGGTAAGCCGTTTAATGTGGAAGCCAATTGAGGGAAGTGGATATCTAAAAGAGCTAAAGGAGCCTGAATCTGAATAACTCTTGAGCAGTTCTTGGAATAGCTTCTAGAATAGTTCTTAGAATGGCTCTTAGAATGGCTCTTAGAATAGTCCCTAGAGTCTAGCCGGGTAAGTTAGCAAACAAGAATGTTAAGGATCGTAATTGTGGTTAATAATGGTGTAAAAATACGAATTTTAATTAGAATGTCATTTGTTGTTGGGGCTGTGTTGATGTTGTGTTCCTGTGCAATGTTACAGCAGCAAATGGGTGAGGCATCAATCGATTCCTATCTTCAAGGATGTATCTATCGAGGTGTTGGTCAGGGGATTGAACGAGATAAAGCCGTTGATTTGTGTGAATGTCATGTTGATTCAGCTATTAAGCAGAGTTCACAGCAAGCGTTTCTTGATGCGGCCGGGCGTTTAGCGAATGCCTCCAAAGAGGAGCGTTTATCGGGAATATTAGAAAAAGAGATTGCACTGGTTAAAGGCACCTTTAAACAGTGCAAGGCAGATTTGAGTATTTAGCGATAGGCAACTAACTAATAGTTGCAGTAGCGTTACGTAGAGGAGCATTCGTCGTGCTCCGTAAGTAGCTGGACAAATAAGCGTGTGATGAGATAAGAGTTATGAGCAATTCAGTTTTTACGATTCCGTATTATGACAGTGCTTTTGAGCCTGGTTGTGTAATAGAGCTAGAAGAAGGCTGTTTTAGTATGCGTGTTCAAAACGCGGGGGACATTATTTTAGAGACTGGGCAGCTTATTGGAGCTGATCCGTTTATTTTAGTCGGTGACGCCCCCTTTGTTCAGCCTGTCCCTGTGGGTACGTTTGCCGTGCGATTGGCGGTTGCTAAGATTGATGAGGATGAGCGTGTTGCGTTAGCTCGTATCGACTTTTCACAAAAACCTGTGGAGCACTGGGAGATGGCCCTATTGCCTGGCCAAGACCCTGAAGCGTTAGAGGATGATGAAATTTACGGTTTTACGACGGATGCTGGCACCGCTTGCTTTATGGATAAAATCTCTTCTGACGCATTAAAAAGCGAAATAGGTGAAGGTAGTGATTTTTTTGAAGAATTGATGGAAGAGATGGATGAGAATTTTGAGTCTACTTGGACGTGGGCAAACATGGAGTTAGAGCATGGCAACATCATTAGCTTTATGTCGGGTTATGGTAATGGCTATTACGCAACGTATTTTGGTAAAGATAAAGAAGGGAATGTGGTTGCGGTAGTGACTGATTTTGAAGTGTTGCCATGGAATGGTTTAGCTGTCGTTTAAGCTGCATGCTTAATCTAGCTTATCAACCGATCCAACGCTTTATTGATTGTAGTAAGGTGGACTTCTTGATGGGTTTTGCCAGGAAATCATCCATTCCAACCTCGGTGCAGCGCTTGCGTGACTTGTAATCAGAATTGGCTGTAACGGCTATTACCGGTGTAGTTATCCCTTTGGAACGCATGGATTCGGTCGCTGCAAAACCATCCATTTTGGGCATTTGTAGATCCATAAAGATAAGATCATAGTGGTTGTGGTCTGTCACATTAAGAGCGATTAAGCCATTTTCAGCAATGTCTGCGCTTACTCCCAGTTTGGTTAAAAGGGTTTGTAAGACCTTTGCGTTGACTTTGTTATCTTCGACAATTAACGCGTGTGCTGTGTGGATATTATGAGTGTTATGTTGAGGCACGATCTCTTGCTTTCTAATGGGCAAGGTAAGAATGCAGTGACAGCCATGAGGGATGACAACATCAAATTCGATGCTTGCATCCAGTAATACTGCAATGCGTTTGCTGATGGCTAAGCCTAATCCCAAGCCTTCATGGTCTCGCTGGTAGCCAGAGCTTACTTGCATAAAGCTATCAAAAATACCTTCTTGTCTATCAGCAGGGATGCCTGGGCCAGAATCGATAACCTCAAAAATAAGGTTGCCCCATTTGTCGGCAAGCTGCAGGCTGATGTTGCCTGATGTTGTGTATTTGCAGGCATTATCAATGATGGGGGCAAGCATTCGTACTAGCAGGTGTTTGTCGCCGGTGTAGTAATCTGAGACAGATGAAAATTGAATCGTTTTGAATATAATGTCTTTTTCTATAAGGTAGCCTTGCGCCATTTCTTCCAATTCGTCGAGTAACTCGCTGGCGCTAAACGTTTCTTCTTGAGGGGTAATGTTCTCTTCGTCAAGCTCTGCCAATATTACAATGTTTTCAACTTGTGCTGCTAAGCGTTCGGTGCCGAACTGGATGTAATTTTGTAGCGTTTGTTGTTCTGATACCTCATGGCTTTGGCGAAGCTGCGATAGTGATGCGGTAATTGCATTAAGTGGGGTTCGTAACTCATGGCTCACAGCAATTAAGAACTCATCCTTTTGGCGTTGGTTTTGAGCGGCTATGTTCAGAGCGTCAAGTAACTTGTTGTTGGCAACGGTAAGGGTTTGGTTGGCTGATTTTTCTGTGTCGTGAGCAAGTTTAAGTGCTGCTTCTTTCTCTTTTCGTAAATTGTTAATTCGATCTGCTAGTGCGAGCGCAAGAAACAAGACGTCTAAGGTTTGCCCAATCAGGGCGACTAAATAGGCTTCTTTAACAAACCGGGGAAACCCAAAGTACGGCAGGATGATAAATGAGCCACCAATAAATACGGTAGAAAAACCCAGTACAAAGAATCGAGCGGGTTTATAACCTTCTTGTAATCGACGAATTCCGCAAAACAGGCCTGTTACGAGCCATATGGAATTAACGATGTTAATAAAAACGTAGTTAATCCACTCAGGAGTAAAGCTGTAGGCGGCCATTAGCACTAAACACATCCAAATAATGCCATAGCTAAGTTTGGACATCAGAGGATGTTTCTCGGGCAAATCTAGGAAGTGCTGATAGAAATATACATTAAAAATAATATTGGTGTAAAAGGGTAGCATGATGAGTGCGATGCTATTGCTGTTGAAAAAATGCGAAAATATGCCGAATACAGCGGCCCATCCAACAAATGTTGAAACTAGATAGGCTGAATAGAATAAGTACTCTTTTGCTTGAGTCCAGACATAGATAAGAAAGTTGTACAGCGCTAATATAATGATGGAGCCTAGGCAGCTGATAATCAGGAAATTGTTTTTATTGACGTCGTTAGCGAAATCTTTGGTCGTAAATATTTGAACGTGGGGTGAGGCCGTAAAATAACTGCTTTGTAAATTGACCCATACGTCATAGTTGGCCCTCGGTGCTAAAGATACGTCCATTCCGTAGTGATGTAGGTAGCCACCGCCATCAAACTGCCCACCCTTTGGGGATTCAACTAGGCTGTGTGTGAATACAAAGGTTTGGATGTGTTCAATAAATGAACCGTCGACTTTAATAGACCAGCGCTCAACATCAGTGGCATTATTTAAGGATAGTTTTAACCAAAAATCCCCTCCCTTTATATTGATATCATGAGTGGGTATCAGCTGCTTAAAGAATGTTTCTGGGGTACTCCAATTGGGCTGTTGGTTAGAGGGGTTTAAATAAAGCTGCCCTTTTTCAATAAGGTTTCCGCTGACAGGTAGTTCAATGATTGGAAGTTCAGCAGATGTTACAGAATAAGGTGACGCGTAAGTGGGGGTGCTTGTAATTGTTATTAATGCGATTGTTACTAGTGTATTCGTTACAATCGACAGCATGCCGCAGAACGAGACTGTGGGTGCTTGTCTTGATTGTGTTGCCATAGCGATTAAAATACGGCAAATAGAAAAGAAACTTGAATATGTCCGCAAGGATTTGCCCGTTCTTGTTGTTATTGCAGGCTATCTTATGTCAAAAGTTTGGGCAGTGCCATGCAAGTGCCGGGGAATCGTTACATAAAGGCTCTTTTGAATATTGGGTTCTCTTGTGTGAATCGCGGGATGCAATGATCTTAAACTTTTGGTATAATCCGCCGTTTATCTACCCTCCCATTATTGTTAAGGCGGAGCCCTATGCTAAGAATCGTACAAGAAGCACTTACGTTTGATGATGTTCTTCTTCTTCCTGGATATTCTGAGGTGTTACCTAGAGATGTTAGTCTTAGGACGCAACTCACCAAAGGTATTACGCTAAATATACCACTGATATCCGCTGCAATGGATACCGTCACCGAAGCGCGCTTAGCAATCAGTATCGCTCAAGAGGGCGGCTTGGGTATATTGCACAAGAATATGACTGTTGCTGATCAGGCTGCAGAAGTGCGTAAAGTGAAGAAATTTGAAAGTGGCGTGGTTCGAGATCCGGTGACTATTTCTCCTAATGCAACCATTAGAGAATTAATAGAGATCACTCAAGCTCATAAAATATCAGGTGTGCCAGTGGTCGAAAATGACCTGTTGGTGGGTATTGTGACAGGGCGGGATTTACGTTTTGAAGACCGTTTTGATGCTTTAGTTTCAAGCATTATGACACCAAAGGATCGTTTGGTAACCGCCAAAGAAGGCACTTCCCTTGCAGAAGTTAAGGGGCTGTTGCATAAACATCGGATAGAAAAAGTGCTATTGGTTGATGATGAGTTTCATCTAACAGGCATGATGACGAATACTGATATTCGAAAAGCTGAACGTTATCCATCTGCTTGTAAAGATGGCCAGGGTCGATTGCGTGTTGGTGCTGCGGTAGGAACAGGCGAAGGTACCGATGAACGTGTTGAGGCGTTGGTAAACGCAGGGGTTGACGTTGTTGTTGTTGACACTGCTCATGGCCACTCAAAAGGTGTTATCGATAAAGTGCGCTGGGTAAAAGAAACCTATCCGGATTTACAAGTTATCGGTGGCAATATTGCGACAGGCGACGCAGCTATCGCGTTGGCTGATGCGGGTGCTGATGCGGTAAAAGTAGGTATAGGCCCAGGCTCTATATGTACTACACGTATTGTGGCGGGAATTGGTGTACCACAAATTTCGGCTATTGATAATGTTGCAGAAGCGCTTAAAGGTCGTGGTGTTCCAGTGATTGCGGACGGTGGTATCCGCTTTTCTGGTGACATCGCAAAGGCACTTGCTGCTGGCGCCAGTGTGATCATGGTCGGCAGCTTGTTGGCAGGAACCGAAGAGGCACCTGGTGAGGTTGAACTTTATCAAGGTCGTTCTTATAAAGCTTATCGTGGCATGGGTTCTCTTGGTGCAATGGGTCAATCAGAAGGCTCCAGCGACCGTTATTTCCAAGATGCATCGGCTGGGGTTGAAAAGTTAGTTCCAGAAGGCATTGAAGGCCGGGTTCCTTATAAAGGGCCAATATCCGCTATTATTCACCAGTTAATTGGTGGTGTAAGAGCGAGTATGGGGTATACCGGAAGTGCTGATATTGAAACCATGCGTACCGTACCGCAATTTGTCAAAGTGACATCTGCCGGTATGAAAGAAAGTCATGTACATGACGTTAGTATTACTAAAGAAGCGCCAAACTATCGTGTGAGTTAATTTTAGCCCATGCATAGTGAATATTAGTACAACTGATTAGATAACTTAAACATCCTATTGTTTACTTACGAAAGACACCATTATGACCGCTGATATACATGCTCAAAAAATTCTTATTCTTGATTTTGGTTCTCAATACACTCAATTAATTGCACGTAGAGTGCGAGAAGTTGGTGTTTACTGCGAGCTGTATCCATATGATATGGCGGAAGACGATATACGTGCTTTTGGTGCTAATGCGATTATTTTGTCTGGCGGTCCAGAAACGGTAACAGAAGATGAAACGCCACGGGCAAGTCAGGTGGTGTTTGATTTAGGTGTGCCTGTTTTGGGTATTTGTTACGGCATGCAAACTATGGCTGCGCAGTTGGGTGGAAAGGTTGAAACATCCGATAAGCGCGAGTTCGGTTATGCAGAAGTAAGTTTAAAAGGCGCCTCTGCATTACTTGATGGTTTGGATGATCGTGATGGTGAGCATGTTCTTGATGTTTGGATGAGTCACGGTGATAAAGTTACGGCTATGCCTGATGGTTTTAAAGTGATTGCGGGAACAGACAGTGCTCCTATGGCTGCGATGGCCGATGAGCAGCGCCACTTCTACGGTGTTCAATTTCACCCTGAAGTGACGCATACGAAACAAGGTGCAGAGTTATTGAAGCGCTTTGTGCGTGATGTTGCCGGTTGCGATGGCTTATGGACACCAGGAAATATTGCTGAAGATGCCATTAAAGCCATCAAAGAAAAGGTTGGCGATGATGAGGTTTTATTAGGGCTATCTGGTGGTGTTGATTCGTCAGTGGTTGCCGCAATGTTGCACAAAGCTATTGGTGATAAGTTAACCTGTGTGTTTGTAGACAATGGTTTGCTTCGTTTGAACGAAGGCGACCAGGTGATGGAAATGTTTGCTAAACACATGGGGATTCGTGTGATTCGCGTGGATGCCGAGGAGATGTTTTTGTCTCGTTTGGCGGGTGTTTCTGATCCAGAGAAAAAACGTAAAATTATTGGCAATGCTTTTATTGAAGTGTTTGATGAAGAGAGCACAAAACTTAACGGTATTAAGTGGCTTGCTCAAGGTACCATTTACCCCGATGTTATTGAGTCTGCTGGCGCTAAATCTGGCAAGGCCCATGTCATTAAATCGCACCATAATGTTGGTGGTTTACCTGACGACATGAAGATGGAGCTGGTCGAACCGTTGCGTGAATTGTTTAAAGATGAAGTGCGTAAAATTGGTCTTGAGCTCGGTTTGCCTTATGACATGGTTTATCGTCACCCGTTCCCTGGCCCAGGTTTAGGCGTGAGAATCTTAGGTGAAGTTAAAAAAGAGTACGCCGATATTTTGCGTGAAGCAGATCATATCTTTATTGAGGAATTACATAAGTCCGGTTATTACCATAAAACTAGCCAGGCATTTGTTGTGTTCTTGCCGGTGAAATCTGTTGGTGTTGTGGGTGATGGTCGACGTTATGAGTATGTCGTGTCATTACGAGCGGTAGAAACTATCGATTTTATGACGGCTCGCTGGGCTCATTTGCCTTATGAATTATTGGAAAAAGTCTCTGGACGTATTATTAATGAAATATCCGGTATTTCTCGTGTGGCTTATGATATTTCATCAAAACCACCAGCCACTATCGAATGGGAATAAGTATTAAGTATTTGTAAAAAAGGGTGCATTGATGCACCCTTTTTTATGCCTGTTGAAAATGCAGGGGTAAATGTTGTGAAGCGCAAACTGCGAGCGAGATGATATGAATGACCCTGCCTTTACAGAAGACGATTACGCATGGATGCTAAAAGCGTTAGCGTTAGCGGAGCAAGCAGAAGCTGCTGGAGAAGTTCCTGTGGGGGCGGTTATTGTGCGTGATGGAAAGCTAATTGGAGAGGGTTTTAATCAACCTATTACTACCTGCGACCCAACATCACATGCGGAACTTGTTGCTTTAAGAAGTGCCTGCCAGCAGGAGCGAAACTATCGCCTACCTGGAGCTACACTTTATGTCACTTTGGAACCATGCACAATGTGTGCTGGTGCATTAGTGCATGCAAGGATTCAGGAGGTGATTTTTGCTGCTAAAGAACCGAAAGCAGGCGCATTGGTGAGCACACAAAATTTGTTTTCATCGTCTCAGTTAAATCATCGGGTGTTATGTCGACACGGTCTTATGGCCGATGTTGCAAGTGATAGGTTATCACGTTTTTTTAAGCGCAGAAGGGAGGAGCGTAAGCGTAAAAAAACACAAGGGTAAGTGTTTAGTCAATAATCTCAGAGGTATTGGCAGAGCTTATCTCTGAGTACATCCAACTCTAACGGTTTGCTTAAGTGCCCATTCATTCCTGCGTTCTCACACTGCTCTTGGTGTTCTCGCATTGCATGAGCCGTCAGGGCTAAAATTGGGATAGGGGTGCGGGATCCACTCTTTTCGATCTCTCGAATAGCTTTGGTTGCATCACAACCATCCATGTTTGGCATTTCAAAATCCATCAGCACCATGTCAAAATTCAGAGATGCTTTCTCAAACCGTTCTACGGCTATAGCGCCGTCGTTAGCAACAACACATTTAGCACCTAACTTCTTAAGCATGTTTTTGATAACCATCTGGTTGACGGTGTTGTCTTCTGCGACCAGGATGTTTTTTCCTTTGATAATGTTGGAGTATTGCACCTCTGTTTGTTTGGCATCACTGTTTTTCTGGTCATCGAGTATGGATAGGAAGCATTCTTTTATCACACGGGCCGAAGCGGGTTTTTGCATGGCGACTTTAATGTTTGCTTGGCGTAGTTCTTCTTTTGGTGGTGTGACGCGCATTGCGGTTAGTAATACACGTTTTATATCGCGTAAATCTTTATCTTTTTGCATTATTTGGGCTATTTCCATACCACTTAACCCTGGCATATTCATATCGAGGGAGATAATGTCAAATGGCGCATTGTTGGCCGCTGCTGCACGCATAATTTCAAGCGCTTTGTCACCATAGTACGCAACGTTGGCTTTCATTCCCCAGGAAATGGCTTGCTCCTGTACAACGTGTGCAAATTCAGTGGAATCATCAACAAATAATACTTTTTTACCTTTTAGCAGTGATGCAGGAAATTGGTGTTGTTTGATAAATTGTACATCGGCAATATCACAATATACGGTAAACCAAAATGTAGAGCCCTCGCCGGGAACGCTGGTTACACCAATTTCTCCACCCATTAACTCTGCGAGGGATTTTGATATGCTTAATCCTAAACCTGTGCCACCAAACTCACGGGTGGTGGAGCTGTCGGCTTGGCTGAAGGCGCTAAATAAACGCGTTACTTGCTCGTCATTCATGCCTATGCCGGTGTCTTTTATTTCGAATTTGAGTAAGGTTGCAGAGCTTTTGGTGTCTTGTGGAATAGGTTTGACGTGTAGGGATACGCCGCCATTATTGGTGAATTTAAACGCGTTGCCGAGTAAGTTTAATAAAATTTGTCGTAGGCGTGTGGGATCACTTTTAATCAAGGTTGGCGTGCCAGGCTTTATAGATACCAATAATTCAAGTTTCTTTTTCTCTGCGGTAAGGCCAAATACAGAGGTGACATCGAGGCAAAGTTTATCAAGATCCAAGTCCACGGACTCAAGATCAAGCTTTCCTGCTTCTATTTTGGAATAATCAAGAATGTCGTTAATGATATTAAGTAGTGCTTTTCCAGAATTGGAGATGACGTCTAAATATTGTCGTTGTTGTTGTTCCAGTTCGGTGGTTTGTAAAAGCTCGCTCATGCCGATTACACCGTTCATTGGAGTGCGGATTTCATGGCTCATGGTGGCAAGGAAACGGCTTTTGGCTTTGTTTTCAGCTTCTGCTTCATCAACTTTTCGTTGGGATTCTTTTTCAATGATTTTTGCGTTTTTCCAGCTTTGGTGACGGTTGCGATCAAGAATAAAGATAAAGGTTGTAGCAATAAGTACGGTGGCCATAAGATCGTTAAGGCTATATCGTACCCGTAATGATGTGACATCAATGCCAGCATAAAGAGAGCTAATACAAAATAACAACAAGCTGACAACAAGGACAGATAACGTGATTCTTTTTTCAACTGGAGGCATGCAGAGCAAGCAAAGCAGTAATACATAGCCCGAGACGTAGGTAGGGTCGCAGCCACTTAATCCCGTCACTAACCCTGCTGCAATAATAATATAACCGCCCAGTATCGTAATCAGGTATTGGTGGCGGTGCGCAAAATACGGGTGACGACTAAGTGCGAAGGTTAATGCTCCTACCGCAAGCAATAACCACCGTAATATAACAATTAAGGGCTGGTCCGGATGTAACTCTTTATCGACAGGGATATAAGGGAGCCAACAAAAGGAGGCAACGTACACAAGAAATACTATGCGACGGGATTGGTAATGGAGTTCATCAACAAATGAGTCCGCCAAGAATTCTCGGTCATCTTTGAACTTCAATAACCGCTTTGTACGTTCCAATAACTTCATAGGTATACGTTTAGTTAATGTCTGTGATTTCGTTATTTCATTATTTCATTATTTCATTATTTCGTTGTGCGTATTATGCAGAACGTCAGTTCTAGTATAGACGGTTTATTTTACCTAATATGGTGTTGGGCTATCTTACTTGGCTTTGGTAGAAATGTTTGTTCTTTGCAGCATGAGTTGATGGGTACATAAAGATAAAAACTGGATTTATAGTGTTGTCAGTGTTGGCGGGGGTTATATAGGCGAGGCGAGGTATTTTGATGGCTCATTGGTTCATTGGTGGTTGCATTGGGATTGGACGTTGTATAGGTTGAATGGTCATGATGCCATCTCTTTCAATGTACTTTATGTCGGTATCATTACTTACTGTATTGATCAGGTTTTTTATATGGCTGGCATCTTGAGTGTTGGCTTTAATAATCCAACGCTGCGGATTGGTAGGGGGAACCGCCTTTAAAATAAGCCCGGTGAGTTTGCTCCATTGTTGTAGCTTTGTGTTTCGGTGAACCTGCACTTGCGATGGTTTGTTTTGAAGTTTCTGGATACTGATGTCGGTAAGCTGCACGATAAATTGAGAGTTTCGGTGAGTTTGGTTTTCCGCTGCGCAGGCTTGTATTGAAAAAGTAAAACTTATGATAAGCATGATGTGTCTTATTAAAATTAGCATCAGAATCCCTTAACCGCGATTGGTTGTAAGTTAGCAGAGTAGAGTATTCCCCACTCTGCCAGTATTTTTGTTTATTACTCGAAGGTTATATTCCAATTATTTATATAACCGGTGTCCCTGCTTGCATTGTCAACTGCTTCTAAGCGCCACTCGCCTTGCGACTCCAGAGTTCCCGCATTAAAACTGTAAGTCTTGATGAGGTTGTCTGCGCTACCTCCTGTGTTTGCAGAGAGTGTTGCAGATGCCCCGCTAGGTGTATACAGCTTTACCTTCAAGTCACCGATATAGCTGTGACGAATATCAACTGAAACCGTTATTTTTCCAGAGTCGCCTAAGCGAGAAACGTCAATAGGACTTGTTGCACCAGCAGGTGAGTTGTCTGGGATAGCGAACTGTCTGACATTCTCGAAAAAGTTGAGTTCAACAGGTTCGTCAAACGTTGCAATAATCGATGTGCCAGCAAATGCTTTGTAACCCCGAAGCATGACATAGTAGATGCCTACTTTAGGCTCTGCAATCGAAACAAGTTCGCTATTGCCGTTCTTGTAAGGGCGTTGATCCCAATCTTTTTCGGTAGCCTTGCTAGCAAAACGTACATAAAGGTCTGCATCTCCAGAGCCTCCTGCAAGTGTAAATGCTAAGTTGGTCGCGCCTTCTGGGACGACAATGGTGTAATGAAGTTCTTGAGTGGTATCGCCAGAGATATCATTTACCCGTACGCCATTCTCTAATGTATTTATTGTGGCAACTGGGGGCTCTGTTGACCCGCCAACCGCAATAAGTGCAGCTTTTACATCGACAATACCTGCACCGCACTTTGAAGTGTTGCATTGGTCATTGGAATTGGTTGCTGGAAATGAACGGGCGGTAGAAGTTAATGCGCTAAGTACGTCATCAGAGGTGAGTTCAGCATTGATGGCGTAAAGCAATGATGCTGCACCGGCAACATGTGGTGTCGCCATGCTGGTACCCTGAAGGTAAGCATAGTTATCGTTTTGAGGTGATGTGCTGCCTGTATTGTGAGTTGATAGAATGGCATTGAGTGAGGAGTTGCTAAACATTTCTCCTCCAGGAGCAGAGATGTCGACCGTTGCGCCAAAATTAGAATAATAGGCTTGCCCCCCATTTCTATCGGTGGCGCCAACAACAATAACGCCTGCGCAGTTAGCGGGTGTTGAGAGTGATGCATCTTGGCTTTCGTTACCCGCAGCAACAATAATGGATGCACCGGTAGCCCGTACAGCATTGATAGTATCTTGGTAGGTTCGTGTACAAGAGGCGGTTCCACCCAAACTTAGATTGAGTACTTTAGCCGGGTTCGGGTTATTTGGCGTGCCTGAAACAGGTAAGCCCGCAGCCCAGCGCATGCCATCAGAAATGTCTGACGTGTAGCCACCGCAACGACCCAATACTCGAACGGGGAGGATTTTGCTGTTCCATGAAACTCCCGCAACGCCAAAGCCGTTGTTACTCGATGCAGCAATGGTGCCCGCGACGTGTGTGCCATGCCAGCTACTACTTTGATCTTGTTGTGGGTAGCCATTGCCGCACTGGCCTGCGCTTAATGCGTCTCCCGCGTCACTCGCATCGTTATCTCGACCAGAACCGTCGTTGGCAGCCCAACTGTCAGAGATAAAGTCGTATCCAGGTAATAAATTACTTTGCAGATCTGAGTGAGGTAATACTCCGGTGTCAATGACGGCCACTACTACATCGCTAGAGCCTGTAGTGATATCCCACGCGGCAGGAAGGTTCATTCCGCCTTTGGCTTCAAAGTAATGCCATTGTTGATTGTATTGGCTGTCGTTAGGCGTACGTTTAATTTGCATAATGTAATCAGGTTCAGCAAACAATACGTCTGGGTTTGCTTCTAACTCACTCGCAAGCGCTTCTACTTCTGATACTGGTTGCATGCTGTCGAGCTGGTAGATGTTGTTACCTTCATCTGTTGTACGAACCAAATTGACATTTTGTTGTGCCTGGCTTCTAAGGGCGCTAACACGAGCACCTTGGACGTTCATTCTTGCCATAATGCCCGCTGGCCGAGCTGATGTTGTTTCACGATAGTGAACAATGATGCGGTTAGTGGATGGTGCTTGCCCCCATTGTTGATCCTGTTGTGCATTGACTGACAGGCTAAAGGTGCTGGAAAGAACACCTATCGCAACACTGCTTAGTGCTCCTAGCGTACGAGTTGTTTTCATTGTGTGACCCCAAAAAGGTAAGGTAAAAGAAAAATATCGAAAACGATTTAGGTTGCTATACGCATATTGTGGTTTTTTGTTTTGCGTAAATGCTCGCAATCGAAAATCAAAACGATGGTACCGTTATGGGTAAAGTTTGAGCAAGTTATAAGTCGCAAAAATGAGGGGTCAATAAGGGCTTATGGTGGGGACTTGTGGGTTGGATCACAGTTTGTTTTTAAGAGGAAAAGCTAATTAGCTTTTAAATCGAGGGAGGGCCGCTCTGGAGACCGATGTTATTGCGCTATCGGCGTTAGCATTGCTAAAGATGTTTGTGGGATAGGCACATAGTGATCTGTTGACTTTTCTGTTGCCCATACAAGAGAGTCATAATAGCGACGAATATTTTTCACATACAGAATTGACTGGCCTGCACCGCGGGCGTACCCATGTCGGGCATGTTGATAATATTTACGCTTCTTAAGTAGTAAAAGGTGTGTTTTGACCTCAAACCAATTGTTTGGGTCTTTGCCTTGTTGTTTTGTTAGGGTTCGGGCGTCTTGGACGTGGCCATAACCCGTATTGTATGCTGCTAATGCAAACCAGGTTCTATGTGGCTCGTTGATATCTTTTGATAAACGCTTATAGAGCTTTTTAAAGTAATGAGCGCCACCGTCAATAGATTGTTTTGGATCTCGCCTATTGCGTACACCCATCTCTTTTGCCGTGCGCTGCGTTAGCATCATTAATCCGCGCACCCCGGTAGGGGAGATGGCATTGGGGTTCCATAGAGACTCTTGATACCCAACAGCAGCTAATAATCGCCAGTCAACATCCAGCTTACTGGCAACGTTTTTAAAGTCTTCTTCATAACGAGATAGGCGACTATCAATATGAGCAATAAAGGCTCTCGCTCCAACATAGTCAAAGTCACGGTGGCCGTAAAAACGTTCTTTTTGTTCTTCTAGAGAACCGTCTTCATTGATTTTATTAAAGAAATTTTCAGCAGCGGTATAAAGTGTTGTGTCAGCGGTTGGAGGAAAGGCCCACGCAAGAGGCTCCCAATCCTTGATGTTAAACGCTGACTTTAATTCTGGGAATATGTCTCTGTGGAGGGCGAACACATTGGAATCAACAATGGTATAAGCGGCTTGTCCGCCGTTAACAAGGTTTAACATGCTCAACATGGTGCTGTTGGACTTTTCTGTCCAGGTAATCTTGTTGTGATTGTCATTGAGGCGCTGTAGGTGTTCAGAGTGGCTGCTGTTTGCGATAACCACTAGAGAACCTCTGCTAAGTTCTTGGATATTGCTAGGTTTAGGCGTCCCCTTCTGATAGATGACTTTCTGGGATACTTGCTGGTAGGGGGAGGTAAAGCGAAACTCTTGAGCGCGCTCTTTCGTTATCGTGAGGCCTGCAGCTGCGAAGTGAACCTCGCCATTTTTAAGTGCACTTAATAACTCACCAAGGTCTTTGTAGGTGATGACTTTTAGGCGAACACCTAGGTAGTCAGCAAACTGCTTCGAAAGCTCGTATTCAAAGCCGGTGTATTGGTCTAATTCTTGATAATAGGTTGTAGGGCCTACGCGGGTAGCAACCACTAACTCACCTTGACGCTGAATGGATTCCAGCAGGTTTCTTTGAGGCTGGCAGGCCGATAACACCATCATTAATGTTATTACGGTAAGCGCCTGAAATGTTGAGTTGAAGGTGGTTTTACTATGCATTGTTACGTTGATAGAGCCAGTAGTTCCGAAGGCTCAATTCTCCTTTATGTTTTTTTGAAAGATAAAAACAATATAACGGTACCTATATACAGAACCAAATGCTGTAAAAAAATACCGTTTGCACCTGTTGATACGAAAAGGTGATTAAAAAGTGATCGCATTATAACCATTTTTTTAAATTTTGTCGATAGGGTACCTTCGCCACAGTACATCAGCTTTACGGTCATTTGGTTAACAAACGTAACAAATGTGTAACGCTGTAAAACAAACGTAAAAAAAGTAGTCCTCAATTGGCACATATACCGAGTGTTGCCTAAGCTCAAATGAAGAGCGCTATTTGCCCCTTGTTGGGGCATTAACAATGAAAAGAGAAATTGTTGAATAATTTTTTTGCATATCTAATTGTGCAAATCGGAGAATGGTAAAATGAGCAACCCTGCAAATGGAAAGATAATTGGAATTGTATCTGCTGGTGCAGCAATTCAGCTTGCGTACCTCGCTTATGCGGTTTCAGGTGCAGAAAACTT
>CAJXXT010000114.1 GCA_913063495.1 uncultured Gammaproteobacteria bacterium | reverse complement strand
TATGTTAGCTTTCAATACTACGCACTGAATGGAAAAAAAGTATCGCTTAGTATTGCGGGCAAACACATGGTCATCGGGGACATGGAGCTTCTTGACCCCACCCCAAGAAAATCAAGAGCCGTAGCCATGACTACCTGCGAAATGGCGATCCTACCTAAATCAATATTCTTAAGCACCGGTAGGAAAAATCCTATAATTTTTGAAAAATTACTTAAAATATATTCTCGGCGCCTACAACAAGCAACCAGAATAATGTTAATAAAAGACGACACCTCGCTCTTATGCTCAGTATTATTAAACCTATCCCACCGATTTGGAAACACAACACCCCAAGGGGTTGAAATACAATTGAGCCTTTCCCAAGAAGAACTTGCCTCCTATATCGGAATCCCCCGACAGCGACTAAACAGGATCCTGGGAGACTTCAAGAATAATGGTTGGATTCAAACAAAATACAACACAATAACAGTGCTAGATGAAAAGTCGATGAATCAATTTCTAGCAAAAACTGCTTGATAGAAGTGATTTTACATTTTGTCTCAAACCAGACAGATTCAATAACCCCCTTCCTTTACATTCCTTGTACACATTCAAATTTGGTTTGCATACCATAGAATACACAGGAAAACCCACACCATGTCGATAAAAGTACTCTACTCTCTCTTAATTCTCGCAATCGTTGCATGGTTTAGCCCTGCATCTTACGCGATGGGGTCACTACCAGAAAAATTTTATCACAACCCAATTCTGCAAATGGAGAACCTTGCAGACCCTCATATGATTAAGTTCCAAGGTAAATATTACCTCTATGGCACCTTTCTTGATGGTTCACTCAAAGGTGGATCCGACCACTATGACGTGTATGTTTCTGATGACATGGCTAATTGGAAGAAAACTAACAATATTTTCTCTAAAAATACCGACACATTATGGGCCCCGGATGTTTTCTATGACACATCAAACAATACTTTTTACCTCTATTACTCAGAAGATTTATCTATCGGTGTAGCGATATCAGAGAGTCCTACAGGCCCGTTTATTGATAAAGGCATACTCATTGAAAATGCGATTGATGCCCATATGTTTTACGACAACGGTGAATACTACTTATACTATTCTAGCATCGAGATATCTGATGAATTCGACATGATATTTCGTTTCATCAACGGACTGATCACTGGTACCAACGACAAAGCACGAGAAAACATCTTAGTTCAAAAAATGCGCACACCAACGGAAAAGATAGGCGAGGCCATTTTATTAATTGAACCTGATTCGGCCTGGGAAAAAGGCATAATGCTGGATGTCGTCGAAGGAGCTTGGATGTTCAAAAATGACAACACTTACTACCTGATGTATTCCGGTAATGAGGCAATGTTTGGAACATACGCCGTTGGTTATGCAACGTCAGACAACCCACTAGGGCCCTTTGTAAAGGTAGAAAACAACCCTATCATTCACACTCGAAACAGCCTATTTGACAGAGGAGTATATAGTCCAGGGCACCACAGCGTGCTGACCGAAGAAGACGGCAGGCACTGGATCATTTATCATCAAAAAAAGACACCTACCAGCATTGGATTTAGCCACCGCTTTGTCTGTAAAGACGAGATGTTCATATCCGAGGAAGGCATCTTGAGTGTACTTTCCACCGGAATGAGAAAACTCTAAAAGTTGATGGTTATAGGTTACTAACCAGAACGGGGAAAGATGAAAACTGATGAGATACTATGTGTTTTTTATCCGTTATGGGTGGGCAACAGCTAGCAAACACAGGCCCATCAATACTCTACACGTATCTGTGTATCAACCCCGTTTGCACTAATAACATAATCCAACACACGTTCATCTGGAGATGAGTCCCAATATTGCGTCTCATCACTAGCCAGCGTAGCGACAAGTAAACCATTACGTTGAATCTTGATATCACTGCCTACCTCAGCACCACCAACCTCAGCACTGTTAATCCATTGCAGCAACACGCCATCACGATCTGAGTCCTTCACCGACATCAGCCTAATAACACCCAGATCGCCCATTAACGGCACACCCTCCAATTTCCACCGAGGTTGAATTGAAATACCTAAATGTCGAAAAATGGTTGGTGCCACGTCAGCCTGAGACGGATACCCATATAACCCATCAAAGTCATCATAAAGCAGGCCTTCACCCTGATAAGAAAAAGCTACATTCATGTCGGGCTTATTCACGCCAATAAAAACCGTTTTCTCCTCCAACGTTTGACTACCATGACCAAACCCCGACACCGGTTGCCGCCCATGATCAGTAACTACCATTACTAACCAATCCTCAGCCGGTTTTTCAGCTTGGCGCTGAGCAACCGCGGCTAATAATTCCCCTATCAAACGATCCGAGTCCACCACGGCCTGAGTATGCTCAGGAGAAAAGCCATGAGCATGACCAGCATGGTCAGGCGCATCAAGATGAACAAACGTCACATCACTTCGCCCATCAACAATACGACGTGCTGCCTGGCTAGTAACGGATTCGTCACCTCCTAACGACAAGTAACTCAAGGTAGGAACTTCCTGAATGAAAAACACGAAATAAGGAACAATCCAATTCATCACCGCTGACAGTGACAAACTGGGCACTGCTAGCTTAGTTCGGAACATAAAACTGGGATAATGGTAATCCGCAATATAAAGGTCATTGCTCCACACTTGATGCTTATTCGCCCAAACCCCCGTCAACAGTGTCGCCCAACCCGGCCCACTGCTGGTTGGCTGCTCAGTTCCTGTGCCCGTGATTCCACCGGCATACGCTTTAGTGAAATTGAGCTGATCTAAATTAGGCGTTGGTATTGCTTGCATCTGCTCGTATTGGAGGCCATCAATACCTATGAGCAGAACACGCTTACTTTCATCTTTTTGGCACGCACTAAGGAGAAAAAGGATAACAACAAGAGGAAAGAAACGTTTTTTCATTGTCTTGATACTTCCATTTATTTTTATTTGGAACCAATGTACTAAATAGACAACCAAAGAACAACCCAAGCCTAATAGCGGCGCCAAAGGCTTGAGTCAGTGCACATCGAATCCAACGGGCCAAAGTTCTGTTACTCAGCAGTAAAAAACGGATCGATAACATCGCAGAAACCTTAGGTTATAGCGATGCGGCGAACTTTAATTGCGCCTTTAAAAAAGCCACCCGCTTCAGCCCTACAGCCCTACAGCCCTACAGCCCTACAGCCCTACAGCCTATCGAAATGATCATGCTAGATAAGTTTCATCGATTCATTCTTTTTTTCTTTTAAGATGTCCAGAAACTTTTTCACCTTGGGCATCGTAAACATATCGCGATGCACCAATATCCAAACGGACATTTTCCAATCCGTATTCACTGGAATCTCGATCAAGTCCTTGCGCTCCAACACGGCCTGCCTTGGGAATACACTGATACCACAACCAGCCATCAAGGCTTGGGTTAATAATTGCTGATTAGAAGCAGACACGACGATATTTTGTTTGGGAATATGTTGATAAATCCATTCATTCCAATCTAAATGCGCCGGCCTGTCGTTGAGGGCTATAAAACGATGCTGACTTAACTCAGCCTTGGTAGGGAATCCATACTGATCAATGTATGTTTGATGAGCACACAAAACCAAATCGATTTGCAGTAAGGGCAATACAACATTATCTGGCGTCGTGGGTTTATCACCAGCACGAAAGGCAATGTCAGCCTCCCCATATTCAAGTTTAAAGTTTCGAATGTCACCAATGAGTTCGATACTCATTTTAGGGTACAACAATTGGTAAGCGTTGATCGCTGGCAAGATGATGCCAACCATTTCACTCACCATCGTTATGGCCAGTGTGCCTTCCAATATTTGCTCTTTGCTTTTTAAGCGCGACGCCAGTTGGGAAAAATGGCTATTTGTTACCTCCCCTAAACGCATGATATCCAACCCCGCTTCCGTTGGGATATAACCTTTATCATTGCGCTGAAACAAGGTGATACCAAGGCTCTCTTCCAAGCTATCAATATGGCGCATAACCGTCGAGCGATGCACACCAATGTCTTCCGCCGTCGCACTGAGCGTGCCCAACTTAGCCAACTTATAAGCGGTTCTTATTTCGTTCCATTTATCCACAAACACTGCCCAAATCGTTGCATATATGCACGTATACGTCTCATTTTCGCTCGTTTACCACAAAAATGCTATACCTTAATATAACCCAAAAGAGGAGTTACTTCAGGACTCCAAGGCGATAGTTCACGATAGCTCTGACACTCAGGTAAAACAGAATATGACCATTAAAACCGATGTCCTCATCATAGGGGGCGGCTTTGCCGGTGTATCCGTCGCACAAGCACTCGAAAAACAAGGGATTCAAACAACCCTGGTGGATAGGAAAGATTATTTCGAAGTGACCTTCGCCACCTTGCGTAACACCACCGCACCACAAATAACCAAAAACCAAGCCAGAAAGAACTATAAAGATTTTCTCAGCGGCCGCTTTATACAAAACAGCGTTATCAACATGACAAACAATACCGTCCATTTAAGTGACGGTGTGGAAATCACATTTGAGCAAGGCATCATCGCCTCCGGCACACGCTATCCGAGCATGCCTATGGCCAAAACAGACACCGCAATAGACATACACTCCCGCAACCAAGAACTACTGAATTACCACAAACAACTGAAATCAGCCAATAAGATCATGGTAATAGGCGGCGGTGTGGTGGGAGTTGAATTGGCCGGTGAAATTGCCTATGCCATGCCCAAGGCGCAAGTAAGCTTGGCGCATAATAGCGATGTATTACTGAATGGTTTTAAAGAAAAAGCGCAAAAGAAGGCCCAGCAACAGTTAGAAGACCTAGGCGTCAACATTATTTTCAACAGCCGCTATCAACAAAAAGATGGGCGATACGTTAACCGCAACTCTGGCATTGCAAGCGACGCTGACTTGGTGTTTGAGGCCACGGGTGTCTTACCCAATAATGATTTCTTAAAACCAAACATGGCTAAGATACTTAACGAGCAGGGTTTTGTCAGTGTCAATGAACACCTTGAAGTGCTTGATTACAAAAACCTTTACGCTTTAGGTGACATTGCCGATATTGGCGAAGCCAAGCTTGGCTATCTCGCGCAAGAACAAGGAAACTACGTGGCAAAGAGCATCATCAAAAAACGCAAAGGTAAGCCCAGCAAAGCCTATAAACGCAACCCATTGATGGCTCTAATCCCCGTCGGTCAAAAACGAGGTGTCGTGCAACTGCCCTTTGCAGTAACAACCTTAAAACAGCTAGTAAACCTAAAACAAAAAGATTTGTTCATCGGGAAAATATACAAGGCGTTTGGCACCAGCCCTAATACGCAATAAGAATGACGATATTCTAACGGTTATAGGTTGGTAACCAGAACGGGGAAAGATGAAAACTGATGAGATACTATGTGTTTTTTATGGGTGTTTATAAATATCGTGGATATAATTTCTTTGCCATCTTTACGCCATGCACCGTGATCATGGCCGTTTAAGGTGACGCTGATTTGATTAACCCCCTCGTTAATATGTTTACCTGGTATATGTACATCCTCCCCGTACACTCTCTGTATTTTTGTACCGTTAATATATAAGTGGGCATGACCCTCAACAATATTTGAGGGGGTACCACCTTCTTGGCGAGGAGATTCTAGTTGAAAATTATTGGTTTGCAGATGCAGATTAAACCCAGACATATCATCTTCATCTATGGAAATTTTTAACTGAGGCGTTAAGGCTGTTTTTGGTAAAGCCTTAGGTGGATGGTTATGCTTCATGCCCTCAGGCACGTCCATTTGAGCGTGGGCCATTAAGGGCAAAAACATCAGAGTAAAAACCAAACTGCATATTTTGAAAGTGTATTTTAATTTCATGGGATACAAACACCCATTTCAGGCTCTTGGTCTGCTTCACAGAAAGGTAGATCGGGGAGCGCCCCATCATTTGGAGGGCCGCCTACATCAGCACCGTTTGATGCAATGCTATTGTCCTGGAGTTTGCCATAGAAGCGTGGCCCTATGGTGTAAGGAAACGCAGGAGTTTGTACGCCATTATTATCTTGAGTCACCGTGACATGGTAGTGATAACCTAAATCATCGCCGTTATCGTGACCGTTGTATTGATCAAGATACTCGCCTGATAAATTGGTTAAGGTTGAGTCCCAATAGAAGTCTTCATAAAAGAAACCTGCGCTGGCGATAAATGTATTGCCTGAAAGAGAGTTGTACTCATCGGAGGTAGTCGGGCCATCGGCGGCTGCAACGAACCCTGCGGCCACATTAAATTCATCAACTAACACACAATTTCGTACGCCTGCAGTACCGCAGCCAGTAGCGGAACTGGTATCATCATAATCGCGCACTGCCCAGCTGCTTTTTGCCAGTATGCCATTGCTGTACCAAGGGCCATAAATAGCATAACCGTCGGCGGCATACCCATATATAGGTGAATGACCATTACCTTCGTCGTTAACCAATTTTCCTAAACAGTCTGAGCTAAAGTGATGGTGATAATCACCATTGGCAGCATGACCACCACAAACATCGACATCATATACTTCGGCCACAGGTGCCAACGTTTGCCAAACCCCTTCATTATTATAACTTTGTCCGTCGCCCCACTGGTAAACAGAAGTACCGTTTACCCAATAACCCATGGCGCCTAAGCCGCTTGCCACATCATCCGTGGCAGGCTCTGGACTGTTAGGGAAATAACCCGTGCGAGATATGTTCTCAGGGCAAACCGGCCCAGGTGGCCAGTAACCTGTACCACCCGTGGTTTCACAGTCGTTGTTACTGTTGTAACCAATGTCTTCACCAAATTCAAAAGCCTCACCGGCTTCAGCGGTGGTAGCGCCAGATAAAAAATCGGTGGCCGCTTTAGGGCGCGCATTTAAGGTGTCTATTTCGTCTTGGCTAAGGGTGACCTGATAATTAGCAATGCCAGTGGCAGAAACTACGGTATATTCAAGGTCATCTACCGTTTCAGTCTCGACACTTTGCACATTGACAAGAGAACCTTGGTTAGTGCCGCTGTCATACAAATTCTCAGACACCTCATCTGTGGTATTGATTATCCAGACGCTACTGTCAGTTGTGATGTCAGTGCTAGTATCTGTTGAAGTATCCGCACTGGTGTCGGTAGCGGACTCCTCAGTAACATCAGTGGCATCACTACTGCTGCTCCCACACCCCGTTAATATCAAGGGCAAAACCAATAGTGGTGGTATAAATATTTGCTTGAAGCTCATAAGGAATTCTCTAATGGATAGATATTTTTTTATAGGAATCCTTAATGTAAGTGAAGAATGTGCACCAAATGTGTTTTAAATATGGAGTTTAAAAAGGCACACTGAATGATCAAGAATGGAGGTCTGATGGTTGTGCTGTAAATGGTGCTGTAAATGGTGCTGTAAATGGATCTAGAAACCCCTGTAAGTCCTTATAGACCACCTAGATTCGATGTCATATTTATTATGTTTTTTCATAACTAGATATTATTGTTGTACTGCTCACTGAGTTGTCAAAGTAACGCATTTTTACTTTGATATAATCAGAATCCGAAAAGAAACCGTCCATTCTATCGCTGTCCGGAAAATTTATCGTAAAGACCCGGTTAATGTCATCACTTGTTTCACCAAGCAATACTTCAGATACCTTGAAGTCGTAGCCGAATTTACCACCATAGGTTAATAGTATTGGCTTCATTGCAATACGGTATTCCTGATATGTATCATCATCCAATACATTAAGACCAACTACCATTTCGTACGACATACAGTTACTAACCTCCTGCCACTTGCTAGCTTATAACCCCCCTCGCTCCTTCTTTTGCCTAGAAGCTTTAGCTGAACACTATAAGCGCATGTTTTTATTACAGTTATGCTAGCACACCAACCAGCGATTGCTAATCGTGGCGCACCCCCCTCTTTTTGCTTATAACAAAGTCAGCCTCGTTACTCTGCTCGGTTGCATAAAATTGCAATGTTAAACTGGTATAAACGTGCTAATTAAGGCAGGATTCAACCATAAAAATCTACCTGCATAATAATAATTTTATTAGGTTAATACTCATGAAAACAAAGATCTTAGCTGCAATTGCGGCAACACTTTCTTTGGGTGCGCTAGAGGCAACTGCCGAAACCCAATTCCACCGTTTGGTATGGGATGCAGACCCCGCTCATCAAGCAGTCGTCGCATTCTCCGCTAAGGGAATTAGTACTGACCCTTACGTGAAATATGGCTTTGATACTGATGAAGCCTCATGGACAACACAAGAACCTTCATCCTCTGAAAACTTTGTGACCTTCTTGGGTTATATCAAAAGCTCCTTTGTACGTTTGAACGGTTTAACACCGAATGCAAACGTGTTCTACCGCGTTTGCGATCAAGATGGCTGCGGCGATCGTTTTTATTTTAAAACTGCCCCTACCGACAACTCTCCTTATGTCGTGGTTGCTGGTGGTGATACCCGTAGCGGCTGGACCAACCGTCAAAAAGGTAACGCATTGGTTGGTAAAATACGCCCCTTATTTGTGATGCACGGAGGAGATTACACCAACCTAAATAGCTCCGCTGAAGTTTCCTCTTTCTTTATTGATTGGGAGCTGAGCTTTTCAAACGATGTTATTGATGGCGTTGAATACAAGCGAACCTACCCCATCATTCCTACCCACGGTAACCATGAGGACGGTAACTTCAAAACCTTGTGTAAAATATTCGGCGTTGACTACAACGCAGATGGAAAATGTGATGAATCCGACACGTACGGCGCATTCAACATTTCGCCCCTACTGCGCGCGTACACCCTTAACAGCCAATACCAAAATAGTGGCTGGTCTTCACACGCGGCAACGATGAATAACTGGCTCTATACCGATTTAGCGGACAACGGCCCTGCTGTAACGTGGCGAATCGCACAATACCATAAACCCATGTTCCCGCATTACTCAGGTAAGTCGGCAAACACCGAGCTATTTACTTGGTGGTCGCAAGCGTTTTACGATCACGGCATGAACCTTGTCGTGGAGTCTGATACACACATCAACAAAATGACACAGGCGCTAGCACCTAGCGGGGATGATTTTATCGCCAGTGAAAGTGGTACGGTATTTGTGGGCGAAGGTAGCTGGGGTGCACCAGCACGCTCAGCTAACAACCCTAAGACCTGGTCAATTGACTTAGCCAGCATTCAGCAATTTAAAGTCTTGCAAGTAACCAGCGATAAATTAATCGTACGCACCGCCCAATTTGATGAAACAGCAGAAACCTTAACTAGAGAACAACGTGATGCTGACTCAACCGTCTTACCCGCCGGTGTTAATTGGTGGCACGCGAATAATGTTGGTGAAGCACTTAACTTGGTTCAAGCCGCAAATAGACTTAGTGTGATTGAAAATTTATCCAGTGGTGGTACCAACCAGATATCCATTGCTGCCACACAAGATACCTATATCGCATCCAACAAAAGTAGCAGCAACTTCAATGGCAGCAACGACGGATTGTTGGCTGACGGCTATGACATTAGCAACGGAAAAATGATCAGCTTGATCAAATTCGATATTGAAAACATGTCAGCCTGTGCGGATACCAGCCGGGTTCAGCTGGGTATTGAGATCACCGATGACTCTACTGGCAACTATGAAATCTACGCTGCCAACGCTGATTGGCAAGAAGGTACTGCGACTTGGAACTCTGTTGGTGGCGAAGCCATTAAAGGGACTTACTTAACAACGTTTAAGCCGATAGAAACAGGCATGCTGGAAGTGGACCTGTCTAATAGCAACATTATTGATTACTGGCGCACCAATGGTAACCACGGCCTAGTCATTGCCCATGTTGGCGACTGTAATGGTCTCTCATGTAATGGTGTTGATTTCCACTCCAAAGAATCCGGCAGCGGCCCGGTACTTAAGGTTAATTACGACCATAATCAAAGCTGCATACCAGAAGGCAGTGTAGAGGCAGCATCAGGGGCATTAACCCAGAGCATTATCAATGCAGGCGATGGTGAAACTGTGGTATTCCGCTTTACTCTCAATAGTGGTTTTGCAGATGCGGAGCTACACGGTTTATCGCTCAGCGCTGATGGCGAGATTGATGAAGTCAGTGATATTGATGGCGTAAAACTTTACCAAGATACTAATGGCAATGGAAAAGCCGAAGCAGATGAAGAAATAGCCCTATCAAACTACACGGTAGATAACGGCAACATTTCATTTAATTTTGGCACTGCACTGTCTTTACAGCTGGGCAGTAACGCTTTCTTAGTAACATACCAGCTTTAGGCATTTGCCAGGAGATATGAAATGAATCATCACTTAAAAACTGTATTAATGATCGTGACACTGACAATGCTGGCAGCTTGCGGAGGAGAAGCCCCAACCGAGGAGAACTTCACCGTCAATCTAGACACGGTTGATGTTAGATTAGCCGGTAGCGGTGAAACCATCACTGTTGATACCGCTGGCGTTAACAGCGGTACGTTAACACTGAAGAAAAACACCACCCCATAACAGCACACCTCACCATTGATTACTTAAAACGCCCAATGAATAACTTCGTTGGGCGTTTTTTGTATTAAAATAACAATAGTTGTATTCAGTTTTTTAAATAGGCTTTCTTTAATAGGTATGGGGGGAATAGCAATGGTAGTAAAACCTACATTAAGTTGGACACTACTTCACTCTTTTGCCATTTTATTTGTACTTATTAATCTCGCTACCGGTTTACGCATTGCAACGCTATCAAGACCCTGGTTGCTCGAACTGTCAGCACTCCTACCCCAAGGTGCGCTGCACTGGCTTCATATCGCGGGAGCCTTTGGTTTATCGGCCACTGCTATGGCTTACGTAATTTACCGATTTAATCAAAGGTCACAACGAACTACAGCAACACTCAGCGACAAATATCACCGCATCATTACCTGGCTGGCTTACCCATTGGTAATACTGTCCCTACTAACCGGCTGGCTGCAGTTCTTTGATAGTGCGCTATCAGTGGTTGATATTCACTTCTACGCAGCCCTTGGCTTTTTACTGTATTTGGTAGTTCATGCTGGTGGTTATTTTATTCAATACGGATGGCCCGCGATTAAGCGCGCGTTTGTTCCTAGTGTAGCGGACTCAAAACCCTCCTGGAATATCGTCGTGCCTGCAGTCGCCGGTCTGTTACTCTGGTACTACATGGGCTATCAACCAAGCAATGACCTTCTTGTAGAACGCATACCGCTAACCACACTAGTGACCATTGATGGCATAACCAATGAACCGGAATGGAACAACGCGCAAGAAATCACGGTACTGACTCGAGGCGGCGCAAATTTCACGAATGGTGAAACCCTCGTAACCATCAAAGTATTGGAAAACGGCGCAGAAGCCTTTTTTAATATTACCTGGCAAGATACCAGCAAAAGTCTAGAACACTTACCTCTCGTTAAAACTAATCAGGGGTGGCAGATAAAACAGGATGGCTTTAACCAATTCGATGAAACCGCCTATTACGAAGATAAGCTTGCCATCATGCTCGCCGATCAATGTGCTCCTGGCGGTGGAGGCACCGCTCATTTAGGCCCCAAACCTCTCGCCGATCAGCCTGCCAATTTTCATGGTAAAGGCTATCACTATAGCGATGATGGCAAGGTTCGGGATATTTGGCATTGGAAAGCCGTGCGTACCAACAGTATGTATCTAGCAGACGACAATTTTTTTGGCCCACCCGTTAAGCCAAGGGCGGGGGAACGTCGCTATAGTGCTGGTTATATCGCTGATGGAAAGGAGTCCGGTGCCTATGTGATGAATTGGCAGTGGTATAAACCCGAAGTGATTGTGCCTAAGCGCCTACCTAAACATAACGAGCTGATTGCGCCTTATCAGGTAGACCATCAACCAAACAATCAACTAGACCACAAAAATAATAACCTACAAACAAGTGACAACCTACAGTGGGTGATATCTTGGTTTGACTACAGGCCCTACCTGGCAGAAAACGACCACTACCCTATCGGGACAGTGATGCCTTCCGTCATGTACCGCTCCAATCGCTTTGAAGGTGACCGCGCCCACGTGAGGGCCCATGGGCAATGGAAAGACGGCATGTGGACATTGGAACTCGCCAGGCCGTTAAACACCCAATCCCAGCATGACGTTATCTTGCAAACCGGTACCTGCCTATGGGTTTCTGCATTTGATCATAGCCAAGTCGCACACACCCGCCACCAGCAAGCCATTCGCTTACTATTCGAGGGTAACCATGATTAAACGCGCGATAGGAATAGTCGGGTTACTGATAACAATCTCGCTCATCGCCTTATTCAACCCAATACCCCAGGAACAACCATCGCCATCACGCTGGTTAAAAATCGATGCGCAGGGGCAAGTAATGAGCCCCTGGTCTGGGCCATGGGCATGTGTCTACGACACAAAAACCCAATTACTCTGGGAAACAAAAACGGATAATGAATCAATACACGACGGTTACTGGACCTACTCTTGGAACGACGGGACTCGGGGTGTTGAAAACAAAGGCGACTGCTATTTCGAAAAAGAGCGATGCGATACATTGGATTTGATCAATCGAGTCAATAGCGAAAAAACCTGCGGCCTCGACAACTGGCAATTACCCAGCAGCAAAGAACTTCTCTCCCTGGTTTCCCGCGACACAAAACCCGGAGAACCACTAATCGCGATAGATTTCTTTCCACAAACTAAACGCGGAGACTACTGGACTAAAGATTCCCAGCAACGGTTAACGGGGACATTTAAATATTTAAAAGAAGGCACATTAGCCGTTGATTTTGTTAATGGCAACCTAACAAAGCTGCCTTATCGCAATGCTTCATTTGTACGCTTGGTTAATACAGGGTATGTAGAGCCTTAACACAGAGAATAGTACATAGTAATCGTGGTAATCCGTACATAAGCATGAACAAACCTTCTCCGAAGTCAGCAATCGATCAACAAATATAGCTCACTTCTATTCAATTAATTCACCATAAACGTTCAGTGTGTGCTCGTAGTTCAAATCTGACCATCCTGGCGTTTGTACTAGCGATACACTATCTATAACTAACTCGATCGAGGTGACGTTATAGCCTTCAAAATCAACCCCAGAATCACCTGTACGATCATCGAAGAAAAAATACGCCTCATTTATAGTTTGGTATGGGCCTCCGTGTGCAATGTTGAAACCGGATTGAAATACGTCGTTATCTCCATTCGACAGCACTGAAGCTAAGTCATCGAATCCTTCGTCACCCGGCTCCAAGTCATACGTTTGTCCGGTTTCGTTGCCATAAAAATCGATCTCAAATTCTTTACCTGAATTACCTATCACTAGCCAGAACGTAAAAACCTCAAATACAGTGTTTGACTTCACCCCCATTTTTAGTGTCGCGCTACCAATAGGGGTAGTTTTGACGCAATCAATATTGTTATGCGTGGAGATCAAGGGTAAAACTCCTAGCAACCTATCCAGCTGACTGCACGGAATGGAATTGCTACCACGTAGATCCAGATATTCTAGATTTTGCAAACCATAAAGTGCAGTGACATCATTGAATGACATATTGCCCAGCAATAGACTTTCTAACTGTAGTAAGTTCTCCAACGGAGTTAAATCCTCCACTAGATTCCTAGTCAAACTCAAAGCAACTAACTCTGGCAACGCGGAAAGTGGTGTCAGATCAGAAACCTGATTGTCAGACATATATAATCTAGTAAGACCCTTATGTTCCGCTAAGGCGGAAATGTCATTCACAAAGTTACCTTCAATATTTAATGTCTTGAGAGCTTCAAAATCAGAAACCGGATTCAAATCACTAAGCTCATTTTCCCACATAATTAGCGTATTCAGGATAGGCAGTTTCGCCAATGTCCCGATATCATTTACCTGGTTATTATTCATGTAGATGTGTGTGAGACTCGTAATTAAAGATAATGGCGTGACATCGGTAATATCATTATTGGATATACTTAGGGAAAACAGCTTTTGGTGTCCCGACAACTGGGCTAGTAGCTCATCATTCATTTGCAGGTAGCTTAGATCCATAACCTTTAACCCTGTCATATTGTTCAACGGAGTCAAATCGGTTAATGGATTGGTTGAAAGATTTAAAACACTCACTTTGTTCAGGTCAGAGAGAGGTTCCACATCGGTTATTCCATTATTTCGTAAAATCAGAGTTCTTATTGAGCTAAGCTCCTCGATTCCATCTAGTGAAACAATCGACCTATTGGAACAAGAGAGGGACACAAATTGTGTTTTATAAACCCAACTTTCTTCGAGTGCGGTTTCTGCAACACAAGCAGCTAAATTAGCATCGGAAAATTCTATGTCAGAGATTTTGCAGCCACCAAGAAACATCACTGTTACAAAAAGCATTATTTGAAACAACGATTTAACTTGAGAGGTATTTTTGAAATCAGGCATCGTAATATCCATTATGTTGTTCTGATAAAGTGATCCAACGTTACTATTTCTTGTAACTTTACGGATCAGAAGTTTAATCTCAAACAGGGCGCATTAGGGTGTGATTGGATTCGCATTTACTTCTTTTTCCAGGGAGACAAATGAAAACAGACATCCTTGTAAAAAGCCGTATTCATACTGCGGATTCATTCCTGCAAGCTAATATTTGTACTCTATAGTATGAACACTAGCAATTCAATTCCTATCTATTTATCCGTACTCTCATTATGCCAATTTTGCAGGAGTTCTAATAATCTCAGGCACTTTGAGCTTTGACCGGTTTAGGGCGAATGTACTCATTTATGCATTCTTTATCACTGACAGCTTTATAAACTCAATTGCCAATTCAGTTTAATCTCAACAGCCCAAACCGTGAAGATGAGGCTTTATTGGCAATCTACACCAATATATTATTCACTAGCCAAAACGTAAGTGCTATTATTGCGAACTCACGACAACCTAAGGAAGGATCCTACAATGCGTTTTCTAATATTATCATTTTTTCCTGCACTATTGCTTAGTGGATGTGGCGGACAAGAAACGCTCATCGCCAACGGCGCTGGTACCGTTTGTGCTGTTCACGAAACATCTTCTGCTTCGGCCTATCCTCTCTCTTGTTTTGGCAGATATTTGGGGGATCTTGCATCGCCATTACAATATGAAACAACAGATGGAAAGAAAATCTATTACGAGGGAGCTGAAACCTATTTAGCGAATTTATCTGATTCATATATCTCGGATATCGCCGCAACAAACTCAAGAGTATGCGTAATTACTCACAAAGATGGTAAAAAATCCGCGCCTGGCCAGTTACAGTGCTACCAGACACCCTCATCAAAGGTACTCTTACCCGATATTTCAAACTTTGCTGGTGATACCGATTTTGAGCAACTTGTAATGATCAACGATGGCGTTTGTGCCTCCACGGATACTGACGTAAACTGCTTTGCGAACAACACATCTTTCAGCCTTTCGAATCTTTCAGGCATCTTATTCGCAAACATCAATAAAATCGACACATACCACGATACGCTGTGTGTGCTTCATGGCAGTAATCTAGACTGCTTCGACGTAGATTTTGACAATGCATCAGGCCTTCACAGCATAACTTCTAAAACGCCCCCCGTCTCAATTGGGGTTAAAGATTATATAAAAATGCAGCTCGATTGGAGATACTGCTGGGTTACTACCGACGGTATTGCCAGCTGTGATTTCACCGCAACATTCAATGAGCATGCAGGCAAATACAAACGTATCTATGCACCTAAGCATGAGAACTATGGATGCGCAGAAGTTAGTAGAGGCATAATTTCTTGTGCTGGACCATACAGCGATCCATCATATCCTGATAACAATGAACTTTTTATTAAGCAGTATAAAATTACTGACCTTATATTCATCAAAGATTACGCTTTTTGTGGCGTTGCATCTACTGGGAAAGTGATTTGCCGACAAAGCGCTCGTTACGAGGGATTTCGGGATATACCAACGCATGTTGGCAGCGCTATTATCTATCCATAAACTAATCCAAATAATCATCATCCTAGGCCCCACTCCGGTTGCTTTTTACGGAGTGGGGTATTGTCGCTAGGCGTTCTTACTTCCACAAAACGGGCAGTATTCTATTGCGATCTCATGACTACATAGCGATTGCCTTACGTGATTTTCTTCGCCCATTTCTACTATCTATTCATCTTCTCCATTTGGGCCTTTGTGCTCTGCATTAACTGGCAATGAACTGAAAAAACAAAACTGCCTGGCAAACAAACCCCATTAAAAATGCCAATGTTCTAAACACTGGTATACCCATCGTGTAGGTAACTGCGTGTATCAATCGTGCATAAAAAAATATCATCGTTGCCATTGCAGTCATTTCATTGTTTGTTTGACTGAGCTGAACAGCTAACACCAATGCGGTAAATACCACTAAGTTTTCGACCGCATTACGATGGGCGCACATCATTCTATATGCCCAATTTTCTTGTGGTGGATGATCTAAATTTGGCGTTTTGAAAGTAGCCCATATTCCTTGTTCAAGTATTCGATTTACTATGTAAGCTAACCATAATGTACCGGTTAAGCCTGCGGTTAGGACAAGGTAAAACAGTTCAGGTGAAATTAAGTTGTTCATGAATTTATCCGATATTGTTATTGTCTACATAATAGAAAATCATACGATCCATCAACCACATCTATTGGAAGATGCAATCGACAAATCGTGGTTGTTTTATCCCATGATCATCTTGATCATTTCTTTCTCACTTTCCACACACTTGGCAACCAGGTGATGAGAACGTACACGCTCTACATAAGCCGCTAGACCTGGCCAACGATTCGCATCAACACTAAAACCGCCATAACTTGCGGTAATAAACATTGAAACAATGCTAATGTCCGCAATGCTAATGTCGTCACCAAATAGGAAATCATTATCTGGTATCTGGGCTTCTAGATAATCAAGAACGGGCGGAAACTTCTCCTTTACTGTCTCATCCACAACCTTTTGGTTTGTTGGCTGTTTAAAGTAGTTAGGATTTACCAAAACCTCACGAAACATAGTGCCACAACATGGGAATAGCGCTGCGCCAGCATATTCTGCCAGCCAACGGCATTTGGCTCGATCCTCTGGGCTTGAAGGTAGAAGAGAGGTTTCGGGGTGTTTCTCTTCAAGGTATTGAAGAATAACATTGGAGTCACCGATGATTAGACCTCCATCCTCAAGCGCTGGAATTTGCCCCAGAGGGTTAATCTTGAGGAATTCTGGTTCTTTAAGTGCTGGGCCAGGGATGATCATGTTAGATTCAAAATCAATGCCTTTAACCATGCAGGCAATGACAACTTTACGAACATTGGGTGAAATTATTGCACCATGAAGTTTCATATTTGTAGCTCCTAATTAGGGGGATGAATATTGATTGGGCTAAAAGAATTTACCAGTTATCTCTAACCCTTCTCAGGCTGGTAATTACTGATAATTTTCATGCTCTAGCTCCAGTTCCAGTTCCAGTTTCAGTTTCAAAAGTTAAAACAATTATCCACCATGATTTGTGATCTAATAAGCGCTAAACTAGACAAAATAGGTCCTATCAGGACATTGATCAGGAAGGTATCTAAATGAAGCAGGTTGCTA
>CAJXXT010000113.1 GCA_913063495.1 uncultured Gammaproteobacteria bacterium | reverse complement strand
ACAATTTTTTCCAAATTATTGTCTTTACCACAATATTCTTTTCCATCATTTTCCGTACATACCAACATCCAAATAGCACCAGCTTCCATTTTCAAGCTGTCAAACTCATATTCCAAAACCGCACCATCATTCTTGGCGGCGATATGAGCAAGTTTTGGTGCTAGTGCTAACCCCAATTTATTCCTTTCAGAATCCCCCCAATATATATTGTAATGAGTAATATTAGTTTCATCTTTTGCAGGCCAAATCTGAACACCTTCCAAGCGACGTATCGGCATTATTTTTGCGGGACTAGAGTCAGCGGTGAAGGTAAAGCGAATTTTTTCTGCCGACGCTGTTGGTTTTGGAGGGCCACCTCCACCGGCAAACGCTTCATATGAAGCGATCAAGAAAATGGTTGAAATAAATACTTTTGTCAGAATTTTTGTTGTTTTTATTGTTATTTTTTTCATTACTTTATTTCCCAATCTCTGGCTTAAATAAATCAATAAAAAACAAAGGACATGTTTTTTTATTAATAGCCTTAGTGGGACAATCATTCCCTTTTCATTACATCAAACTCGCTGAATTAAATGAACAAACAATGGGAACGAGTAATACCACCTCAGCTTTTATTATTATTTTTGATTGCATTATCATTGGTATACATCGTAAAGCTAATTGTTCGCGGGAGTATTGGCAAGAAAGTATTTCGACAGATGACTGGTTAAACCAATAGCCAGATTCCTATATTTATCCATAGATTCAATATGTTATAAGTAACCAAGATCAAAACAAGACTGGCCAGTCACACACTTTGTTACAATCTACTGGATGCAGACCTAGATGCTTATAAACCGGTAAGCTAAAAAATAGTTATCACTTTAGATAACTATTTTTTAGCTTAGATAACTACGAGGCGTTATGTTTCCATTCCTCCCAAGCCGAATGTAAACATTTATCAGTAACCAAATCTCTAGCACGCGCCCCTTCGCTATTAATATCACTCTGCTTTGCACCGGCACGTAACAGTGCTTCAACAACAGAGAAATCCAACGCCGTACAATGTTTTGCCGCAACATGTAACGCAGTATTACCCAATGCGTCTTTTCGCTGAACGTTAGCTCCCTCCTCTAATAATCTTGTCACAATGCGCTGCTTTGACGGCGTTGTTACTAGAGCAACCATTAATGCATCACTTCCTTCGTTTGATACCGCCTGAATGTTTGCCCCTTTTGATAGTAGAATATCTACAATCAAATGATGCCGATTTTCTACCGCTAACATTAGAGGCGTTTTACCGAGTGCATTGGCTGCATTCACGTTAGCTCCTAACGCTAGTATTTTGTTAACTCCTGCGGTTAAACCCGTGGTAATCACAATATGCAAAACATCTTGTATCTCCTCCTTAGCAGCAAAAGGGGCAAGTACTTCTACATTATCGATTTTCCCAGCACGAGCAGCAATCATTAGAGCTGTACTACCCGTGTTACTTTTCTGTTTTGATTTTTCTCCCGATACCAACAGCAATTCTAGTATGTCTGGTGTTCCGTATTTCGCCGCATAATGTAAAGGACTATTTCGCTTACTATTAATGCGTTTATCACCGTTATCTAAGGTACTGTTACTTAAGTTATTGCTACTTAAGCTTCTGTTATTTATGGTGCTACTATTCAAGTTATTGGCATTTTTTAGGATTTTAGAATCATATTCTAACAACAACGCCACTATATTTTTCTGCCCTTTATCGATGGCCGAAGCAAGGGGCCCTTCGCTGTCGAATATTTTGTTATTAAAAATCGCTCCCGCTGCCAACAGTATTTTCACAGCATCGATATTCCCATGTTCAACTGCTAATGAAAGAACTGATTTTCCCGCTGAGTGCATATTATGGCTTCTCGCATTCACATTTGCCCCTCGTTGAATAAGCTGATTCACGGTATCAATTTTATCAAATTCTAACGCGATCATTAACGCCGTTTTTCCCTGGACATGCTGCAACTCCAGGTTCGCACCAGCATTGATAAGTAATGTTATGTTCTTGTGTTGTCCATGCATTGCAGCCACCATCAAAGGCGTCCACCCCCCTCGTCCTGCCATATTTGGGTTTGCACCATGCTGAATCAGTATCTCTGCAATATCGTCATAACCTTTTGCGCTAGCGAAAAACAAAGGAGGGTAATGACCATCTTGTATATCATCAACATTAACCCCTTGTTTTAATTTATTAATAACAATGTCACGTTCTCCCAATTTGACCGCTTGCATAAATGTCAAACTGAGTGCGTTAATATTTGGTGTCCGCTGTACCCAGGTATTTTGTGTTGAAGCATCACTATTACCCGCATTAACCTTGCCACTAATAGTCAAAAACACTAAAACCAAAGAAAAAAGAAGTATTAACCGCATAATAGACACGCTATTTTTATTGTTGTTGAAAATCAGTTTACGATACGCCATTACATTTAAACAATAAAAAGCGTAAGAATAGTTATCACTAATTATGATGAGGAGGAGAACTAACTAGAGTAGGTGTTAACTATAATCGATGCTTTCTGCAACCTTGCATCAAAAATTTGCAAAAACACCTAATTGTTTCCATCCGCTCTGCTCTTTAAGCTTATCACTAACAACAATAACAATATGCGGCAGAACCATGACCAAATTATCGCTTTCTAAAACCCTCTCTTTTCTTAATATCTGTTCCCTCTTGATCCTAACTAACTTGTCTGGCTGCGTACCACAAGGTAACGATCTGGTCACAACCAGTGGAGGAAAAATTCTTGGAAACAACAACGGTACTATTCGAACATTTCGAGGTGTTCGATTTGCTAATCCCCCAATAGGGGATCTGCGCTGGGCACCACCCCAAGCGCTTTCCAAATGGAGCGGCACCCAGGACGCACTTGTAAATGGTGCAGGCTGTGTTCAGGGCGGGATACCCACCGATGTTTTTAGCGGTGATGAAGACTGTCTTTTTCTCAATATATGGGTACCATCAAAACCAGGAACCTACCCCGTTATGGTCTGGTTTCACGGAGGTGGATTACTTCAAGGATCCGGTAGTGGCGCGCAATATAGTGGCAAGCAATTAGCACGTAATAACGATGTCATTATCGTCAATGTTAACTCGCGCTTAAGCTTCTTGGGATTTGTTGCAACACCTCAATTAACGGAAGAATCTGGATACGGTGGCTCGGGAAATCAAGGGTTTCTCGATCAAGTCGAAGCACTAAAATGGGTACAGCAGGAAATCTCTAACTTTGGCGGAGATCCAAATAATGTCACAATCTTTGGCGAATCAGGCGGTGCTATCAGTGTTTGCAGCTTATTGGCGTCTCCCTTAACTGACAGTTTATTTCAAAAGGCCATCATGCAGAGCGGCTCTTGTCGCATGGTACGAACCCCTAATCTAGCGGGAGGTGAAGCCAAAGGGGATGCGCTGTTTGCTAAACTGGGTTGTGACACCGCAAGCAACCCACTTGCCTGCGCAAGGGCATTGCCCGCTGCAGATATCGTGAAGGCTGTCGATATCAAAATCAACGAACTATTTGTTGAACATCCTGATGACTGGGCATATTACCCAACCTCAAATATTGACGGCTATTTTCTACCAGAACACCCAATAGCTTTGTTAAAGAACGGCGTAAAACCTGAAGTGTCTGTGCTCTTAGGCACCAATAAAAATGAAGGTACGATGTTTGTTGGTCTTCGTGATCACAGTGATAATGAAGAGGGCTACTTAGACTATTTATCTACCTTTTACGGCGATATGGCACCACAGTTTTCAGTAATATACCCATTTTCCGATTATCCCAGTGCAGGGCATGCTGCCGCAGCGCTGGCCGGAGACGGATTTATGGATTGCCCTTCTCGAGAGATGGGGGACATTATGAGCCAAACGGGGCATTCTGTATTTATGTACCAGTTTGTTCAAGATGTTAGTAGTTTCACCACTGACATTATTCTGGAATTACAACGAGGTGAAAACACCCCGCCCTGGGGTACCTATCACACTGCAGAAATCCCTTATGTATTTGGCATTCAGAGTGTTCTGGGTTACGTTAATAACCCAGAACGGTTAAATACCCAAGATATTATGATGCGTTATTGGGCCAACTTTGCTCATACAGGTAATCCAAATAACGCTAATTTACCCTTATGGCCTCCTTACAACGCCACACAAACAGATTATATTCATCTAGGGGGTGGATTTGATACCGCAACCAACCTTAAACCAGTACAGTGCGACTTCTGGATTAACAATTTCTTTGCTAACGGAAATTGGTGAACACCAACGGCGCTCTAAGCTACCACCTCAACAATAAGTCTCACAATAATGAATGACTGGAACGATCTGAAATTTTTTCTGGCTATTGCCCACAACGGCACCGTTTCTGGTGCCGCTCGATTATTAGGGGTTAATTACACAACCGTTATCCGTCGCCTAAATAGTTTTGAAGAGTGCATGGGTTTTTCTGTTTTTGAACGCCACTCAAACGGTTACACGCTTACGCGTGCCGGTGAAGCTATTCTAGGATCAGCACAATCCATTGAGAATGAGTTTGTCTCATTAAACAACCACGCAATTGGGACTGATAACAACCTCACTGGCACCATTAGAATTGCCACAACGGACTTACTCGCATCAGCGCTGATGCCCGACATGGGCGAATTTCTACTGCAACACCCCGATATTGATTTTGAGGTTATCGGTGATAGCTTTACCGTTGATCTTGCGAACCGTGAGGCCGATATTGCCATTCGGATTACCAACCATTCCCCCAAAGAACATCTTCTATCACGAAAAATTGGCATAGTAACTGGATCCATTTATGCATCAGACTCATACCTAGAAAGAAACACAAAGGAACATACGTGGATTGGCTGGGACGATAACCTTTCTCACAAAGTTACTCGTCAGTTTATTGGTGACTATATTCCAGAAGGTGCAAAAATATCCTGTAAAGTTAATTCAGGCGTATCATTATTACAGGCGATTAAATCCGGTATCGGCATTGGGTATTTGTGGGACTTTATCGGAGATAAAACACCTGACATACAACGCATCTATCCTGATAAAGAGTATGCACTGGATCTTTGCTTACTCATTAACAAAGACCTGTATGCTACACCACGCTTTCGCGCCGCTATAGATTTTTTGGAAAAGGCGATTAGAGGCAAAGATATATTATCAGAGGTAATATCCTAGCCCTTAACAACACGCTCAGCACTGTCACAAAATCGTCACGTTAGTGAAACACAGCATTCACATCTTTCTATTACATTACCTTTGCATAGAACATTCTTGACCATTAACTTAACGCAGAATAGGTAAATAGGTGATGACAACATTAAAGCAAAAATCCATTTTTCAAAAAATCGATAAATTTGAATACAATATATGTGTGTACTTCAATAATTTCAGTCGAAAGAAACCCGTCAAACGTTTCTTTAGCATCATTAGCCGCTTAGGAGATGGTGGGGTTTGGTATACGTTAATGCTTGGCTTATTTTTTCTATTTGGTTTTGAAGGTTTTGTCGTAGCTATGGGAATGGCCCTAATGGCAATCATTAATGTTACCATCTACAAGTCACTAAAATCCAGATTGGTACGTGAACGCCCTTACATTTCTTTTCGGGATTTATCCTGTGGAACACCTCCATTAGACCAGTACAGTTTCCCCTCTGGACACACCCTGCATGCGGTTAGCTTTACCGTAGTATGCGTCTACTTCTTTCCATTACTTGCCGTATTACTCATTCCTATATCAATACTCATCGCTGTATCACGCGTGGTGCTAGGCCTGCATTATCCCACCGATGTCGCTATGGGGACTCTAATAGGTATCGCAATATCAATTCCAACGATCCAGGTAATTGCATTATTTGTGTGACATTCACTCTACTTGGGAAAATCGAATAGATAGCCACCACTTTGCGCAATAACTTACACACATTACATATAAATGCTCCAGCCATCTGCCTAATTTTGTTAGTATCCCCCTCCCTTCCTATTTATAGACGGATCAGCAGTTCTTTGTCGCTCACATTGTAGGCAAAGATGACTTATATAGAGGCAGTATCATGAAGCGGTTATTCAACATTTCCCAACTTATACTGATAGGCATAAGCCTTTCGATTACCACCACAAACATCAACGCAGAGACAGCCAAATCCGCGTTTATCCAAGCAATTACAACAGGGCAAGCGGAGCTTAGCAAAAGCAATAGTCCACTGAACTCTATGGATTTACAATTACCTGTTCCTCTTAAAAAAGAACACCTATTATTTACCATCCAAGGCTCCAATACCGTTGGCGCTCAATTAACACCTAATTTGGCGCAAGGTTTTTTGGAGATTCTTGGTGCGACTGATATTCATGCCGTTAATACGGATACCAATGAGAAGTTGGTGGTTGGAAAATACCAACGAGAAAATCAACAAACCCTGTTAAAAATAGCCATCGCAGCCCACGGTTCAAGCACCGGGTTTAAGGGGTTACTGAATGGAAAAGCTGATATTGCAGCGGCATCTCGCCCCATAAAGTCAAAAGAAAAGGTTCTACTTAATACCCGACACAAATCCTTTGATGGCCCCAAGGAAATAGTTTTAGGTATTGATGGATTGGCAATAATCATTCACCCAAATAACTCCCTTAATAGCCTAACGCTAACTCAGCTGGAAAAAATATTTACCGGAAGAATTACCTCGTGGAAAACACTCAACGGTTCTTCTAAACTTATTCACGTAAAATCTCGAGATAAAAAATCTGGAACCTATGATACCTTTAAACACTTGGTTCTCCGTAAGAAAAAGCTTATCTCCAATGCCGTTCGGTTCGAGTCAAATAACAGTCTATCGGAATCGGTAAGTCGAGATATTGATGCGATCGGGTTTGTTCCTTTAGCATCCATCTATGATGCAAAGGCCGTATCCATTTCTGATACAACATCAGCCTCCGATGTAACCTTCCCTGGTATCCTTCCATCAGAACTCACCGTAGCAACTGAGGACTACCCCCTATCCCGAAGGCTTTATTTTTATCGATCAAGTAATCCTAAGTATCCTGGCGTTGTTGATGCCTTTTTATCGTATGCAGAATCCAATTCTGGGCAAGAGCAGGTAAAACATTCGGGATTTGTATCTCAACAAATCTATGCCCTACCCAGTGACCTAGAGGACAAAAGTGCCTGGTGGCGCTTAAACCTCAATATTCGATTCCAAAAAGACACGTCTAACCTTGATACCAAGGCAAATGCGGATGTACAGAGGTTGGTCGCCTTTTTGAGTAATAAAGACCATAACTTTAGCCAAATTCAATTTGTGGGTTACTCTAACCCAACAAACAGTAAAAGAGACCACTCTCCTCTATCACGATTAAGAGCACAAAATGTTCGCTGGGCCTTGCGAAATATCGGGGTAAAAAATCGAATTAAAACCGTTGCAGGAAGCTCTGTATTTGTTGCCGACCCGAATTCCATTAGAAAGGAAAAAAACCGTCGTGTTGAAGTGTGGGTTCAATAACAACGAAAAACATCATTATTCATAGAAAAAAGGGGGAGCTATAATAAGCTCCCCCTTTTTTAGGTCTTATTGACAGCTTGCATCAGCACATTTAGGAACCACAGTACTAAAATGGCATATGTAGTCACTCCCTAATGCTTGCGCTCCCTCAACCCTAGAATTTTTTCCGATATATCTTCTGCTTCATTGGCACCTCATAGTTATCGTTCTATTAAAAGGTAAAAATGACTTGGCATCACGTAAGCAATATCTCACATAGCTGTGAGAGTTATACCTCCATCGCAAGAAAAGTCACACGTAGTTATTCCTCTATTTACTAACCAACAAACATCGTTATCCCATTAGGTTTTAATAACATTTATTTTTGTTAATTGGTTCTCGCTTATCATTTTATTCATGGAAACTTATTACAATTTCGACGTTAATTGAATTATCAGAAAAGAATAACTTATCAAATACCGAACCAATCATGTTACCAAAATAAACAGGGTTTTATAAAACCATGAGAAATTTTAGTGCCAACAAAATATACATATCTCAAATAGGATTAACGGATCGGGATACGAAATTTATAAATAATCTATTTCGACTGGGTGCAAAACAGTTTCGAGACTACGAACTTATTAGTTATAGCCCATCCATTAATTCACACCTTGTTATTATTAATGGCGACAGCAGAAGCAGCTTGCGAACATGGAAACTGATAAAAGACAATGTAGCAACAATCATAATATCGGAAGAAATTCTGCCTCTAAAAAAACAACTCAACGTTATTCGTCCATTAGTATTTAGAAAATTAATTGATGCATTTAGAGAAGCAGAGAAAAACAACCAGCTATTGAAGCAAGATAGGACACAGGTGCTTGTAGTCGATGATAGCTTGCCTATCAGGCGGTTTATGGAACTAAAATTACCGTTAATGACAGAAATACCCATTGCCATCGACTACGCGGTAGATGGCGAGTCGGCTCAAGAAATAGCCGTACGAAACAACTATGACATCGTATTTCTCGATGTGGTATTACCCGGCATTGACGGTTACCACGTATGCAAATCCATCAAGGAGATATCAGATACATTTATCGTCATGCTTACGAGCAACAAATCCCCTTTTGATCGGGTAAGAGGGGCAATGTCTGGTTGTGATGCGTACTTAACCAAGCCACCTAAAGACGATCAATTAAAGAGTGTTTTCCAAAAAATGATATCCAAAGCCAACAAACAACACGAAGCCCTAATAGCCCAATGAGGTATTAACCATGAACTATTGCAAAATACTCGTCGTAGACGATTCAAGCACCGACCTTCTAAATTTAAAAAGCATGCTAGAAGGCGCTAATTTTGAAGTAACAACGGCAACATCTGGTGAAGAAGCCATTGAAAAAGCAGAGAGCGACAACCCAAATCTAATACTGCTTGACATTGTGATGGAAGGAATTGACGGTTATCGAGCTTGCCGGGAAATAACACAAAATCCAAAAACATCACACATTCCCGTCATTTTTGTAAGCAGTAAAAAACAGAGAGCTGATCTCATGTGGGCAATGAAGCAAGGCGGAAAAGGTTTGGTATCAAAACCGTATACAAAAGATCAAATCATAGAACAAATTGAAACCTATTCGTAGGTACGCCTGATCACCCTAAAAAATGTAGATATAACAATTTCATCAATCACTAAAAGTGTAATTTATACCATGCAACAACTCATACTTCCCAGTGAAGCGCTGTCATCGTTCAAAATTCTAATAGACACCGATCTTGAAGAAACCACAAAATCGTTCGATCATTTTCACAGCTTCATGGTCGGAAATATTGGCATGCTGATTGATGATACACAATTTTGTGAAATCATTGATCACAACAATATCTGCAAGATCCCTCTTACACCTCAGTGGTTTAAGGGAATACACAACTTACGGGGAAACAGTGTTCCTATTGTTAATCTTAACGAGTATTACGGAATAAAAGCATCACTTAAACAGAGAAATGACAAACACCATATTCTCGCGATAGGAAAAGGAAAAGATCTTTGTGGTATAGAAATCCCCAATCTACCCTCAAAAATATCTTTCAAAAAATCGAACATCATAAACAGAAAAGTAAACTTGCCTAAAAATATGGATGAAGAAATTGAGTGTATTTATGAAAACAACGGGGTATGGGTAAAAGTTGACACAAACATGTTCTTTAAGCGTTTATTTTCATCATTCTACTGAACCTAGTAAGCCGTTACATCAGCCAAACTAACAATATGAATTGGACAAGCATTATGCGAAATATCACTCATTTTATAAAAAAATCTGCATTTTACGTTAGCCTTTTCTGTGTACTGAACATACCTCTATCGGGGAATACACAGGAGGTTGGCATCACCGAAAAAACAATTCGTATTGGTGGTGTAATGGACTTTGAAGGGCAATCAAAGGGGCTTGGGTTAAACATGAGAAAAGGTATATTGGCCGCCATCCAGGGACAAAAAATTCATGGGAAACGAATTGAGTTTATTACCAAAAATGATTCCTATTCACCATCACTCACCGTCAAAGCCACTGAGAAATTGATTGATGATGGTATCTTTATTATGCTTGGGAATGTCGGGACTCCTACCGCAAAGGTAGCTTTGCCTTTACTCGCTGAAAGTAATATCCCAGCTGTTGGTTTTTTTACCGGTGCAGGTATCTTGCGCCCCGGAGTTGGTGACGTTGTTAATTTTAGAGCAAGTTATATTCAGGAAACCGCTGCTGTAATTAACTCCGCCTTGGAGTCAGGGGTAGACCCTAGGGAGATATGTGCTTATGTTCAAAATGATGGGTACGGCATGTCTGGCGTTGAAGGTATCAAAAAAGCCATTGCCAACAAACGTGGTGCAAGAAAAATTACCCAGTTACTGAATCAATTATTATCTATGGACGGCGAAAACCCTCAAAGAAACTATATCGGCCCAGTTGGGGTATACCAGCGTAATACCTTAAATTCTAAATCCGGCTATGAATCTCTAAAACGTTGGGAGCGGACTCAAAATGTCACTTGTAAACTCGTTGTCTCCGTTGGTACTTATAATGCTATTGGTCGATTTGCAGGATATTCACGTTACAAGGGTGATCAATGGGTCGTCAGCGCCGTCTCATTTACCGGCGCTGAAAATTTAAAATCTATATTAACTGAGTTCGGGGTAACTGACGGCGTCGTTATGAGCCAGGTAGTTCCCAATTTGGATGATGATTTGCCTATTTTAAAAGAAGCCAGAAACAAACTTAAGGAAGATTACGGTTATGTTTCCTTGGAAGGTTTTTTAGTGGGAAAGATGTTGCTAAGTGCCTTAAATAATATCCAGGGTGAGATAACCAGAGATAAGTTCTTGTCTGCTATTGATGATAAGCGATTTAACTTGGGCGGAGTGAAGCTAAATTTCAGGGGTAGCAATCAAGGTTCAAAACTCGTCACAATGATTTATTACAAAAATGGTGAATATACGACGCTAGATAAAAATACCTGGAAAAAGATCATCTAATTCTAACCATATATACAGACCAAAGGTAAATCACTATGTTTTCAACCTATTTCAGCAATATAAACATTGGTAAACGGCTATTCATATTAATCGCAACGATGACATCAATATTGGCATTATCTGGTCTATTAATGATATTTGGTTTAGGTTCAGCATCCATAACAACCGAAAAACTCAACAGCGATATTGAACGCAGTGTATATCTAAGTAAAATATACAATAAAATGAACCAGGATTTTATCGAACCTATCAACAATCTTAGCCGAGGAACACTAACCTGGGTTGATACCAACAATCTGATAAATAAAAACATCACCTCTTTTGATAACCAGTGGAAAACATTCCTAAACACTCTTAGTGATACGGAAAGAAAGGAGACAGCTAACCATTATCAATCTGACCTAAGCGATTTTCATCTAGCTATTGAAGAAATATTACGTTTAGGTGAAAGCCAAAATAGCGCCAAGTTATCTCTATTTATGTTAAATGATTTTGATTTATTGGTTACACCATTAGGTACCGCTCTTCAGAAATCCATCGAGAAACAGCGAACGGTTGCAGAAACCAGTTACACAGATTTTAGAACATTACAGCTTATTTTTATTACTCTCAGCATAGCATTTGTCACCTTTGGCATTGTTACATCAGTATTGTTAGGAATATCAATTCGTCATTCAATCACTAATCCAGTAACAAAAATTGCGGAAACCGTTAACAGTATTGCTAATGGTGACTACGATGCCAGAACAGGTCTAAAAGGTGACAATGAACTTTCAACCCTATCAAGCGCATTAGATAATTTACTCGATGATAAAGTAAAAACATTGGTGGAAACTGAAAAAGAGAATGACATATTAAATAACTCTATCATTCGTTTACTAGAAGCAACATCTCAACTCAGTGACAAGGACTTAACCGTAACCGTTCCCGTTAGTGAAGATATTACCGGGCCCGTTGCCGATGCAATGAACCTTGTTTCTTCAGAAACGGCTAAGGTTCTTGGTGAAATCCATCATATTGCGGAAAATGTCGAAAAAAATGCCTCCAGCGTAAAAGTGCAAGGAGATAAAGTAACCTTGGTGGCAGAAGAGGAACGCTCAATGGTACAAACAACCATTGAACGTTTAGAAAATGCATCAAAAACAATGAATGCGATTGCTAAGCTCTGCATGAACTGTAATGAGATGGCTGAGAACGCATCAGAATCAACAGATGAGGCGTTTGACGCAGTTACCAGTACGGCTTCGGGGATGGATGAAATACGTGAAACGATCAGTGAAACAGAAAAGCGTATAAAACGACTTGGTGAAAGGTCTCAAGAAATCAGTGGCATCGTGGACTTAATCAACAGTATTGCTGAGCGCACTCACATATTGGCACTTAACGCCAGCATGCACGCAGCTGCAGCTGGCGAAGCAGGTCGCGGTTTTGCCGTTGTAGCAGATGAGGTACAACGTTTGGCAGAAAGTTCTCGCAACGCAACCTCTCAAATCGCAGCGTTGGTTAGCAACATTCAAAACGAAACATCAGAAACAATGGAAACAATGAACCAGACCATAAGCCAGGTTGTTGAAGGTTCAGACCGCGCAGAACAAGCGGGTCACAAGATGCGTGAAACACAAAAGAAAACCAGTGACTTAGCTACTGCTGTTGCAAAAATTGCCGAACGCTCCATTAATCAAGCAAAAATAAATGAGCGCCTAAAAGCGGAAGCACACAGTATTCAAGAAAAAACGCAAGAGACCGATGCGGAATTACAGCAACAAAGTAACGATACGTTACGCCTAGTAGCACTATCAAACAGTCTACTAAAATCCGTTAATACGTTCACTTTACCCCGTAGCGTATTGTCCGTAAACGATGAAAAGAAAGCATCGTAAATAGGAGAACGTCATGCCAAGCGCCGACCAACTGGAGGTGTTCAATGATATTGTCACCTCCGCGCTTGATGATCTTAATTTATCATCATTTAACGATAACGACTTTTCTATCGACATAAAGACCTGCCGAGATTCTTTTGATGATCTCGCGATGGCAGCAGAGATTGTAGACTTACAAACGCTGGGAGAAATATGCAAAGCCTATAGTGACAGTGTCTTCAACCAGCAAGATGACGATTCGATTTTGTCTCTACAAAAATCCCAGGAACTCAATGCCTGGAGTAAAAACCTGATTTCTTATATTAGATCACCAAAAAACCCTGAGTTTGCAATAAACCTAACCGCTATATTTCCCAAAGATACCAAAGAGCATTTTCTTAAATCACTGATTGATGATGAGACTGATGGTGAAATCGATGACACAAACGATACAAGACACGTTATTGACATCTCTCTTTCTACGCCATCCAATGACCCCATCTACCTATTCATTAGTGAACTTAATGAAATGGAGAAAAAGCTAGACGACTGCCTCGCAAACATATTAACGGCACAGTGTGAAGATGCCGGTGAACATGTAGAAAGATACCTACATTTCATCGCTAGAATACATGACACTGCTGAAATACTGGGCATGAGCGGCCTTATCCATATATGTAAATTTGTAGAAAAAAATATGCTGGCTATCGACCTAGAGAATGAACAATCAAAACCAATCTATTTTGAACTTTTCAACCCGATCACCTCTCTTATAATAAAATTTCTATCAAATATGGGGGATACTGAAAATATTTTAAATATCGTCACACTTTTCGAAAATGAAGGTTGGCCACAAAATCATGGTGAAGCCGAATCACACCAACTTATCATTCTTCTCAGTGATAACGAAGCTCTTAACTGGGAAGAAGAAATTGAGAATGATAGAAAACTAACCGCAACAAAAGACGATGTTTCTCTGACGTTATCGAATGATATTCACCCTGATCTATTTTCTGCTTTTTTTCACGATGCGCCTCATCAGGCTTCTTCTCTGAGTGCTTGCATTGCTTCATTTATTGAAAAAAATAGCGTTAGCGGTACCATTGAAGTCATCGAAGGCGCCCAAAGACTCACCCATGCAATTAAAGGTTCAGCAAATATCGTTGAGATTTTTGGTATTGCTAATATGGCTCACTATTTGGAGGAAGCACTGGAATCACTACGACTGGCAGGAATGCAGCCCTCTTCTCCGCTTCTTGACTTATTACAGCAATCAGCAGATAGCATTGAATCGATGATTGATTACCTAATGGAGAGAGACGTAGAACCCAAAAATACTCAAGAATTATTGCAACAGCTTCTTGATGCTGTTAACAATCCTGACACGCACGAGGGTGAGTGTGATAGCGAAAGCAATAGCAAGAACAACAATTACGATGCAGAAGAAATCACCTCCTCCAAGTTAGTTTCGTTCCCCCCATCACTAGCAAACGGTGAAGTTAATCTATCGAAAAAAGATCTACCAGTAACACCTGAAAAAACTCATGAGGATTTCATTCAAGTTCCAACCAAAACTATCGAGTCTTTATTTGAAATGGTTGAGGAAATAACCATATCTCTTATCCAAACAAGGGAACAGGTAAAAACCATGATGGAGAATGCAAACGACCAAAGCATTCAAGATGAAAAGATACAAGAACATCGATTTGAGCTAGAAAAAATTGTTGATATCAAAGCTTTATCATCATCAAAAAAAAATAACGTCATAAAAAATAATCCTCCAAAAAGTGACTTCGATTCACTTGAACTCGATCAATACAGTGAAATCCATGGCACTGTGCACAGCTTTATAGAGACCGTTATCGATAGTCGAGAATTAAACATTGATATGAGAGATCAACTTTTACATCTAGACCACCTATTTGTAAAACACATGAGACTTAACAAAGACCTTCAGTACTTAACAAAATCGACAAAGATGGTTGCCGTCACGTCTATCAGTTCTCGCCTACAGCGCTGTTTGAGACATGCAGCACGAATAACACAAAAGAATGTTCACCTAACCATCATTGACAATGGATTATCCATTGATGAAGAAGTGCTTTCTCAATTAACTGATCCGCTTATGCACATCATTCGTAACGCCATTGATCATGGCATCGAGTCGCCGGAGCGTAGAGGTGATTCAGGAAAATCGGATAATGGCAATATTTCCATCATATTCAGTCAATCGGGAAACCATATTCACATCCAGTGCAAAGATGACGGTCAAGGAATCAATCCCACCAGCATTTATACCGCTGCGTTAAAAAAGGGCCTTATCTCAAAAGACCAAGCCCTAGATCAAAAGCTGAATCAAAAAGAATGTATCGATCTATTACTTACATCCGGATTTTCGACTAAGGATAGCGCTAATCAAATTTCAGGCCGAGGAGTCGGATTGGACGCAGTTAATGACAATATTAAGAGGCTCAATGGAAAAATTGATATTGATAGTGAAGTTGATATTGGTACCAGCATTAAGGTAACTGTCCCGCTTTCTCACTTATCGACCCATGCCATCATTATCTCATTAAACTACGAGCGCTATGCCGTACCTAGCCACTCATTACGACAGCTACTGGCACCACATTCAGGTGAAGTAGTAAATTACGGATTGGAAATTGGCTACAAACACAATGACATTATTTACCCGTTAATCACTATCGCAGACCTATTACTAGGGCAAAACGACTTAAACAAACAGCACCTCACCGTCGACAACCTACCAATAATATTACTCGACGTGAACAATACAACCTACGCTCTGGCGGTTGATAGCATCCAAAGCAATCAAGAAATCATCATCAAACCGATGGGCAACTATATTAACAAAACCCATGGCGTTAACGGTGTTGCCATTATTGCAGATGGCACTCTTATATCAGTATTGGATATCGCTGAACTTATTGAAATAACACCCAATGTAATGACTAGTGGCATAACCAACAACACCTTCATTCCACAACAGCAAGCACCCGACAAACCATCTGTGATGATTGTTGATGACTCCCTGAGCGTTAGGCGCTCCCTAGATCAACTTATCAGTGATATGGGATATGACACCCAGGTAGCTCAAGATGGCATACATGCCGTTGAGTTATGCAAACAAAAGAAACCAGACATCATCTTGTCAGATATGGAAATGCCTCGCATGAATGGGTTGGAATTTACGTCTTACATCAAAAAATCCACATCGTTAAAACATATACCTGTCGTGATGATCACATCACGCTCTACTCAAAAACATCGCCAGCTCGCAACTCAAAGCGGCGTCAATCATTATTTAACGAAACCCTATACTGAATCCCCGCTACTGGATTTGGTGGGCAGTTTAATCCCTCAAGAAAACATTTTGCAATAAGCCATCTGGAGCTCGCCATGAAATCCACTGAAAACATTCGTTTAGCCTGTATTACGATCCGTCAACAGGCTACTCATAACCAACAGGCTCCCGAGGAATTATCATTACTTCTCCCTCATGCAAACGTTATTACCGTAGAGCTCACCTCATCAATTGAAGATAAATCCATCGATGGAACCACCTCAACCTCATTAACGGCACGTAATATGTTATGGCCCGTTGTTTGTTTCACCCCTGACTTAAAGATTACACACAACATATCAAGCAAACTTTGCTCCCAAGGCTATCGGTTTGCTGTGTGCATAAACCCCACAAACCCGCGATATCGCTTTGCATTAACCTGTGACCAGGTTACATCTATTCAATGCGATCCAAAGGCGTTACTACAACTACCGACGATTATGCATACCCAGCAATCTCCTATCATGGGGACTTTTTACAATGACGATGCTATCCACTGTGTCACCGATGCAGATCACTTAGTCAAATTTCTTCAACAGCATTTAAATAACATCCCAAGAACTGAGGATTTGTCATGCGAACTGCACTAACAACAGATTGCTGGGTACTACATCTCAATGGTGGCTATATGCTCGCAATCTCTATCTTCCAGGTAGCTGAATTAGTTAACAACGCCCCCAGGCTAGCCATTCCGCAAGCTCCGCCACATTGTTGTTATTTAATTTCGTGGCGAAACAAGCTGATTCCATTAATTGATTATCAAAACCGCTCTCCAAGCCCAGGCACCGACATCTGCACCAATACCAGTACTGACTCAAGCACCGCCACCGACAACATCATGATCGTGAAATTCCTAGGAGAGGGTGAGGCCATCCAATACCTTGCGTTTGCAGTTACCAGCGTGGAAAAATATACTGTCAATGATAGCGAATTTTCTACACCACTAAATCAAACCCCCACCCCTTTTTCATCCAGCGTTATTTCTGCATTTGATTGTGTTGATATGAATACCACCACTTACATCATCGATATGAAACGCCTGTACTCTTCATAACATTTCCCACACAAACAAAAACAGCCCCGAGGGGCTGCTTTTGTTTGTGCTTATTCTATCGATAACTCGCGAGATTTAGATTCCGTAAATCAATGGTCCAAATGCCACTATTACCAATGTGGTACCCATAACCATCAACGGCAATAAATACTTCTCATGGCGATAATAGAAATTGTGTCCTTCTTCTGCCGCTAGCAAGCACTCTTTTTCACCCACCACCTGACGCGTAAAGATATGACTTAATGCTACTGGTGGACTTAAATAACCTAGTTCCAAAGCAACCAAACAAGTCATCCAGAAGTGAATTGGATCTATACCCTGCTGATAAGCGATAGGGGCAATCATTAA
>CAJXXT010000112.1 GCA_913063495.1 uncultured Gammaproteobacteria bacterium | reverse complement strand
GTCATATGCATAGTAAAATTGGACTTGGATTTGAGAAGCTGGATAACACCTTTGTTCATAACTTGATCCAAGGCCAAATCAAAGCAGCCGAGCATTTGGTTGAAGGTGGTACCTCCCCAGGTCAAGCTTATTTTATTAACGATGATGAACCTATTAACGCGTTTGTATTTTCTAAACCCGTCTTTGATGCCATTGGGGTGAAGATGCCATGGCTGACAATGCCAGGAAAAGTCGTTATGCGGTCTTTGGAAGCGTGGGAGTATATGCACTTCAAGTTTAACCTGCCCTCCCCCCCGTTAGCGCCTTCAGAGGTTGAACGCGTATCTGTTGATAATTACTTCAGTGTGAATAAAGCCAGAACAGAGCTTGGTTATAGTCCAGAGTATGACTCAAAACTGGGCATGAAAATGAGCTTGCCATATTACAAAGAACTCTTCGCTAATATGAAAACAGAAAAAGAAGCTGTAGGTGCTTAGTAAAGCAACGCGCCGGACAAAGTAATTGACGTCGAATAGTTGGGGTTATACACCCCTCTCTAATAAGTAAATTGACTAAAGCGTACTTGCATAAATAGAAAGGGGAATCCTCTTGGAAGCGATACATACCCCCCCTCTACTTGATCGGACAAAGTGTTTACGCTAGCCTTCTACTATTACCGAAGCCAGCTTCAGCTATATTTCCATCATCGAGCGTAAAGTTATCAACTTGGGAGCGAACTCCATCAGCTAACCGCGATACCTCAATAACGGTAGCTGTGATTTCCTCTGACGCTGACGCGTTATTTTCCGCAACTCGCTTCATGGACTCTACATTACTACTTATCTCCTGAGTTGAGGCACTTTGTTGCTCCATTGCGGATGCTACACGACGCAACATGTCATCGATTTCTCCAGAAGACTGAAGTATAGCTTCCATATCCTCTCGTACCTCCTCTGCTGTGCTAACCGCGTTACCTGTATCTTTTACTGCCTGCTCTACTAACTCAGCAATTTCTTTGCTTGAATTTGCCGAATGCTCCGCTAGTTTGCGCACCTCTTCTGCAACAACCGCAAATCCAGCACCATGTTCACCTGCTCGTGCTGCTTCAATTGCAGCATTCAGTGAAAGCATATTTGTTTGACTAGCAATCGCACCAATAACATCGGTAATTTTATTGATTTTTGTACTGTTTTGAGCAATCGCATTAACAACCTCGATCATTTGCGCTACCTTCTGTTGCCCTCCCGTCACCAGTGTCACAGAGTCCTTGGCATTAACACTGGCGTGGGCGGAATCTCGCGCGACGTCATTTACCGCTTGACCTGACTGGCTCACTGCTGTTGCTACCTGAGACAATGCATGTAACTGGTTCTGTGCACCGTCTGAAATCTGGCCAATTGCGCTTGACGTTTCACTCGATGCCGCAGCGACCTGATTTGTATTCATCGCTATCTGTGACAGGGTACTTCCTAGCTGCTGTACCGTCTGATTAACCGCCTGCTTTAAGGTATCCAGTTCACCTTTAAGATCCGCGGAAACACGATCAGAAAGATCATTAGCGGCTACTTGAGACATAACTCGATTAATCTGATGAATTGCCCGTTGCAATTCATCCATGGCACCATTAACACTCTCTTGAATGTGTTTAAAGTCACCCTTAAACTCCCCTTCCATACGACGACTGAAATCACCGCCTCCCAGTGCCGAAATAACATCACCAAACGCACTCATCGCAAGCTCAACACTTGCAAGTGAATCGTTTGTGGCTGTTTTCAAACTAAGAAGGTCACCTTTTAGTTCAACGGTAACCCGTCGACTGAAATTCCCCTCTGCCATTTCCCCCATGACATAATTAACATCATCAACGGTTGCCTGGATAGATTTCACCAAACTGTTAAAGGCTTGGCTGCTTTGCCCAACCTCATCAGTACTTGTAACATCTGTGCGCAGAGAAAAGTTTCCACTTTCTTCCACTTCTTTCATGACTTTTGTTAATTTATCTATCGGGTTGGTAAGCCTCTTTGAAAAGAATATGGAAAAGACACCGATGATCGAAATACTAATCAGCAAAATCACTAGCATCTTATTTCTGAGTTGGGTGATTGATGCTAGGGCCTCATCTTCATCCATTTCAGACATCAGATACCAATCTAGCCCCTGAATGTTTAAAGCCTTATAAGCACTCAATACGCTGACGTCGCGATAGTCCAAAAAAGTCTGTGACCCCTCGCCTGAAGAAATTACCGCGTTTACACCGTCAGTATCCACCGATTGCGCTATTGCCGTGGTTTCCTTTTCCTTGATGAATTCTAGCTCCTCATTTGTTAAATTACCCTCCATTGATTCGAAATAGCCCTTCTTATCCTCGGCGAAAAAACGGGATAAGCTACGCATCCTTTTGTCGCTTCCAACCAGATAGGTCTCACCTGTTTCACCAAACCCTGTTTCTCGCCATTTTTGGTTGTTGGTCATTATAGCGTTGATTTTTCCTACAGGAATTTGAAAAATCAACGCGCCAATTTTCGTATCCCCATCATAGATTGGTGAGGAAATAAATGCAGCTGGAGCATCATAACTAGGATAATAGCGATCCATATCGGTGATACTTACGCTTTCTCCGGTATTTGCACCAAGTGCTTTGTTAAAGGCGCTGCCAATTCCTGAGTTTGCATAAGGTCCTGTTTTAAGAGAGGTAGCAAAATCTAACTCCTTAAATACGGAATAGACAATATTTCCGCTTTTGGCATCTACCAAAAAAATGTCGTAGTAACCAAATTCATCAAGGTAATCTGCAAAACTTGGGTGATATTTTTTATGGAGATCCGACCATCTGCTTCCATCGTTTCGATAAATAAGATTATTCTTTTCTCCTAAGGGGTGGTGATTTGCACTAATATAGCCATACTGAAGTGCCTTGGCGCTCTTGCTCAATACGGTAAGGTTTTGCAACAATTTATGAGGCTTGTTTCCTCCGTTTGTATTTTGATACTCTTGACCAAACTGATTGAGGTAATAACTCTTCAGTGAAGAGTCGATGTCAATATTTTCCCTCTCCGCACTGCTTTCTTCAGCATAGGAAGAAAATGCGTCACTAAACGACTTCATTGCCTCTACGGTAAGCACATTGGTCGATAAAACGCGAACCTGCCCCTCCATGGTTTCAAAAAGACTCTCAATTTGAACGGCTTTGATATCCCTAACCGAACTCAGTTTGACAGTCGCCTCTTTTACAAAGTTATCTGAGCTATTTGACCAGGCTTGCCAGGAAATGAGCAGCGCAGGACAGAGCCCCACCATCAAGAATGACACTATAAGCTTGGCTTTAAGTGAAAACTGACTGAATAACTTATCCATTTTTAATTCCTTGTTATGATTGTAAGATTTTTATATCCCGGCAAACCGCCAGCGGTATTGTATTTTCCCAACCAGTTCCTTATCAATAAGAACGACGTTCCCATTTAGGATTGATTGGGTTAGTTCCATTTACGTCTCTTCGGTCTCTTAGTTCATACTGTGCAATTTGCTGGTTACAAGAATCTTGTGAGCCATCTTGCGACAACGCAAAGTTATCCACTTGCTTCCGAACATCATCCGCTAAGCGAGATACCTCAATTACGGTTGCCGTAATTTCTTCAGATGCCGCCGCATTGTTTTCGGCAACGCGTTTCATTGAATCAACATTGCTGCTAATTTCCTGAGTCGAGGCACTTTGTTGCTCCATTGCCGCTGCGACTCGACGCAACATATCATCCATATCTGCTGAGGACTTAAGAATAACGTCCATATCGTCTCGAACTTCATTTGCCGTATCGACGGCGTTTCCGGCTTCTTTTACGGCGAGGTTGACCAATTCAGAAATGTTTTGAGCGGAACTAGCGGAATGTTCTGCGAGTTTACGCACTTCCTCTGCCACTACCGCAAACCCCGCGCCATGTTCTCCCGCTCTCGCGGCTTCAATAGCGGCATTTAACGAGAGCATATTGGTCTGGTTGGCAATGGCACTAATGACATCGGTAATTTTGCTTATTTTCGTACTGTTTTGGGAAATACCATTAACGACTTCGACCATTTGCTCAACTTTATCTTGACCCTGTGTAACCAGGTCAAAAGAGTCTTTTGCACAAATACTGGCCTGAGTGGTATCCCTCGCAACATCGCTCGCTGCCTGACCTGACTGTGATACAGCGGTGGCCACTTGGGACATCGCGTGTAGTTGGTTCTGGGCACCATCGGATATTTGACCTATTGCATTTGACGTCTCGCCGGAAGCAGCAGCAACTTGGTTGCTGTTAGTAGCAATTTGTAACAACGTATCTCCCAACTTATGGATAGATTGATTAATCGCCTGTTTTAACCTATCCAAGTCCCCTTTTAGCTGAGTAGTTATTCGATCAGAAAGGTCGTTATCCGCTACTTTCGACATTACCCGATTAATTTCACTGATGGCTCTTTCCACCTCATCCATAGCGCCATTAATACTAACTTGGATATGTTGAAACTCACCTTTGAGCTCGCCTTCCATACGCTGATCAAACCTTCCTTCTCCAAGTGCTCCCGCAACCACCCCTAAGGCACTCATTGCGACCTCAACACTATCCAAAGAATTATTGGTGGCATCTTTTAAGGACGCTAAATCTCCTTGTAACTCAACTTTCACTCGCTCTCTAAGGTCCCCGTTGGCAAGTGCACTCATAACTTTGTTGATCTCGTCTATCGCTATTTGTAACTCAGAGACAAAGCCGTTAATTACATTGGCTGTTACTGAAATTTCATCCTTTCCTTCAGTTTCGATCCTCTGCGTAAAATCACCTGCAGCAATAGACGTTATTGTTTGATTAACGCTCAGTAGCTTATCCCGAACGGTACGCTTAAAAACAACACTAAGAACAAACCCGATTACAATAAAGGAGCCAATAAGGACCGCAACTATTCTGTAGCCTAAAGCTGCTCCAGCCGACAGCTGCGTCTTAATAGGAACAACGACTTCAAGTACACCCCGCAAGTCCCCTATTCTCCAATTGTTCTTTGGTGTTTGGGGATGAGAATTATGGCAATTCACACAGACCTCAGAGGTCATTCTGTCAGGTACGGCCACACGCACCACGGGTTGACCATTAAGCTCTGTACTCACAGAGTAAAACTTGTTGCCTTTATCGGATAGTTCATCCCACGCCTTTTTTTGAAAATCAGCAAGCTGTCTATCCTTTCGGTTTGGAAATGGAAATTTGCTGTAAAGAGAAAGACCGATTCCGCCCTCTTCCATGCCGGCACTGAGGTCGTGAATCATGGTGGCGGGCAAGGGAATAGCATTTGGATTATCTTTATGCTCAATAGAAGGTTTTAAGGATGAGCCTGCAAGAACTTTCTTAACCACATTCTTGGTATAGTAGCTACGAATCTGCTTATATTGCTGCACCGTACTTTGGGCCATATTGATAGCCTCTTGTTCGGCGTTCGCCTTGGTACTCGACGGTATGTACCAGAGAAGGCCTAACATAACGATGGAAAATGTAAACAGTAAAGGGATGAACATTTTCCAGAATAGACTTTGATTTTTAAGCAACATAATGGACCTCGTTTGATTCTATTGAAGAGTCCCCTGAGCGAGCGTCCCCTTCTGTTTTCAATAGACACTGTTTTAATTAAGACTAAATTCTTTCAGTAGCGAAGGTAGTACGTCCGTTGTTTCTTGCCAGCAATCCAACCTTTGTTTTAAATCTTCCAATTTCTTAGCTGCATCATCGACGAAAATGGCACTTTCTCCCGTTACCGTTGATACCCTGTCAAGATGATATGCCGTTTTATCAGTAGCGGTATTTGCAGTCTCATCACCTGCTGACGCAATATCATAAATCATATCAAGCACAGCCTGCGTCTCCACCACAATGTTTTCAAGAGACCTTCCTGCTTCATCCGCCAAACTTATACCTGCCTGTACCTCGCCATGAGCGCATTTCATAACCGCCGCAGTATCATCGACGCCGGAGCGTATTGTGCTCACTACGTCCTCGATACGACGAGTCGCTTTCGTAGTGTTATTGGCAAGACTTCGAACTTCATCAGCCACCACTGCAAAACCACGACCCTGCTCTCCCGCACGAGCGGCTTCAATGGCAGCATTTAATGCCAGTAAGTTTGTCTGTGACGCAATATTTCCGATGGTGGTAACCATGCTGCCAATGTCTTCACAAGATTTATTCAACTGCTCAATCATCTGTATCGACTGCTCGACTACATCAGAAATATTTTTAATCTTTGCAATGGTTTGCAATACCACCTCACCACCGTTTTTTGCCGTATGTCCGCTTTGTTTTGAGCATTCGGCAGCTTGAGCGTTGACCGTCGCGTTTCGAACGATGGTGTAAACCATCTCTTCTATCGCTTTATTCACCAACGGAGTGTTTTTAGTTTGTTTGTCTACAATTAGGCATAACTCTTCGCTAGCTGAATGTATCCCTCCAGAGGCATCCGCTGCAATCCTGACGTTTTCAACAACCTGAAAAACCTTTCTGCCCATTCGAGCAATAGCAAAGTGAAGTTGGTAATACACTTTCGATACCTCGTCCTTTGTATCTATATTACATTCTTCGATATTTACGGGGAAATGACCATTTTCAAGTGTTTGTGCAAGTATTGAGAAGCGCTCAATGCCCCTGCGATAAGCACTAAGTAAGGAATAACTGGTTAATGCAATCAATATAATTGCAGCGGCCACAAGGATGAAGATCAACAATTCAACGCCAAGAGTTATAGCATTTTCATGCACTACCATACCCAATAGAATGAGCAATAGAATGAGCAATATACTTTGAGCCACCAACATAATTTTAATGGTTATCGAGGTAGATAACGTATTCTTTAATTTAGGTATTTTCATATCTGATACTACCCTTAGGAAAAGACATTCTATTCGTCGCACTTAACTTTTTCAAAAAACATCTATCGGAAAATTATTTCGAAAACGATAAACTTGTCGCATCGTTTCTGTATCGACATATACGCTGTCAAAATAGCGCTTAATTTTCTCCGGCACATGGGGCAACGGAACAAATGTTTCTAACCCTAAGGTTAAAATCTTTACCACTTCATCTACCACCAAAAAAACAGATGGCTTATTTGGACTTCTGCTATAAACCACCCCGGCGCCTTGTTCAGCAGAGACAGCCGATGGCAAATCTAATAGTGTTCGCAAACTAATGATTGGCAACACCTGGTTACGCCATTCCAAATGGGCTGAAGGTGAACTCTGTTCTTTTGACTGCTGATAATTTTCCGCTGCCAGTGGAAGAATCTCTTGAACCGCATCTCCGTCCATCAATACCGGTATATCTTCGACCATCACGTAGAGATAACTTTTCATGCTACCCGCTCCCTATTGGTCTTAATGTCACGCGCTTTCATATCAACATTAAGCAGCGCCGTTTTACCAATTTTAGACGCTAGCAAAAACAGATCTTCTACTTCTAGGATTAATACTACTTTTCCATCACCAAGAATAGAGGCTCCGCTCACGCCAGGTAATTCCGTCAATTGCTGATGAATGTCTTTGATAAATAACTCTTGACGCTGATAAGAACTTTCGATGACTACTCCAATTTGCTGCTTACCATCCGACAACACCGCAACCACCATGGTATCCTCACACTCATTCGTGGTGGATTTGTACCCTAACAAAGGCCCCAAACGATAAACTGGCAAAAAACTATCATGTAACACGATCGCGTGGCAGCCTTTCACAGGCTGCACATCATTGGCTCTAATTTTAATCATCTGAGAAATATAACGCTCCGGGATTGCCATCAACTGTCCAGATGATTTTACTAAAACCGTGTCTTGAATTGCCGCGGAAAGAGGTAGCTCTAAGGTAAAACGGGAACCTTTACCTATTTCAGATTCTACCGTAACAATACCTCCCAATTTTATTACGTTGGTTCGAACTACATCCATACCAACACCTCTTCCTGAGGTCTCAGTAATCTGCTCAGCGGTCGAAAACCCCGGAGCAAATATAAACTGCATTATTTCCTCTTGACTCATCCGCAGAATATCTTCCTCGTTTACCAAGCCCCTTTCCAGAGCCTTTGCGCCCACTATTTCCGCATCAATACCACAACCATCATCACTAATGGTGACCTTTACAGTGTTCCCTTGTTGTCGGGCATCGAGTCCAACTACCGCTCTTTCTGCCTTGCCCTCAGCACGCCGACGTTCTGGTAGCTCAATTCCATGATCCACGCTGTTTCGAATCATATGCATTAAAGGGTCACTCAAGACCTCTACCATAGCTTTATCGATACGAACATCCTGCCCCGTTATCTCTAACTTGACTTTTTTTCCCTGAACTTGAGCAAGATCCCGAACTGCTCTGGGAAATCGTTTAAAGACGTTCTCCATTGGTACCACTCGAAGTGCAAGAGCACTTTCTTGTAGTTGGCTCAACACCGTATGTAATTTTTGGTCGACCTGATCAAATCGCGCTAGTTGATTTTCTATCACGTCTAATTGCGTTTGATAATACTCACCATTTAGGTCTGTGTTCTGTAGCTTTCCGGAATATTTTTTCAATGCACTCAGTGCTGAGCTTATTCCGTCAAAATGGATCGTGTGATTTAACATACCCCGTATAGACACTATCTCACCAATTTGGCTCATGAATTTGTCAAGAGTAGCCCCACTGACTCGCAATGTGCTCGCCTCTTTTGACTGATGTGTGTCAGTAACTAAAATGTCGTCTGGTGTCTTGTTTATGATATTGGCGCAGGTCTCTAGCTTTAGAAAGCAGCGTTCTGGATCTAGTGTTTTTACGGACTCCCTCAAAGCGTCTTCTGACTGACTTGTCATCAGCAGGCAATTGCTCCAAGGCTTATTGTCGATAAATATCGTGCTATTGGTAACTAACTGAACATCTGTCTCAATCCATTGTAAGAAGCTAACTGTGAAAGCTTCCGACTCCTCAAGATTAACTAAAGCCTCATAGACCTTTTCACCTTTGTCTAGCCCTTGCTGTAGCATCTTAATGTTGTCCATTGACATGCAATCCTCAAAAATGGGATTGATTTCAATTTTACCCGCTAACTCTTTAAACGAAACAAGCTCTTCGCTACAGGTGTTACTGCTTTGCTGTTTTATTACGTCCCAAATTTTTTGGTGAAGCGAACTCCAATCAACTGCGCTTTGATGGACCTCATTATTTTCAGTAAACAAACGGTACTCAGTTTCCGCTACACTTACTGCATTAAGCAACAGTTTAATGAGATCGGTTTCAGGCACTGCTTGCCCCTTATTTATATGATTACAGACTTCGGACACCGTCAACAATAATCGTTTACTGTTGTCACCACCATCTAGCATGTGTAGGTGATTATTCAATACGCAGGCTTTTTCGGCAGTGTTCACTGCAAGGCTAACAACTTCTGGAGTGTCCGTAAGAGAGTGGCCTTCAGAGCTCGAGGCTATGGTTTGCAACTGCCCTGCCAATTCCCGAAAAAGTTGTTCTACCATTTCTGCAGTGCAACCTCGCAGTTGATCTACCAACGGTGCGGTCCCACAGTCTTTTTGAATTTCATTCTCAATAAATCGAGTCAGCTCAACAACCCGCAATAACTCGTTTATCAAAGATTCACGGCGTGTGTCATTGGAAAGCCCGGTATCTGCCAGCAATGCCAATATAGAAGAGAGGGATTCTGATAGCTGATATATTTCCATCGCATTGGCAGCATGACTCAGTGCTTCCAGCTCGTAAACTATCGTCTCTGCTTCGGGGGATTCAATGGTAAAGCCAGGCGCCAAAAGGTCGACAAGCTTTGGCAAGTTTGATTGCAGCAATTCTGCAAAAAATATTACCATGTCAGGGTCGGGATGTAAGCTAGATGGTGCTTGCACACAAACCTCGCTAACAGGAGTAGCCATAACTTCATCTGCTGGCATCTTGGCGGCAACTTCTTTTACCGTTCCCTTGGCACTATTGAATATATCCTCAAGTCGCCCTTTAAGTTCTCCCGCAGGTTCTTGATCCTGCCTAGTACTATCCGCTACTTTAAGATGTTGTTTTAACGCATCAATCGCACAAAGTAAGGCGTCTGCCAAATCCGGGCCCACGGTAAGAACCTCATCACGAACCAAACCCAAAATATCTTCTGCTCGATGCGCTATAGCCTCCATGCCAAACAAATCCATCGCTTTTGACAAGCCCTTGATGGAATGAAATGATCGAAACAGCTGGTCCACATCATCCTTTGTTGGTGAACTGATTTCAGCCTCTACTAGTAACGGCTCGATTAGCTCAAGATGCTCTTCAGCTTCAATAATAAACTGCGTCCACAGCGTTTCGATATAGTCAGACATTGTTATATACCTTCCTTGTGAAAATTAACACCCAAGCCCAAGTACTCTGCGTGCTGTCTTCGTTATCTCGTGACCCTTCTTTGCTTTGATATCCAAACTAGTCGCCCCAGACGGCTTTGGTATCACGTCCGCCGCCCCAAGACCACGAACATCCGAAGCCATTTTTGAGCCAGCTTGCGCTACAGAGGAGATAATAATCACCTTAGCTGGACTCGTCAGTTTTAGACGTTTGAGGCACTCGACCCCATTCATTTTCGGCATCTCGATATCCAGTAAAATTAAATCAGGTTTCAACGCCTTCACCTTTTGCAATGCCATTTCTCCGTCGCAAGCATCACCAACCACTTCCAATTCAGAATCAGCAGATACAATATCTTTCAACATCGTTCTCATAATCATTGAGTCGTCAACTATCATCACACGCTTCGCCATTGTCGTTCCTCTGTGTTACTTCGATTTGGTTACGTCATTTTTTTACTTCAGTTTAATTGATTCCGATTGTTTTGAATTGGATTGGTGCCTTGTGATCACCAATCCAGTTTTTTAGTTTTCCAGCTATTTGAGCCACGTCTAATACTTCAGAAACTACCCCCTGATAGATAGCTGCTCCTGGCATACCATCAACAACACAGGTAGTTGGCTCCTGTACAATCACGGGATAGCACCGTTCAAAAAATTCTCCCGCGCCTTTGGTTCCATCATCGCCCATACCAGTAAGAATGATTGCAACGGGACTCTCACATATCCTAGCGGCCGACTGAAATAGCAGATCAGCTGATGGGTGAATTAAACTCTGTTCATGCTTTTTTACATCCAGGGCGAAATGTTTTTCAAAGGGTCGACGAATCTGGCTATCTATCCCGCCTGGAGCGATCACAACTTGCCCCGGCGACATCACCATTCCGTGGTGACCCTCCACAACATCTAATCCAGTTTCAAATGCCAAATGTTCGGCAAACCCCGGCGTAAATTCTTTTGGCATGTGCTGAGCAATTACCACCGGACAGCTGAGTTTCCCCATTAGTTTTAGTAACTCTAGCACTGTACGTGGTCCGCCCGTTGAGACTCCAATAACAACACAGTCAACCGTTTTCACAGGTTGTCGTCGACTTAATATCTGAGCATACCCTTGAGACTCTCGTTGTTTGTTCGCAGATATTTTTTCAAACTCTCTTTTTAGGGGGTGCTTAGCCCAATAGTGGATTTTTTCTTGCAGTTCCTTTTCAATCTTTACAATATCTAACTGAACAAATGAGGAGCATTTTGCGATAAAGTCAACAGCCCCAAGCTCTAAGGCCTTAATTGTTACAGCGGCGCTTTGAGTGGTTAAACTACTCACCATTATTATGGGACAGGGAACACTACCCATAATACGTTGAACTGCCTGAATACCATTTACCACTGGCATTTCAACATCCATAGTAATAACGTTTGGCCGTAATTGCTGTGCCATTTGCACAGCAATCTCACCGTTATTTGCTTCCCCAACAACTTCTATGTCAGGATTACTTTCAACCATTTTAGCAATAGCCATACGCATAAAGGCGGAATCATCCACCACTAAGAGTTTAATCATCTTCTGCACTCAGTTGCCATTGACGCGGTTATAGCCTCTAGATTTATTACGTTGAGCAAGCCACCGCTCATGCGACCAATTGCTTCTACGTATTGCTGCTCATTGAAACTTGTGGGTTCCAGATCCTTTTCAGGAATTTCAACCACCCGGTTCACTTGGTCTACCACCAGCGCCCAACGATTATCTTCCTCGCCAGCTACCACATACGCAGTCAAGGCTGTGATTTTGGGATCTGAATCCATCTGTACACGAAGATCTACTACAGGCAAAATATCACCATGGATTTGTATCGCTCCATGTAAATGCTGCCCTCCACCCTCAGGAAGTGGTTTAACATGGCAATATTCAACAACTCTATTCACTAACGCCAGAGGTAGTGCGCAACGCTCATCGCCAACACTAAAGGTCAACAGCCGACAAGTTGGGATTTTGTCTTTTCTAGTCCTTAGATGATGGTCATCCACAAGGAATCGTCTGAGTGATTGGATTCGTTGACTCGAAAACAATACGTCAAAATTCAATACGCCAATTAGTCGTTTCTCCTCACCTAGTAGGTACCCTCCTAGCTCACCATCATTAGCAAGTACTTCATGGTTTTCGTGGCAGGCAAGGCGCTGTATACCATGGATATGCTCAACAATAAGTGCGCATCTAAAATCCTGGTGCTGCACAATAACCAATTTACTGCCTATATTAACCCGCTGACCCATTAATAAGCCCAGCCCTAAAACCAATACCGGTGATTTATGGGAATAGGTCATTCCGACTACTTCCGGTGGTGCCAACGGTAATGCTGTTATCACTTCTAGATCTTCCACAGAACAGACACGTTCCATATCTAATGCATAACGTTCACCGCATGATTCGACCACCAAATAACTTACTAGCGAATCATTTTTATGATTTTCGTTAACAGCACTTTCTGTCTCCGTGGTAGCTACCACTCCGTTATTCTCAAGATCGCTGGCTAAGGGAGCGATAGTTTTTAGGCCCAGCTGATCCACATCCAGATATAGAACGGATTGGTCTTTCCATTTAAATACACCGGTGAGTAAATTGGCTTCTACTCCATCGGGAATTTCGTTGACTTGCACGCTATGAATTTCATCTTCAGAGACATTGACCATCAGCAACGCCTGATCTACATGCAAAGCAATTGTTTCACCCGCGCTCTGTACAATCACCAGCTGGCCGCTTTCTAATTTTCTGGTTGGAGTGCCTCCTAACTGTACTGTAAGATCAATTTGTACGATTACCAAACCACCAATATTAACTAAACCATCCACATATTCTGGAGAGAAAGGTAATGGCGTAATAGAAACCGTATCGCATACTTCCTGCACCGTTTCGGTAGGTAATCCATAGTGATTCCCATTCAATAGAATAATATTAATTTCCACTACAAAGCCCTGTTTTTTGTTAGCGTTAAAATTCTTTGATTAATATTGTCGCTTCAAAATACCAAACCATCACATTGGCTCTTTATTCATGTAATACGAAATACCCTTACTGTTGTGTTGAACACACCGTTCCGAACACAGAAATGGATCTGTTGCGCCTAGCAACAAAACACCACCTGGCTTTAGCAAATCAAACAAATATTGTTGAGCGGTAAATTTATTTTTGTCGCAAAAGTAGATCATTGTATTTCGGCAAAGAATCAGGTCAAAGAAACCAAAAAACATTGCTTTCTGTAATAAATTATGCCGCTCAAAGCGCGTGTGATTTCTAACAAATTCTTTTGGTCTGCGAGTAGTGGAAATTCCTTTTACAGGAGAATTTTCTGGATCAACATCATCAAACCAATCATTCCAACGGGACTCCATTTTTCGAAAAGAACCAAGGCCCTCTTCGGTATAACACCCTTTCTTCGCTATAAATAGGGCGTCTGCTGAAACATCAACACCCACAACTTCTAAATCCCAATTTGATACAAGCGATAAACCACTCCTGGCACTTCCAATAGTATAACCTGCATCTTGTAACGAATCTAAAGTCAACATTGTGAGGCTGTACACTTCCTCACCTGTTGAGCAACCAGCTGACAAAATACGAAGACTTGGAGTTTTTTCACGTGCATTTTTTTCTATCAAGTTGGGTAATATTCTATCTCGTACCGTCGTCAACTGTGGTTCATCACGAAAAAAATACGTTTCGTGCACAGTGAGCTTTGCAACAAGCTCGAACCAAGTGGAATGCCCAGCAGGTAATGACGATAACTCTGTTACGTGACTGCGTAATTTCCAAAAATCCATGTCTATAAATATACGATTCAGTTTTAGGATCATTTGTTTGTTCGGCGTAATCCCGAAACGATCAGCTAAAGCTTCACATAAAAATATCAACAATCCATTACGATCTTGAACACAATAGGTTGAGGATGGTTTAGTTGATTTGCTATCAGGAAAAGTAATCGATTTCATATTCATAATCCCCCCCTTCTCAGCAGACTATTTCTAGGGGGCGTTATAAATATACGTTTCGCTAAACTTTTTTCAAGCCTTCGAACGCTCTGTTCCACTGTCGCTGAGTACATCATGTATTCTCCATTGCAACTTTAGTCACCACATTTTCCAACACAAATAGTGTTTGATGACTAGCTCCACATCTTGCAAAAAACTAAAATCTGATAAGCAAGATATAATCTTTAAACTAAAAAGAAGATTAGTAAGCTACTAATATTCTTCAAGCATAATACTAGATCGAATACGTCTAGCGTATTCGTTAGTAATCACGAAACGCACTAACGCGGGGCATGAATATCAAAAAAAACGGGAATTGAACCGAAACAGTGCAAACAAACCAAGGTCAATAAACAACCAAACAAGTCGATTCTAAAATTTTAATCTACTTTTGGTATATCGCCCTCTATTAAGAATTCGATAATGTGCTGAAGCCGAACTTAATGTTTTATATAAGATTTAGAAGTCACCCAGCAAAGACCACAAATCACTTGTTGATTTAAGAATGCGAGCACTGACTAAAACACTTTGCCCAATTAATGACCGCAAGCTTCATCATCCAGCATCTGCGTTACCTAGAGTATTTAATAAGAGAAAATATCCAAATAATTTTCAAAAAAGTTAAATTTTAAAGGCCTTAACTGAGAAAAACATCTTATCGAATAAGAAATTTGCGACAATGCAGTCAGTTTAAAACAAACTGCCATTTATGATCCTCCAACACTTTACCGGACACACGATTAGATCGCTTTCTGCAGCAGCGTCACAGGACGGGACACTCACGATGCATAACAAAGGGTTACGTCGCAAACAGTTCGATTGCCGTGAAAAGCAGCAGGGCGGTTTTTGACTTACGCAGCTAAAGCGTAGAATTGATCTGCTGTCGATAAAAAACTCGCCAAGTTTTTCTTCATTTGACCTTTCTTGAGCATCGCGACAAGCTCTATATCTGCCAAGGTACTTTGTGCCGAGTGGAAGCTTTTGAAACCCAACATCGATCGAGTAATCCGTTTTACTCGCCTGTGATCTTGTTCAATGATATTGGTCGGATAAGCAGCAGCCGTTACCGGCCGCCACTCTCCTAAGAACCGAGCATGAAAGTTTCCCCTCACTCGGCTCAAGCCTCTCAAAGGCCTATCTAAGACCCGGTGTGCGATAAAAATTCAGTACCCATATGTAGATAGCGTGGACCTACACGTTGTCTACGAGCATTCACTTTAGCTTGATCTCTTTTTACAAAATACTCCTCATAAGCGGGATCATAAGGATTCGCTTTGTCTCGTATTTTGATATGACGCCGAATAGGCATGTCTGAGGCTTTCACTAAATCAATGCAGGGTAATGGTCTAAATCCCTTAGAATTTGGCGCAAATAAAATCCAACTTCTCGTATACTGGGAACGGAAATACTTCTTCTGAATCCACAGGGTATTCTTAGTTGGATGCCTTCGTTTACACCAGCTCCACAGGCATTGGAATATTTGATCGTCTACATAGGCGAAAGTTTTCTTAGACACAACGTGACGGAAGTAGTTAACCCAGCCGCGAATCTTTTGGTTCAGCAGATAAATCAAATTCACGGCAGCTGCCGTTTTGTGTGTCTTAATCGTTTCTCGTATTCCTTGCAGGAAATCTTTGACACTTCCCTTTGCCGGTTTAATCAGTAGTTTCCCTTTATACTTTCGTATATTAAACCCGAGAAAATCAAACCCTTTATCAATATGCGTGATCCGAGTTTTCTCAACAGAGAGCTCCAAACCACGTTCTTGTAGAAAAGCTTCCACGATAGGTTTAATTGTAGTCTCCAGCATTTCTTTCAATGCGCCAGTGATAACAAAGTCATCCGCATAGATGATGATATTGACTTTACTACCGCGAGGGACTGACTTCTTAACAGTTTCCTCCAGGCCGCGTAAAGTTAAATTCATCAACGTTGGCGAGATGATTCCCCCTTGTGGTGTGCCCTCTATAGTCGGGTTGAAAACATTATTGTCTATGTAGCCAGATGCCAACCATTTTCCCAAGACAGTTTTATCCATCGGTATGTTTTCCAACAACCATTGATGGGATATTCGGTCGAAACAGGCGGCTATATCCGCCTCCAAGATCCATCGAGCACAATTGCGTCTTGCCAATGCGATAAAGCACTGTTCAATGGCATCTGCGGCACCACGTTTGGGTCTAAATCCATAAGCGTTCTTGTCAACCAACGTTTCAGCTACTGGTTCTAAGGCCAATAAATGTAGCGCCTGTTGAGCTCGATCCGCCATCGTTGGAATACCAAGTGGGCGCTGCTTTTTATTGCGCTTGGGGATGTAGATTCGTCTTAGAGGTTGCGGATTGTAACCGCGCCGTTTAAGCGACTGGACTGCCGTGAGTTTTGACATCGGCGTCGTCCATAGAACGCCGTCAATTCCAGGTGTTCGCTTACCACGATTCTCAGTGACTCGTTTGACGGCTAATAGTTTAGCGTCATAAGAGTGAGTGAGAAGCCATTGCAAGGTTTTAACCTTTCCATAGCGTTTATCTCGCACAGCCTTTGCAATACGCATTTGCAGTCTTTTGACCCTAGATTGAATAGACGACCAATCCAATGTCTTGAATGGATCGAAAGGTACTAGAGTTGAGGGCGCACCAGCGTACGTATAGCCTGCCGTCATTTGCTTTCCCCCATAAGAAAAAATTCTCCAAACTATCTTGCAAAGAAAGACCTGTCGGACGTGGGCTCACTTTCGTGCCGGGTCAAATTAATACCCGTATCCGTATCATTACAACACGGCATTGGCTTCTTCCGACTTCCTATTCCCCCACAGCGATCAGCTCATCTCACGATAAAGCCTGCCAATTAGTTGGCCACTGTTGAGGGTTACCACGTTCCACGCGACGGAGTAATGTTGGGTTAGGTGCCTGCTCTCGACCGGGAAGCTTAGTCGACCGTGAAAACGCACCTCAAAGGTCGTTTTCCAGCTTCCATTACCTTTTGGTTCAAGCCTGTCAGCCATTTTGGCTTGTTGCAAGTTACGATCTTTAACACAGATTCAGATATCTTCACCTTACCAACTACCTAGCACTTACCCAACTTATGGCTGTTAGGAGGGTGGCCTCTTACGATTTTCACCCCAGACCAGAATGGCCTTTCGTTACATTGTCAGGATCGCTCTTTATTCAGATCCCTAGGTTCATCTGACGGTACAGATGGCCCTCTAAGAGGAGGGCAACTCTTTCGCGCAACTTCGTGTCGCACTTGAGATACTTGCACTGACGGATTTTTACTCGCCGATTATTCTCATCGTTGAACTGATTAATGCCTGCTTTATTGGCACCACTTTTGTCGATATTGATTAAACCTG
>CAJXXT010000111.1 GCA_913063495.1 uncultured Gammaproteobacteria bacterium | reverse complement strand
GATAACACCACGAATCGTGAGGTACTAAAGGGCCAACTTGCACAATGGGGTGTGATCGTAGATGAGGCTGAAGATGCGTTACAAGCGTTAAAAATCTTGAATAACAATACCCAGCCTCCATTTGACATAGCATTACTCGACATGGAAATGCCCGGCATGGATGGAGCAGAATTAGGTAAGATCATTCGTGACAACCGAAGCCTTGACTCAATGAATTTGGTCATGATGAGTTCAATTAGCCACCGAGGTGATCGAAAGTTTTTTTCTGACCTTGGATTTCAAGCCTACTTTCCAAAACCACTTTCCGCTAAAGACTTGAAAGTAGCCTTGAGTATTGTATCCGGTGTTTCCTATGAAAAAGGAACAACACATGAGGGAGAAATGATAACTAAACACTACCTAAGGGAGATTGAGAGTAAACCGGCTCCTGATGATGTACAGCCCCCCTCAAATATGCCCCCTTTCAAGGACTATTGGGTTTTATTGGTAGAGGACAATATTATTAACCAAGAAGTTGCAAAGGGCGTGCTGGAAGACTTCGGCTTCCAAATTGCCATTGCTGCTAACGGACGTGAAGCGTTACATCTACTAAACACTCGAAATGTAGACGAGCCTATCCATATGATCCTTATGGACTGTCAAATGCCAATTATGGATGGATATGAGGCGACAGGGGCTATTCGAAATGGACATGCAGGAAAGATCAATCAAGACATACCTATCGTTGCGATGACTGCAAACGCTATGAGGGGTGATAAGGATAAATGCATTGAAGCAGGTATGACAGATTACGTTAGCAAACCTATTGACCTAGATGAACTTAGCAAGGTGCTTCATTTACACCTAAAAAGTGTACCTAATAACTCCGAAGAAGCGGAGCAACCGATAGAACCCGAGATTAGCCTCGTTTGGAACCGAGAACGTTATTTTAAAGTTATACCCAATCTTGAAAGAGCAGACAAAATCATTTCAATGTTTGCAGCGTCAATACCGGGTGAAATAAAATGCCTTGAAAATTCAGTGAATAGCAAAAATATAGATGAGGTCGCTCGCATAACACACCGACTAAAAGGAAGTGCCGCTAACCTTTATGGTGAACAGCTAGTAGGCTGTCTATTAGAATTAGAACAAGAAGCAATTAGTGGAAAAACAAATTCATTTGATAATTTGATGGAGAAAATAAGGGCGGCTTCACAGCGTTTTTTGGAGGATTTGGAGAAACGATAGATTCGTTAAAAAACCATCGAAATTCCTACCTGAAATCCAACACATTAGAACATCACCTGTTTATGGATAGGCACTAGCCCACCAATTTATGGCACAGGGACATAAGTTGCACACAAACAGGCGAGTTGGCATAAGTGAGCAATGTCGACTGACAAGAGACCTATATGGCGCTATTTTTCCTTGCACCGACCTTGAGATTACGAATAACGCTCTCGTAATTGTTTGCTTCCTCATTCTTTACACATTTCCTCCATATTTGATGCACGTTAAGTTTCCATCATTGGTATTCCATAAAGCTTCAATAAACAGAGAGCTAATCACAAGTAAGGCGTCGCTAATGTCGAAAACAACAAGAATAAATAAACTTGCTTATATTATGAGCCTGATACTGCTAGGAGGGTGCGTCGCCGAAGACGCAAATGTTACGGTTGTTAGTGATGGAACGGAGGTTGTGACCGCAGATCTAGAATTTTTAGGTGAACGCCTGTTTAATGATACAAATTTATCTTCCCCGACAGGTCAATCCTGTGCGAGCTGTCACAATGAAACAACCGGATTTGATGATCCAAATAATAGCCAGCCAACCTCATTAGGTGCCGATGGGATCAGTGTTGGTACGCGCAACTCACCAACCGCCAGTTATGCTGCACATACACCCGAACCATCAACAGTGACACGTGCGGGACCAGGAGGCGCCCCCGTGCAGGTGTTAATCGGAGGTTTATTTCTAGATGGGCGTGCGGCCACTCTGGAAGAGCAAGCTAAGGGACCGTTTCTTAATCCGGCAGAAATGGCTAATGCCAGTGAAGCAGATGTAATAGAGTCCATTAGGGCCTCAGATTATGCCGAAGATTTTGAATTGCTTTTTGGCGAAGGTATTTTGGATGAAGTAGATCGCTCTTATGATTATGTAGCAGACTCTATAGCTGCATTCGAACGCACAGCTTTGTTTTCTCCTTTTACTGCGAAATTTGATCAAGTAGCAGAAAATACCGCAATATTCACTGAAGCAGAAGCACGAGGGCAAGATTTATTTAATGGCAAAGCACAGTGTAATCGCTGCCATGTCTCTAACGCCGAAACTGTCGTTTTTTCTGAATTCGAATATCATAACATCGGCGTTCCAAGCAATATGTTGCTAGCGGCGTTTATCGCTGACCCTGGGTTTATCGACAATGGATTAGGCGATGTTACCGGTGATGTGAGGGATAACGGGCGTTTTAGAACGCCAAATTTACGTAACATTGCTATCACTGCACCTTACATGCATAACGGAATATTCACCTCATTAACCGATGTCATTCAGTTCTATAACACGAGGGACACTACCTTTCCACAACCTCCCGAAGTGATGCAAAACCTTGATCAAGGAGGCGATATCGGAGAGCTGAATTTAACGGTAAATGAAGTTGCTGATGTGGTTGCATTTTTGGAAACGTTAACAGATGTTCCCTAAATTTTTCAGTGAGCTCGGGCGGGCGGGGTAGCCCGCTCACGCACTTGTTATGCCCACTTAGCAAGAAAATACCGATGTGCATTTTCCCGAATTTTTCATAACAAACGCAAAAACAACATCGCCCATCAGTTCGGAAGCTAGCGGAACATAGACCGATGGCATGTCTAGAAGCCCTTTAACATACACTTCTGGCAGTCCGTGTTCACGCGCGCCCTCGATCAGTATTTGCAGATAGCGCTTGGATGGCACGCCCACATCGCCGTGCGAAAGCCTGACCAAGGTTTGCGCCGCAACGACCTCCCCATTCTTAAGTTCAACGGGCAATGTGGCCCATTCATACAGCGCGCCTTCCGATTCTTTCACCTTAACTAGATCCTGTTTGGATACATGATGCAGTACGCCATAGGCCTTCTTTGATTCGGACTTCGTCAAAAAGGTAAATGCAGGCTCAAGAGAGTTGAGGCCAGGAGCCATAAAGCTAACCTCATAGTTTTCAACTACGCCCGCCTCGCTATGCGCTGGCAGAACGCCTCTCACGTTGTAGAGATAACGTGTTGGCATATTGGAGCCATACGCAAAATAATACTGATCTGCGATGTTGGCCTGAGCTGATTGACCCGTTGTTGGCATTGGCAGGTTAACTAGGTGCACGATGCGGACATGAAAGGCACCAGCTCCAGTCAATCCGAGCAACAGCAACACACTAAAAATTCGTAACAACAGTTTCACTGGACTCTCCGGCGGACATAACATTTGCGTGAGCTGCCAATTTCAATTACCTGTCTTGCTACCGCTTTACCTAAAGTCAAATGCTCTGGCTCATCTAAATGAATACCATCAACTTTACTTAAAGAAACATATTTTGATGCCTCAAGAGTATGAACACTTAAACCTTGTAGCACACTAAGATATTCTAATTCAGAGCCATTTCCTCTCTCGTAGCCTGAAAACTTATCAGCCATCATTCCAAGCGGCCCCTTGATCTCTGGCGGAATCACCACCAACACTTGAGCTGCACTTCTCATTGGCTCAGGCGATAAGCCTTGAACTTTACCTATTAGAGTTTTGAGGCCAAGCGCGCTTTCTTTTGAAGAAACGCCAATTACATCCTGAAAGTCATTTATCCCTAACATTACTATCACTAGCTCGACGGGAGAATGGGACTCAATAATCATTTGAATATGCTCAAGCCCATTTCTTGCAGGACGGTTTGCATCTTCAAACTGAGTAGTTCTTCCATTCAAACACTCTTCAATAATTCGATATTCTTTACCAAGTGATGACTGTAGAACTCCAGTCCACCTTTTATCCGCTGGCAAACGACTCCTTGTACCAGGGACTATCCCCCATGACATAGAATCTCCATATACAACTATGTTCATATGCACGATTTCTCTAGTAATGACATTTCACACCAAGCTTTTAGCTCTCCCTAACAGCGTATTGTTACGTTTTGTCTGCGTACCTATAATGACCCGTTATTTTAAAATCAAAAAGCATATCTTCTAGCATTGGCCCTTGACCTATATTATGTACTATTAAAGGACGTTTACCATCTTTTGATTTTTTAGAGGTAACTATGCCTATATGAGGCAAGTTCCCAGGCAGCATCCAAGTTACGAGTTCACCAACTTTATAATCTTCACCTGAAGATGTGATTGGGAGTTTAGTACCATGCCTTGAAAAAAATGTCCTTAGATTTGGCACTCTGCGATGGTCAATATTTGTGTCAGGTTTACTTAAACCCCAAATTCTTTTTGATGGATAGCTAGAATAATTTTCTTTGATGTCTTCATGCAAACGTTTTTGAAGGTCAATACCAAGTTTTCGATAAGATCGAATTATAACATCTGTACATACACCAATATCTGATGGAACATCACCGTTAGGATACGCAATTCGAAAGTATGAACCATCATAGGTAATACTCTCAGACGTCCTTGCAATGGCCGCCGATTCGAGATTACTTGATGCAAGAGCATCGAATGATAAAAGACTGAATATAATCATTAAAATATATTTCAATCCAATAATAGCGACGACAAAATAACTGGTAGATATTAGGAGTAAAAATTTTGCAAATTTCAAAATCAATCTAATACCCCGTTAAGATTAGACACCAATACCATCCACCATTATTCGTAACACGGCATCCGCCATGCGTTGTTGCATAACCTTATCGTCAGGCGAACGTAAAAAACTCAGTGCCGATGTCATGATTAAACCCACAATGACATGTCCAGTTGCTTCTGCATCAAGATCTTCTCTGAAAAAACCAAGTTTCACGCCATGTTCCATATAGGCAGACACCAGTTTTGCGGCCCAATCCAAAAAAACCATAATGCGTTCCGTCATTTCGGGGTCGATGGATGTTGCCTCTAACAGGATGAGCCGCGCCGTACTCGGATTATCCATTACGATATTGGCGAGCTGACTGCTGATACGCTGACATTGCTCTCGATAATCGTCTAGAGAGTTTACCGCTCCCGGTGCGTTCTCATTCAGCAAGGTATCTGAGATCTTGCTAGATACATCATCAATCACATGGTCAAGAATATCGCGTTTGTTTTTAAAATGGCGATAGAAAGTACCATGACCAATACCCAGCCGCTTCGCGATATCCGCGATAGATGTTTGATGGTAACCGCGCTCGGAAAATTCAGCAGAGGCAGTTTCTATAATATCGGTACGAAGCAGCATTTTCTGGCGCTCCGCCCGTGAAGGGCTTTTTTTCTCATTCATAACAGACATTCTACCCCATTGATTTCCTTGTGTAATATTAATATTCTGACATTATATTCACATAATGACATTGCATTCCGATAATGACACATGTAGCCTGATCACTAAAGGGCAGGCAATTGGCCAACAAATGCATCCCTGGACAACAACGTGAGAGGGTCTCGAATGAATAAGTGCAGCCAGCAATATGATGTAATCGTGGTCGGCGCAGGTTTTTCTGGCATTGGTGCAGCCATCAAATTGCAAGAAGCAGGTATCAATAATTTCCAGGTATTGGAGAAAGGCAACGAAATCGGCGGGGTATGGCGAGACAACACTTATCCGGGGTGTGCTTGTGATATACCCTCGTCTCTCTATTCATATTCTTTTGCTCCTAATCCAAAATGGAGCCGAGTGTTTGCAGAACAAAAAGAAATTAAAAACTACCTTTTGGATGTAGCAGATCAGCACAATGTTCTGGGCAGCGTAAAACTAAAACATGAAATGTTGAGCGCAGCGTGGGATAACGACAAACTATGCTGGGTCATTAAAACGAACCAAGGTGATTTTACCAGCCGCTTCGTCATTTTTGCCTGCGGCCCTCTCCATCAACCCATTATGCCCAACATTTCCGGTATCGACTCCTTCACCGGTTCTATATTCCATTCCTCTCGCTGGGATCATGATATTGACCGTACCAATAAACGCGTTGCGGTGATTGGTACGGGGGCTTCAGCCATTCAATTTGTGCCGCAGATTCAGCCAAAGGTAAAAGAGCTTATCGTTTTTCAACGTACAGCCCATTGGGTACTGCCGAAATTTGATCATAAAATGCCTTGGTTGGTACGGGAGATGTTCAAATCGCTACCTCAAATCCAGAAGATTATGCGTGGCGGATTTTACAGTGCACTTGAAAGCATTAATGGAGGTCTTCGCTTTCCCCGTGCAATGAAACAGTTTCAACGTTTGGCTCGCCGCAACATTCATCGTGCGGTAAAAGACCCCACTTTGCGCAAACAATTAACACCTGACTATGTGATTGGTTGCAAGCGCATCCTGCAATCTAATGATTGGTACCCGGCGTTGGCCAAAAGCAATGTGAAGATGGTCTTTGGTGGAGCTACTTCTATTGATGGAGATACCATTAGTGGACTTTCCGATAATGGCCAGCTAAGCAAGCACAAAGTGGATGTCATTATTTTTGGTACAGGCTTTGAAGTAAGCAACCCCCCGATTGCCAAGGTCATTCAAGGTAAGGATGGAAGAACTATGGCGGAAAACTGGGCTGGTAGCCCGGAGGGTTATTTGGGAACAATGGTGGATGGATGCCCCAATGCTTTTTTAATGTTTGGCCCCAATTTAGCGGTTAGTTCATCGGCATTTATTATTATAGAAGCCCAACTGACCTACATTGTTGATGCTCTAAAAAAAGCGCGCGCGAACAACCTCGCGACGATAGAAGTTAATCCAGAAAAAAGCTCAATATTTAACGATAAATTACAAGGCGCATTAAAAGAGAGTGTTTGGGATGTGGGTGGATGCACGAGTTACTTTATCGATGAATCCGGGCGTAACAGCACTGTGTGGCCATGGACGACCTTAGCGTTACGAGAAAGCATGAGCCGATTTAATCTCCATGAATATATTTTGACGCCATTCGTTGAAATTAATAAATCTAATTAATAGAAATAATTAATAGAAATAATTAACATAAAGGTGACCCTATGTTTACAACAAAATCTGTAAAAATTGAAGGCTGCGTCGTGGCAATTACCGGTGGCGCTAGAGGCATTGGTTTGGCCATTGCAAAAGCATTGATTGCCGAAGGTGCCAGAGTCTCTATTGGTGATATTGATGTTGAGCTTGTCAACACAGCTGCCGCAGAAATTGGAGCATATGGCTTCCATTTGGACGTCCGCAATAGAATGTCCTTTGCGGGTTTTATCCAGTCCACCGAAAACGCGCTCGGCGCCGTCGATATTATAATAAACAACGCCGGGATTATGCCCATGGGATCTTTTTTAAACGTAGACCCTGACCTGAGCGATGCCCAAATTGATATTAATTTACGCGGTGTCATTCACGGCATGCAATTAACCTTGCCGGGAATGCTGACGCGCGAACGTGGGCATATTATCAATATCGCCTCATTAGCCGGTCTTTTCGCCATTCCCGGCGCAGCGGTTTACAGTGCGACAAAATACGCCGTCGTTGGTCTTACCGAAACAGTCGCTGCAGAATATCGTGATAGTGGAGTGAACTTCACAACCATTATGCCGACTATTGTCAGCACAGAATTATCATCGGGATCAACTGATGCAGGTGTCGGTATACCGAACATTACACCAGAAATTGTTGCTGCGAATGTCGTTAATAGTATTAAGCGGCCGAAACTGCATGTGGCCATACCTGAATATATGGAAGCAGCACATTCACTTTATGGTCTCTTGCCTCGGTGGGTAACAGAGAGAGGTCGCCGTCTATTCGGAGACGATCGCATACTGAAAAAATGGGATAATAAAGCCCACGCCGGTTATTCCCAACGTATAGCATCACTTACTAACGACAAATAAAAGGAATGAACATGGATCACATTACCCATCCCATTTTGCGAACAGGTTTACGCCTGATGTTTAAATTACCCAGCGCATTTCCCTTGCCGACACCGATGCTACGACAAGCAATGGAAATAAGTGCTAATTTTTTTAAAACACGACCCGAAGTTCAGGTAGAACAATGCCTCATCGGTGGCGTTCCAGCTGAACGCATTAGCACAGCAGCAGCGCATAAAAAAACCATAATTCACCTCCATGGTGGTGCTTTTTTTGCGGGCTCGGCAAAAACTCATCGAGCATTAGCAAGCGAAATCAGTGCCCGGACTGATTTCACAATCTATATGCTGAATTATCGACTGGCTCCTGAACACCCTTACCCTGCCGCGCTTGACGATGCGATGGCTGCGTATAAGGCATTACTAGATCAAGGTGTTAATGCGAAAGACATCATTATTGGTAGCGATTCGGGCGGTTGTGCCCACTCGTTATCTTTAGTCATTGCCTTAAGAGATCAACAGTTACCACTGCCTTCAGGGCAATTTATGATATCACCCTTCCTAGATCTTTCACTCAGCAATCCGTCGGTAAATCACAATAAGCGACTTGACCCTATGGTGACAGCCTACGCGTTACGTAGAGGAGCCGATGGATACCGTGGAAACTTGTCGACTAAGGATGCACGCGTATCCCCGCTGTACGCCAATCTCAAAGGGTTGCCACCTACCCTTGTACAAGCGGGTAAGAATGAGATTCTAGTGGATGATGCATTGATCTTCGAACAGTTAGCCAGGCAAGCAGGAATGCAAATTCACAATCAAATCTATGATGGCATGTGGCATAATTTTCAGATGTTTAATTCAATGTCTAAAACGGCTAGAAAAGCGCTGGATGAAATTGCCGACTTTATTACGCTGTTGGATCCATCAGATTCTGTATCGAGTCAATAGTCACTTATAAAGTTAGATATTCCTAACATCTCAATTTTCACCACATTCCACTATTTGACAATAACCCGTATTGTACGATAGTGGATTGTGGCATCATTCACCCATTGTTAAGTATGCTTTCTCTCATCGATGCCATCTATCCAAGAGCCACCTCCCTTCTCGCGACATCCTGATAAGCATGCATCATATCAAAGCAAAACTTTTCCCATTTTTCACACACCTCAATCGTTTTGTCATCTACCCCCATAAGCGTTCCATGATCCAAAAATAAACCCACCCGCTCAACCAACCCTTCAACTGTATCACCATGCGCATCAGCCAATAGATTACGAATCAATTCTTCTACTGGATACCATTCATTGGATTTTTGAATATCCATAAATATCCTGGTTAAGAGCAAATTCTTTGGCCCCTCCCAAGCACCACTTAACACAACAGCATCACGATACATTCTGGGATGGGAAGAAAAGTCCTCCATCAAACCGTGCCCTCCAAAAATTGACATTGCCAACTCACTGACCATTACCGCATCAGTCGTTGCCACCATCTTGTTTAGCATAATGAGTAAACGGACATGGAAGCGGTGCTGCTTTCCCTGAAGTGCTGAATCAAACACCGACTCACCTCGATCAGACTGCTCCATTCTTAAAATCTCTCGCTGTAGTTTGAATGAGGCCGCCGTGGTACGCTCGGTGTATTTATCCAACTTCTTCAGCTGTGCCGCCACCAGGCCAAAATTACTGATGGTGACGCCAAAGGCAGTGCGTAGCCCAGCATAGTGTTTGGCCTCCTCTGTCACCCGCATCATTTGTGCACCAGGACCTAATCCGCTGATAAAGCGGGAGTGTGACAATACAATACCAACGATATTAGATAAGCCCTTTTTCAAATCACCAAGGGGGTATGCGACTGCACCGTTATAGGTTATTTCGGCGGTAGGAAGTTCACGCGTTCCCAACTTAGATTTTATTCTATTGATCACAAAACTGTTTCGCTTTTCCTTATCCTTGTCACCAGGAAGCCAAGAAGGCACAAGAAAAATAGCAACTTCATCAGAACCCGAAGGCTTTGCAGTGATAACAGCATAATCAGCATGGGCTGCTGAACAATAAAACTTAGTGCCATATATCCTCCACTCATTCCCAGTGTTAACCGCCTCAGTTAGATTAGCGGCAACATCAGAGCCCCCTTGAATTTCAGATAAAAACTGAGCCGCAATACCATAATCACCCTCAATTCCATCTGTTAGGTGTTCGTGGATTCGCTCAAGCTCAGGGGTATCAGCAAAACGCTCTAGCAATAGATTGAGGCCCCCTGTACAGCAATGAGCGCAGTTGACACCAGATTCACCTAGCGCAGTTAGAAGGTAGATTTTCAGAAACCGAGCCCAAGGATCCACCCCTTCAGCGAAAACGGCTTCATTCCAGACCTCTTCCTCTAACTCCAAAGTTTCTGCCGGTCTCACAATTCGATCAATTCGATTGTTATGGCCATCAAAATGCATCATATAGGGGGCTTTTTTTTGGGTTCCCGCTGCATCAGATAACTGCTTCAGCTTTCTTGCATGCTTATCAGCAAAGCGCTCCAAGTCTGCCTCAATCTCGACCCCTAAGCTCCCTGCATATTTTCGAACTGCTTATTTGATGAATGGAATATCCTCATACAAATTAAAGCTGTTGCGCCAAGCAAGAAAACTTTCGAAGTTATAGACATTATTTCGATTTGGAAGAGACATAGTTTGCACCCTTTGTAATAGCAAATGATAGGGCAATGATCCTATACAACCTACAACGGGGGGAATGTTCTTAACACTCAACCTGATGTCCAAACTCACCACAACACGACTCATCAACGACCCTAGTCGTTTCATAAAGGTGTCATATGCGTGTTATAAGTACATCATGTAGTTGTCCATACGTTAACGGTCTGTTGGGAATACTGTGTCAATAGTTGAAAAAAGCATCAAATCAACCATTAAAGCAACCTTCGTAAAGGAAGTGCTTGCGGGTTACACCGAGTCCGGACATGACCCTGATAGCCTACTTGAGTCACTCGGTTTTAAGCCTTTATCAGAGTTGGAAAATCACTTATTAAGTGTGGCAGATTTCCATAAGTTATCTGTAGGTATCAGCGAGACCTTGAAAGATGAAATGCTAGGTTTTACAGCATCCCCCATGCCAGTGGGCAGCATGAAATTTCTAAATCAAACCCTCACACAACTCCAGGCCCTAGATGCAGCGCTCATGGCGTTAAACAATTTCCATGGTTTATTTAATGAAAATAATCCTGTTTTTTCAATCGAAAAAAATGATAACAAACTTTTCCTCAAACTGATTCTTCACAGTCAAATACAAGCGACATCACCCTACTACATGCAGCGAATGTTACTAGGAACATACAAACAACTGTGCTGGTTAGCAAAAACCAAGCTGCGCTTGAACAAAGTATCATTAGCATGCCCTATCACCAATGCACTGAGTGAACTTCAATATGTATTCGGAAGCTTAGATATTATCGAATCCGATCAATGTTATATTGAGTTTTCTGAGGACATTTCGCCTAAACCGATAGTGCAGTCACCCGAAGGCGCCTCTGTTTTTTCTGAAAAATCAAACTTCTATACGCTATTATGGCCCAATTTGGATGCGTTAGATTTAAAAATCCGTCTACTAATTAGCCCCCATATATCAACCGGCTTCCCCTGTTTGACGACGTTATCCGACCAGTTAGACATATCACCCCAAACCTTATCCCGCTGGTTAAGTGAACATAGTACAAACTACCAAACCATTAAAGATGATTTGCGTCGGGATGTCGCTGTAGCATTATTAAAAAACAGCCCACTTAGCGTTAAAGAAATTGCTTTTAAAGTGGGCTACCAAGAAAGCAGTGCCTTTAGTAAAGCATTCAAGCACTGGCTTGGCGTTTCTCCTACTGCGTATAGACAACGTTAAATTCGTGTAAATCCGCTAAAAATTTCTCTACTGAGAGCATCTTGAGCACTACCAAGAGCTTTCTCAGGATCATTAGTATGAATGAATATATTCATCCCCCCAACCTACACTTGTTATATACAAGCTTTAGCCCTGCACCAATTCTTTTTGCGTCGAGACAATCTTTCATCGACTGACTCTCCATTATAGTTCTTTACTTTCGGATCTAAAGTATAGTCCTTGAGAGAAAGGGCCTTAGCGTTTATAACCGAATAAAGTACATTCTCTATTTCTGACGTCACTAACACAACACCACAACTCTTACATTCGTGAAAATCAGCTGTTCCACTACCATTCCTCACTATTTTATGTAGTGAGCTGTCACGAATCTTGTAGCTTACTGTTGAATCAGCGTCACTAACAAATTCACCATTTTGTTGAGTGCAGTATTCACAGCCGCACTTACGCGCAACCAAAGGTGATACCTTTGTGTCCCATTCGATATCTATATTTCCACACTTACAATTTAGATGCATAGAATTTTCACATAACGCTTGCATAATGGGCCGGAGCGCCTTTTGCGGAGATCCAGCCCGATAGGGCGATCATTGATGCTCAGTATCAGTCGCAAATTTTCTTGGCGCTTTTATTTGTCGGGTGTCGCATCTTGTTAGACATCACTTTCTACTCTATATAGGCTCGTGAAAGTAATAGCACAGCCCGTCTGGCGCTACGACAAAGAACACTTGAAATTTCTGACCATCTCGTTCGTCAATGCGCCAATTGCCGATCTCTATACCGTTTGATTCGAGTTCTTCTTTGATCCGTCGAATATTGACGACTAATATAGCGGCGCCGTCCTGTGCGGCATCACCACCGTTTACCGAGAATCCAATCCGAGTACCATCGCGCTCAAGGATAACAGAAGGGGCTGGTTGGTCGATGCGCTCAACCTCCGCCATGCCGAAGTGTTTGGTGTACCACAGAGAGGCCGTATCGAGATCGGTGACAGGTAGAGCTAACACCTCCTTTTGATAGGGGTACACTTCTTTAAATAGTGCTTTAGACATATCCATTTACCTTATTGTACCGTCAAGTTGAACGGAGCATCCTGTGACATCTAACGCTTGCGTAATTCGAAAGGTTTTTTTTCGCCGATTCGAAACTCACGCTCTTGTTAGGCATATCCTATAGATCATGTTTATATCGCTTGATCATATCTTCTTGAGTTTCCGGCTCTTCATTTAGTGACAGCTGGTCATTAATCATTGCACCCATAGTTGGTAGCAATGATCGCTCTATACGCGATTCTGAAGACCAAAGATCAGACCGCATAAGAGCTTTGGCGCAATGTAAAAAGACTTCATTGATAGTCAACTCGATACATGCTTTTGGCGGATTTGGCTCAGTGGTAAATAAACGCAAGTATTCAATGGAGGTAGATATACGGGCTGAGCCATTTATTCTTAATGTTTCATCTACACCAGGAATAAGAAAGAGACAACCAATATTACGTGTTTCAATTATATTGACGAGGCTATCTAAGCGATTATTGCCCTTTGCCTCAGGGATAATGATACAACCTTCATTTGAAACCTTTATAAAACCAGGCTTTCCCCCACGAGGAGAGCAGTCAACAGCCCCTGATGCGCCATAAGTGGAAATCGAGGCAAATGGGGAGTGTTGAATAAAATTTATAGTATGCTTTTCCAGGGCATTTAGTTGCTTGTTCTTGGCTCTGCCTTTCGGAAATCCATATAGCTCCCTAAGTTTTTCTTCTGATTCTATGTACATAACTTTCCTTGTTGCCTAACGCTCAGTTGAGACGCGCGTTCTCTGCGTCGTTTTCGAACTTTTTGTTAGGTTCTTATCATGCCTCTTCTTGAAGACACAAAAAGATCAAAACATAATCATTTCGAATCTACTTACTCTTTTTTTAGTACTAAGTGTCTAACAATTAGACCTAAAATACCGCAGATAGCAACAATAGTTAAATACACCCAAGAAGGGGATTTCTCTAGGCCATGAGGAATATTCATTCCGAGCAAACTAGCTGCCGCTGTTATGGGCAGAAAAAGAGCTATGATAATGTTGAGTCGATGACTTGCCACCAAAGCTTTTCTTTGTAATTCCGATTGTTCTTCTGTTTTCTTTGCGACAGCATAGTCTAATCTATTTTTGCTATCACCATATAGTAATTCAAAATTACGACTAAGTTCCTCCGCTTTGTCTCTATAGTCAATCAGTTCTTCTCCTGCAAACTCTCTAGCAGCTTGTAAAGTTTTTCTAGTGTTCTTTATTGATCGTTGAATCGGAGCCAACTTCTCCAATAAATCAAAGAATTCAATTGAGTTTTCAGCTTTTTCATAGCTTTCTTCTAAGGATTCTTCAATTCTTGAATAGTTTTCAAGAAAATCTGACAACGCCGAAAGACCATGGCCTCGCTCTGATGCGCTCCATTTTCCTTTGGGGTCTCTCCAGAAAAATACGCTTTCTCGATGACTTTCATGTTTTAATGGCGCTTTATGTAAAATAATCAGCACATGAGAGTTCTCTGCAATAACTCTCTGTCTTCCTGCCTTTGAACCAAGACGACGTACTATTTCGTCCGGAAGCCCCCAGCCAGGTGGTAGTTCTGGTATTGCGTTAACTTTAGTGTTCATATTCTTAATTTTCTCGGTCAGAACGTCTAGCAGCAAAAGCAGCGTTTTTTGCTGTCTATCTGTCTGCGCTTGTTATGTGTGTTTACAATTTTCATTTAATGACTTCAACGCCACGCCAAAACGCAACCATACCAGATATTTCTTTTGCTGCGTCTTTCGGTGCCGGATAATACCAAGCAGCATCTTGATTGGTTTCTCCATCGATGGTTATGGAGAGATAGCTTGCATCACCTTTCCAATGACAATGAGTGGATTTGTTGCTTTCACTGAAATACTTGCTAACTATGGAGCTCCTGGGGAAGTAGTGATTCGATTCAATTATGATTGTTTCACCACTTTGTGCAATGGTTTTACCTTTCCATACCGCTCTCATGCTTATCTCCATTTTACACCTCTCTAGTTATGAGAAGGTGTCCACTTTAACGAGGGAAGTACACGCTCCATTGCCTACACTGGTTATGTGTTTTCGTCATGGAACTTTTCCCAGGCGATGGATTCGATCTCTCCAGTCAACTCGCTTGACTCTTCATTAAATAATTTGTACTCAATTTGATGCTGACTGATTGAAGCACTGCTTTCAAGACCAAGTAATACGGTATAGAGAGCATCTGTAAGATGCCTCGCCAACAATACTTTTTATTAATTCGATCTGTTCTTTACTCAGGCCTGCACTTTCCAATTTTTTAATTCATGAAATATCAGAATCACAAGAAAAGTAATTACCAACCAGAGAATTCTTCGGGGCTAATAGTAAAATCACGCTTACTCATTCAAACTCCTGACACATAACATATTAGTGTTTAAACGCTGTGCGGAGCAAAGCGCAGCATGGCGTATAAACAACTGTTGAACTATGCCGCCATGACAAGTTGGATGCGCGTCTCTTTTATAGGGGACTCTATGAAATCAGACATCCCTGTGACAAGCCGTATCATTACTGCGGATCCATTCCTGGTGGCTAATCATTGTACTTTACCGTCAATTTCGTTCTATTCCAACCTCTTAATGCACTCACCATTCGACCTCGAAATCCCCGCGACAAGGCTTTTACCGGAAATAGATAGGTTGACGTCGCCGCGTGCCATTCATGACTTTCTTTGGACCAAGCATCCGCAGGAACCAACACATGCAAGTGGACATGTTGATCCAGTTTCTGCCCCAGCTATGCAGAACCACCGTAGCTCCCAACTCTCCCTTCAAATGGTTATGACCAAATTGTTTTAACGTTTGCCAAACGCTGTGAAATAAACATCGATACAACACTCTAGGGTGCAGCCGCACCCAACCATTAAGCGCGTGAGGTAACGTAAACGCCAGATGAAAATACCATATCGGGAATAAATCCCGCCGCCTTTTATCGCGCCATGTTTGTGGCGCTAAGAACGGGCCTTGCAATAGGCAGAGAATTACTCGGATGCGGCAGCTACCGCGCAGTGGCTTAGTTCGACAACTTAATTTAAAAAAATCTCATTAATAACAACACCCTTGATTTGCCCTTTTATAATCCCCATATTTTGCAGAAGTATGCTAGAATCCTTGGTGCAAGGATGTGCCCCTTACCACAAGGATTTTGAATTTGATACGCATTTCTATTTATTGCTCCGATCTATACATTCAAATCGTGGCTTTAAATATTCACCGCCTACCTAACTGCACATCCAAAAAACTATATTAATAATATATAAGGAGAAAATAATGAAACGGATATTTCTAATGTTAAGTTTTTTTGGTGCTACATTAGGCTTGCAAGGATGTAAGCTTGACGGCATTCAGGTCTCTGCCTCTCCTGGCGGGACGGTAGTTTCTGATACTGAAATCAATTGCTCATCAGACGGGACTCAGACTAATGGCCTGTGTAGCGGGGCGAAAAACACGGCACATACGTTATCAGCACAAGCTAATCCAGGGTACCGTTTTCTATCGTTTGTGGGTGCAGACTGTTCGCTAAACGAGGAAACCTGTGTGATAATTACGCAGGGAGAAACGCTACAAGTCATGGCTATTTTTGTGCCCACCTATAGCGGTAATGCCGGCATGCAGGTGGACTATGCCACTTACTACATTAGCGAAAATGAAACTGGGGCGGAGCTAGAAGTAAATCCAAACGATGATGCTCGCTTTGTGGGTCACTATTCACACTGCTTCGGTGATCGCTTAAAGTATACTTGCAGTTATAATCAGCAAGATAAGTTTCAACAAGGCTTTTTATTTGAAAGAAGCTATTACCAATATAACTGGGTTGTAGATAGCGCGTTAAATGTAACCATTTCCGATACCTGCATTGGTGAGCGCCTGGATGGCTATTGTAGTGATCGTGCTGGTGTTGATGGCGAGTTTGACTATGTTCAGCAACAAACAGAACCCTATGTGCCGGACTCTCCGCGCTCCGATATTTCACAAGGCGGCCTAGCTTGGGCAATGAATCTTGTTTCACCTTCCCATTTAGCCCGAGTATCTGCGGCAGTATTTTTATTGCCCATTGATTCTATTACGGTTCAAACCCATATAAAGCTAAATATGTCGACAGGGTTCGATTATCTTCTGGATCCAACGGTATATGGAATTTATATGGGGCTAAGTGATGGAACAATCACTACCGCCGATGCAAATACAGATGAATTAATTCTAATTGCTACTCAGTCAGATAATTCAAACTATGTGTTTGATATTTCCGAACACCTTGATGCGTTGGAAATTGCAAATGGCGAAACTTACCTTAAAGTAGTGGTTCGCTATATTTCTGGTGGTAGCGGCATGGCAGGTACAGGATTTCGCGGCGCTTACATGTATAACCCTTCAGAATAAATAATGAATTGCGTACTTTGAGAGGAATACGCCAAACACATGGGCAATTAATAAATGCGGGCAGTCTTTTTTGGTCGCGTTTATTAATTGCTCATGTGCTGCGCCTTGTATGATGAAAGTATATCCTTAAACCAACACTATCTTCGATAGAGTACCAGTAAGCATTTTGCCCTGCCCCAGCGCTATTAGGGGAGAAATAAATTACCCGTACCTCCTCACTCATTTATTCTATTGCGCACTCTTAGGGGAAAATATAATAATTGCCATACCGGCAAGAGCAACAAGTGCACCGACGATATCCCAGGTAGTAGGTTTTACACCGTCGACTAACCAAAGCCATAAAATGGCCACAAAAATATATACTCCACCATAAGCAGCATAGACTCGCCCCGCTGCTGTCGGGTGAAGGGTCAGCAGCCAAGCGAATAATGAAAGGCTGATAGCGGCGGGGATTAGAAGCCAAATACTTTTATCTTGTTTAAGCCAAAGATAGGGCAAATAACACCCAACAATTTCAGCCAC
>CAJXXT010000110.1 GCA_913063495.1 uncultured Gammaproteobacteria bacterium | reverse complement strand
GACTTCACACCTGAACATACTCGCTTTAGTGTTGAACGTAGTTTAAAGCGATTACATCGCGATGAACTTGATATTGTGTTAATTCACTCCGATGGTAATGATTTGGATATTATCAATCATCAGGGTACGTTAGAAGTATTGGCTGAGTTAAAAAAAGCAGGGCTTATTCGCGCGTTTGGCATGTCCACCAAAACCGTTGAGGGTGGTCTCAAGGCATTGGAGCTATCCGATATAGTGATGGCAACATATAACCTTAATTATAATGATGAGGTACCTGTATTAGATTATGCCGCAACACATAATAAAGGGATTTTTATAAAAAAAGCGTTGGCGAGTGGGCATTTAGACAGGGGTAAATATTCTGATCCGATTAAAGCCAGTATGGAGTTAACGTTTTCACATCCAGGGACGTCATCTATTACTATTGGAACTATAAATACTAATCACTTGATAAATAACGTTGAAATAGCGCTAAAAATATTAAACAATATCAACACAAAACAATAAAAAATACGAACACTATAAGGCAGCAACATGGGTTCCAAGCGTACTCTTGCATTTCGCTATCTCATTATTTTTACTCTCTATTTAACAGCAACATCTATTACCACACATTTATATTTTGATCAGCAAAGCACTTCTTTATCTCGCACAACTGAACAATTAATATTCAACGAGTCCCGGCGCCCCTTTGTTTACCGCGTATTAAGCCACTGGTCATTAAGAAAACTCTCAGAATCCACTCCTGAGACTATTAAACAGCGGCTTCAGGTTAATAAAAAAGGTGAGCAAAGAGAGCTAGAAGGCATCAAACATTATCAGTGGAAAGGTGCTCACCCGCATATTTTCCTCTTAAGCTATTACTGGGTATTTTTATTCCTTCTCTTGTCTATTTTTTGTTGGCGATTCACTTTATCCAAAACCCTCAAAATGACCCCGTCCGGCATAGACATTGCTCCAGCAATAGCGATGCTGGCATTACCGCACCTATTTATGAAAAGCGGTTTTATTTATGACACATCTGAACTTTTCTTCTTCTCCGCTGGGTTACTCTTCTTTTTGAGGAAAAACTGGCTCTTATATTATATTTTCTTTGCATTAGCAGTAACCAATAAAGAAACCGGGATATTAATGGGAGCATGGATTTTATTACCCTTAGCAAACAAACAATGGCGATATGTCGCCACCCATAGTGCAGCACACCTGGCAATTGGACTTCCAATATTGAGCGCTATTCGTATCCACTATGCTGGATCTGGAGGTAGCCCAATGGAGTTTCATTTATGGGAAAACGTCGATTTTTTCTTAAGCAAAAAACCTTGGCTGCAATTTGGTGACGCTTATGCCTTTCACCTTCCCACTGCTAGAAGCTTTAATATTATTAACTTACTATTGTTTGGTGCACCCATAATCACATACTGGAAGCATTTAAACACTGAAATAAAATGGATTTTCACAGCGACTTTAATCACTCTACTTCCTCTATATCTTGTTTGTGGTCTGAAAGATGAAATTAGAGTATTTCTTCCGGTTGTCCCTGCATTTTTGATACTATACACAGATGCAATAAAACACTTTTACAAAAATTTTCAGGCATTAGACCAATAAAGATGAAAAAAAAAGAACTCCTGCGAAAGCTCATTATCAGCGCCATAAAAGTAGACCTTGACGCTGCAAGCAAAGCAGCAAATACAGCCAAAGAAACTGCCACCAGCAAAGAGACTGTCGCCGAAAACAAATACGACACCTTTGGTTTAGAAGCATCCTATTTAGCTCACGGGCAATCCATACGAGTTAACGAACTTGCCGAAGCTATTGAACGCTATACAAACCTGCCTTTTAAACAATTCGATCAGCACGACAATATTGATATAACAGCATTAGTAACGCTAGAATCAGAAAATGGTAGCAATAAATACTTCTTTCTTGGCCCCGAGGCTGGGGGACTAAAACTTCACTGGGAAAGCAAAGATATTATGGTAATAACACCAAGCACCCCTCTGGGACGCCAACTACTTGGAAAACAGCTCGATGATACAATTGAATTGCACATAAAAAACAATCACATCATCTATGAAATCACTGCTATCGATTAGCTACAAATACCCTAAAATGCTATCAGCCATCAAATTGAATGTCGTGAAGTTTTTTATAAATCCCGCCAGATGCAATCAGTTCTTTATGAGGGCCTTCTTCAACAATACGACCTTTATCCATCACCACGATACGATCAGCCTTTTCTACGGTTGACAGTCGATGCGCAATAACCAACGTTGTACGGTCTTTCATCACTGTTTCCAATGCGTCCTGAATATAACGCTCCGACTCAGTATCTAGAGCCGACGTCGCTTCATCAAGAATTAGTATCGGTGCATCTTTTAATATCGCACGTGCGATAGACAAACGCTGACGCTGGCCGCCGGACAAACGATTACCACTTTCCCCAATCAACGAATTTAATCCGTCATCCATACCATCAATAAATTCTTTTGCATGAGCCGAGGTAATCGCTGAATTTACCGCCTCCGGCGTTGCATTTTTTAACGCACCATACGCCACATTATTTTCTACCGTATCATTAAATAAAACAACTTTCTGATTTACCAAGGCGATATGGTGCCTCAAACTTGTAAGTTTGTAATCATTAACATCAACACCATCCAACAATATCTGCCCTTCGCTATGATCATAAAAACGAGGTAACAAACTCACCAACGTTGATTTACCGCTACCAGACTGCCCAACTAATGCAACAGTCTCTCCCTTCTTTACCGTCAAATTGATATTTTTTAATACCAGATCATCATGACCAGGGTAGGAGAAACTGAGATTTTTAATCTCGATGCCGCCGTCAATACTAGCCTTTTCAAATTGACCATTGTCTCGTTCATTATCTCGATCCAATACCTCAAAAATGGTTTCCGCAGCAGCAACCCCTCGTTGAATAGCGATATTTACTTCGCTCAACTGTCGCACCGATTTTGGTAACATCGCTGCAGCGGTAACATAAGCAATCAATTCACCCGCACTATATTCACCCAGCATGCTCATGGCCATAAACATCATACCTGCCATCGCCACGGCAACAAAAAACTGTAACAACGCCGTATAAATCTCACTCATGCGAACCAGTTTAATGTTCTGTTTGCAATTTTCCTCACTAGAATCAAAAAAACGCTCTCCCTCATAGCGTTCACCTCCAAAACTTTTAACTACTTGATAACCACCAATGACTTCATTGGCCACATGAGTAACATCACCTATAGAATTTTGAATTTTTTTGGTATAACGCTTAAAATGTTTAGAGGCAAATTTTACAAAAAAACCAATCACTGGGCCGACAGCAAACAACAACAATGTTAATGACCAATTCGTATAAAACAAATAAATCAACAAAGCGATAACCGTTGCACCTTCACGTAAAATAACTTTTGATGCACGCGTAACAGCTTCATTGACTTGAGTAACATTATAGGTGATTTTCGCTAAAATGCGGCCAGTGTCATTTTCATCATAATAACTACTCGGCAGCACAAGATACTTATCAAAAAGCTCTACTCGAATATCATGAATTAGCGAAAAAGATACCTTCGCCAATAAATAATTACCCAGATATGAACCCACACTTCGAAGTAAATAAATCAGTATTATTAAAACTGGAACCAAATAGGCTACCTTAAGCCCCTCCGTAACCTGATATAACCCCCCTTGGCCTACGGCAATAATGAACCGTCCTAAATAGCCATCTTGATCTGGCAGCCATTTGATAAAATCAATATCTTTTCCACCCAAACCGTTAACAAATAACTCCATCATTGCCGCTAGCATGGGTTGCGTTGAGGCGTATACCATAAAACCAACAATACTGATAAGGAAAAGCCCTGAATAGGGCAATAGATATCGCATCAAACGCCAATACGTCACTGATCCTGATACTTCAGTGATACTTTTTTCATTTACCATAAACAAAACAACTTATTAAAGAAGACATACTAAAAAGGCGCACTAAAAACACGAGCTAAAAAAGAGATCCGATTTATGAATCGTCTCGGATTTTTTCAACAATAGCCGTTGTGGAACAGCTGTCAACCAGTGACAACACACGCACCTCTCCGCCATACTCTTCCACTATTTCTGCACCAACGACTTCATCAATTGAGTAATCACCGCCTTTCACCAATACATCAGGTTTAAACATATGTAGCAAGTTTCTAGGAGTATCCTCTCCAAACGGCACTACCCAGTCAACAGCACTTAAACCTGCCAACACGGCCATACGACGGTCAACTGGATTAATGGGGCGGCCTTCTCCTTTTAATCGTTTTACCGAATCATCATCATTGATTGCGACAATCAACCGATCACCCTGAGCTTTCGCTTGCTCAAGATAGGTCACATGCCCGGCATGTAAAATATCAAAACAACCATTTGTCATAACAATTTTTTCGCCATGAGCTCGACTATCTTCGAGAGCGACACAGAGCTGCTCACTGGTCATCGCGCCACGTTCAGACCCCATATCCTTGTTCACCGCTCGTCGCAACTCAGGAGCGCTAATCGCCGCTGTCCCTAACTTTTTCACGACAATACCAGCGGCAATATTTGAAAGCCCCGTGGCTACCGGTAAATCTTCTCCTGCAGCCAAAGCCGCAGCAAGCACAGAAATAACCGTATCACCTGCACCCGTCACATCAAACACTTCTCTAGCACGCGCAGGTAAATGTAACTCTGGAAAGCCTGAACGTAACAACGTCATTCCACGTTCACCGCGAGTAACCAGCAATGCTTCAAGCTCAAGATCTTCCAGCAAAGCAACACCACGAGATACCAAAATCTCTTCTGTTTCACACTTTCCGACCACAGCCTCGAATTCGGACAAATTCGGCGTTAGCAATGTCGCACCCTTATATTTTGAAAAGTCATGGCCTTTTGGATCTGCCAAAACCGGAATACCTTTCTCCTTTGCAGCCAAAATTAATGCCTGGTGATCCTGCAAACAGCCTTTGTTGTAGTCAGAAAGAACAACAACACTGGCATGGTTCAATGCCACAGAGAAATGCTCTAACAACTCATCAGGATCCACCCCTACAAAACCTTCTTCGAAATCCAAGCGAATGAGCTGTTGATGACGACTGATAACACGCAATTTGGTAATCGTCGGGCTATCGTCAGATTGAATAAAGTCACAAGCGATACCCGCCGCGTTCAAGCTGGACGTTAATGACTGAGCCGCTTCATCCTTTCCCGTAACAGCAATCAGCCGTGCCCCTGCCCCCAGCGCTGCAATATTTAATGCCACGTTCCCCGCACCGCCAGGCCTGTCCTCCACTTGCTTCACATGAACAACAGGTACTGGAGCTTCTGGAGATATCCGTGAGGTTCCACCATGCCAATAACGATCTAACATCACGTCACCAACAACTAATACATGGGCCTTTTCAAACGCAGGAATTCTAAGCTGCAATGTCATCTACCATTTTCTCCAGTTACCGATTTTTGTTAGTGATTGCTCACAAACCTAGTACTATTAAGCGTTATTTTACCACTTTTGCCTGCTTTTACCTCTTTTTTACCCATCAACTGGGGCTTATCCACTCCCTATAGCACTATATAGACCATCATCTGCATTTATGGTGTGGAAAATAGGCCTTTCCTCTATACCCAAGCACTGATGAAAGGGTAAAATATGCGCCCTTTCTTGTTGATAACCAACGATGGCCAAATCTATACCTATGCAGATACTTACTGACGCACAGTTAGCCGACCTGGTATCCCGGTCATCCTTGCTAGAAGGAGAGGTGAGTAAACCCAAAGTACTACTGGATGCCGACGGTTATATCTACAAATTTTTTTACCAACCTAGCCGCAAGCTTTCCTCTCGCACCCTTTTCCCTCCGTTTAAGCAGTTTGTAAAGAACAGCCAAACCTTGTCAAAACGTAATGTTCAAACCGTATCTGTTTGTGACACGATGACTGCCCAAGATAAACGGTTTGACGCTATTCGATACCAAGCCATTGAAGGTCATGATTTTAGAGAACACCTAAAGCAATCGGATCATAGCGCCATCAGCATGATTGTCGATATCATGGCAGAACTTCATCATCAAGGTGTCTTCTTTAGGGCTATTCATCTAGGTAATATTTTGCACCAGCCCAATGGGGATTACGCCCTTATCGATATCAGTGATTGCTGGTTCTCTTTTGGGCAGCTAAATGCATTTAAACGCGCCCGCAACCTGGCTCATCTTATGAATTATCACTCGGACAAGTCCTATTTTTCTCACTACGGCAACGACCGCTTCTTGAATGAATATGCCATCAAAAGCAAACTGAGCAAAACAAGCTTTTGGTTTATCAGGGCCTATGTCCGACATAAAGGTGTGAAGTTATGAAGATGCGGTTCGCCTTTGTGCTATTTAAATACTTTCCTTTTGGAGGTTTGCAACGAGATTTTAGTCGCATTGCCGATGCTCTCATTGCCCTTGGTCATGAAGTGGATGCTTATTGCATCATTTGGGACGGCCCGATGCCGGAGAACATGAACGTTCATGTTGCGCCGATTAAAGCCTTTAGTAACCATCAACGTAACGCTCGCTTTGCAACCTGGCTAAAAAACACGTTTCAAGAACAACATTACGACGCCGTCGTTGGTTTTAATAAAATTAGTGGCTTAGATGTCTATTATGCCGCCGACCCCTGCTACCAAAACAAGGCGCTTACCCTAAGGCATCCACTTTACCGCTTAGGTAGTCGTTACAAGCAATTTTACCGACAAGAGAAATCCGTCTTCTCTACAAAAAGCAGCACTGAAATTTTAATGATTTCAGAAGTTCAAAAACCTCTTTTTCAAAAACATTATCACACTCCTGAAGCACGTTTCCATTTGCTCCCTCCAGGCATTAGTGAAGATAGAAAAGCACCAAAAAATTCTGAAGAAATACGCTCAAAATTTAGAAAAGAATGGAATATAAAAGACAATCGACAATTAATGTTAATGGTAGGGTCTGGATTTAAAACAAAAGGTTTGGATCGAGCATTGTTAGCATTGGCATCACTACCAGAAAAGCAGAGAACCGATACTCACTTTATTGTTATCGGCCAAGACAATCCAAAAACATTTTTAATGCAGGCAAAATCACTAGGCATTGAAGAAAATGTCACCATTTTAAAAGGGCGAAATGATATTCCACATTTTTTGCTCGGCGCAGACATGCTTATTCACCCTGCGTACAATGAAAATACAGGAACCATATTATTAGAAGCCGTTGTAGCCGGGTTACCCGTCCTGGTAACCGATGTATGTGGTTACGCACATTATATTGATGAGGCAAACACTGGCTCAGTACTAGGCTCCCCCTTCAGCCAACCCGCATTAAATGATGCGCTTGAAAAAATGTTGTCGACTGACAAAACACAATGGCAACAGAACGCACTTTCATTTGCGGCACAAGCTGACATCTACAGCATGCCCACAAGGGCCGCTCAAATCATAGAAGCTACCGCCCTAAAAAAACAGAGTACACTCTCTTGATGGCAACAATAGAAACCACCATCAATGGGAATGCATTACGTCAGGCAGGCCGCAACGTAACGACGCCTTTTACACTGCAACTAAGTTCTGGGGATCAAACACACCAGTTACCCTGCAGCGAATTATTACGCCTACTTCCACATAAGCGTATCACCTGCTTTGCACATTGGAATGAACAACCTGTTGTCGTCAAATGTTTTATCGATCCAATAAAATGGAAACGTCATGCTAAACGTGAATTGCAAGGCTACCAATCCCTGAAAAAAGCCGGCATTACCACCCCAGACATGCTGGAATACGGATTCGACGAACAACAAAAAATGGGATTTATTATATTCCAGCGTCTTACACCAAGCCAAAGCCTGCTCGACAAGCTGGATGGTGCAAAAAGCAGCGAAGAAAAACAATCTCTAATCCAGAGGGCCTGTCAGTTAATCGCCTTAATGCACAACAAAGGCGTAGCGCAACTCGATATTCATCTCGATAATTTTATTGAGTATGAAGATAACCTTTATGTGGTTGACTGTGGCGATATAACAATTAGCCCTCATCCACCCCTTGATAGAGGCAACGCCCTTAATAATCTCGCACTGTTTTTCGCGCAACTACCATTGGCATTTGATGAAAAAGTAGACTTGGCATTGGATACCTATCAATCCATAAGCATTGGTAAAACGTTTGATGTAAAAGCTCTTTTGGAACATATCCAAAACCTTCGCAGCCAACGGCTGACAAATCATCAAAAGAAGCTGTTTCGCGACTGTACGGAAATAGCGTTTACCCAAGACCTAAACCAGCTCTTTGCCTGTCGTCGTGAGCACTTAAAGGCAGGTATTCTTGAGTGGAGCCAACACCCTAATGCCGCTTTTGAAAAAGGGCCTCTCCTAAAAAACGGAAGCCAAACGATTGTTCGCGACAACATTGATAACAACGATGTGTTTATCAAACGATATAATATTAGAGGGGTGGGCCATCAAACCAGACGCGCCTTACGTACAACAAGGGCACACACCTCATGGGTTGCTGCTCACAGCTTAATAAGCTTGGGCATTCACACGCCAAAACCCATTGCCATGCTAGAACAACGAATCGGCCCGGTTCGACGTCACTCTTATTACATTAGTGAGTTCATTGAAGGCACAACCCTTCGAGACGTTTTTAATACCGATACTATCGATTTTTCAACCGATCCCATAGCACAACAGCTGGCATCCAAGTTAATTGAAATTTTTGCACTCTTCAAACTCGCAAAAATATCTCACGGAGACACCAAAAATACCAATTTCATGGTCGTCAACAACGATATCTTCGTTATTGATTTGGATGCTGTACGCTTCCATCAGTCAAACCGCTCATTCAAACGTGCTTTTAACAAAGACATTCAACGATTTTTGAGAAACTGGGAAAACCAGCCTAATATCAAAGCATTGTTTGAAAAAGAATTAACACCTTTACTTTGAACCTATTCAGAACAAACACAACAAAGAACTTAACAGGACATTCACATGATCATCCTTGGACTATCAGGCGCATTAAGCCATGATCCATCAGCCGCGCTTTATATTGATAACAAGCTTGTTGCAGCCGCTGAAGAAGAGCGTTTTATTCGTGATAAACACGCCAAGAATAAAATGCCCTACGAATCCGCCAAGTTCTGCTTGGAATTTGCAGGAATATCCCCCGAGGATGTTGATGTCGTCGCCGTACCCTTTGCTCCGATCCCATTAACATCACCAGCTCGTTGGCACTATGCCAAACGTTATTGGTATGCCCCTGATCGCGCTCTTGATGCGATACTAACGGGTAATCGCCGTTTTTATCGTTATAAAGACAGCATCATGGAGCTGTTAAAGAAACTAGGCATTAACCCCAAAAAAATTGAATTTGAAGCCGTAGAACATCACCTTGCCCACGCAAGTAGTGCTTATCACTTATCAGGATTCAAAGAAAAAACCGCTATCATGGGTATTGATGGCAAAGGTGAATACGCCACGACATTCTTTGGTTATGGTGAAAACGGTAAGATCCATAAAATCAAAGAATTTTATGACCCAGATTCATTGGGTGGCCTATACGGTGCGATCACTGAATACTTGGGCTTTGAGATGCTTGACGGTGAATATAAAGTAATGGGCATGGCTCCTTATGGCGATGCAAGCCGTTATGACTTTAGCCGCCTTATCGACTTTAAGGATGGTGAGTTTAGCGTAAATACTGAATACGCTAATGTTGTAGGCTTACGTCGCTATAAAGAAAAAGGGAAAGGTTATTACTTTACACCGAAGTTAATAGATTGGCTTGGCCCTCGCCGTCAAGGTGATGCAGCAGATGACCCATACATTCATTATGCAGCAGCGATACAAAAGCTCTATGAAGAAATTTCACTCAAATTAATGAACTATTATTTAGGCGACATTCTTATTGAAACCGGAAAAATCGTATTTTCCGGTGGTGGCGCGCTTAACGTAAAACTGAACCAAAAAATCATCGCACAATCCAATGTAAAAGAACTGTGGGTACAACCCGCCTCTGGTGACGCAGGAACCGCTATCGGAGCAGCATCCTTTGCTGCAGTGAAGCGCGGCATCGTGGTAGACAAGATGGAACATGTTTACTTAGGACCGTCGTTCACTAACGACGAATGTGAAGCAGCCTGTAAGGATCACCCTAACAAACCTAATTACCAAATAATTAGTGACGTACCTGTAGAAATTGCAAAAATCTTACATGATGGCAATCCTGTTGCCTGGTTCCAAGGACGAATGGAGTTTGGCCCAAGAGCACTTGGAGGCCGGAGCATTATCGGGTCACCAAGCGCAAAAGGTGTTGCTGATCGTATTAACGAGCAAATAAAATTCCGTGAACGCTGGCGCCCATTTTGCCCAAGCATGTTAGATCGTGTTGCAAAAGAGATGTTTATCAACGATCATCCCGCTCCGTTTATGACATTCACATTTGAAGTTGAAGAAGAGTGGAAAACACGAGTTCCGGAAGTTGTACATGAAGATGGGACAGCTCGCGCCCAAGCATTAAAGAAGGAAAACCATCCACGTTATTATGCACTAATGGAAGAGATGGAAAAGCTTACAGGAAACGGGGTTGTATTAAACACATCGTTAAACCGTCGTGGCGAAGCCGTTGTTTGTACTCCAGAAGATGCCCTTAATATGTTCTTCGGATCAGATCTTGAATATCTGATTATGGAAGATGTATTAGTTACCAAATAACTCAAACTGAAAGAGCTTACGAGATGGCCCAGCCCCCTTTATTTAGCATAGTCATTCCAACTTATAACTATGCTACAGAAGTACCCAGGGCCATACGTTCTGTACTTAAACAAAGCGGGAATGACTGGGAGCTAATCGTGGTCAACGATGGCTCTACAGACAACACTATAGATGTATTAGAAGAGCTGAAAAAAAACAGCTCTTTTAGAATCTTTAATCAGAAAAATAGCGGCCCTGCAGCCACAAGAAATAAGGGAATATCGCTATCATCAGGGCAGTATTTAATTTTTTTAGATGCTGATGATGAAATGTCTGAAAATGCATTACAGCATTTTCGAGAAAATATTTGCAGCCAGCCTGACGTGGGGGTTTTTATTGGAGGGCATGATTCTATATACCCTTCAGGAAAGGTCAAAAAACACCTTCCAAAGTTAAAAGTATCGACAAATACTGATATATTAAAAGCCTACTTAATTGACAAAAGCCTTGCGATATCAAATGGTCCAACGGCAATGCGTCGAGATATATTTTCAAACTACGCATACCCTGAACGACTTAGATGCACCGAAGATATCCCTGTATTTGCCTATGCTATCTCCAATTTTAAAACTGCAATTATTTCGAAAAGTTTAGCCAGAATCCACAAGCATGATGATAGCCTTAGGCATAACACAGAACTAGCCCAAGAAATAGGACTAAGCCTAGTAGACGAGATATTTTCCAAAGACAGAATCCCAAAAGAGTGTCAAAAACTTAAATCTGAATATAGCAGCCTTAGATCCTTGTCGCTGTTTAGAACTTTTTTCTTAGCCGAAGATTATAATAACGCACGAATTCACTATAAAAATGCTATCAAAGCATTCCCTGCTTCTTTATTTAAACTATCCTATCTCCGAAAATACCTCAAAACGTATATTAAGCAATAAACCATCATTCAAAATTCACTTAGAAACCAGCTCACGAAATGCTTTGTGATAACCTTCTATAGCGAAATTTTTCTTAATCCTGGCTTCCAATTCTCGAATCATTTTGTCTCTTTCTTCGTCGCCGGCATTAATCAGACTTTCAAGTGCTTCAGTAACAGCGGCGGCGGAACCCGCCTCAATAACAATTCCTGCATCTCCTAACGCTTCAGGTATTCCACCTACATTAGAACCAATTACAGGTAGGCCAGTCGACATAGCCTCCAGCATAGCTATTGGTAACCCTTCAGAACGAGAAGGCATAATAAAGATATCCATCGCCTTCAAATATCGATATGCATTAGGAAGAGGGCCAGTAATAGTAACGCTGTCTACAATACCAAGTTTCTTAGACAACTCATTCAACGAATCCTCCAGCTCCCCTCCACCCATAATCACAAGATGCAGGTTCTTGTGGTTGGCACACAAAGGCGCAAAACCTTCTAACAATAAATCATGCCCCTTAACATGCTTAGTACGACCAAGGGTTCCAACCATCAGTACATCTTGTGGCAGCCCCAGTTTTTCTCGAGCATCTGACTTGGAATACTGTTGTTCGATTAATGCTTTTGAGTCAATCGCGTTCCTTATCAATACCAATCGTTGTTTGGGCAACCCTTTATTCAACAAGTCATTCACAACCGCTTGCGATACTCCAACAATTCGCCATTTTTCAGTATAAAAACACCTGCCCATAAGTTGACGACTACGACGATCAAATTCCTTCAATCCATGAAATACCGACACAACCCTTCGACATTTCTTCAAGAATGGGGCCATGATGGCCATCATATAACTTGGCTTATAACGATGGGTAATCACGGTATCAATATTATTATTGTCAATATATCGATACAGCTCTGGAACGGCTTTGGGAAACAAACCTGCGATTTGTTTCTTATCAAATTCAAAAAATACCGTTTCACAAGGCAGCCTTTCAATCACACTTGAATCAGGCTTGCCCGTCAATACTCCAAAAATAAATTCATAATCACTATCTTCAAATCCACGAGCAACCTCTTCAAAAAGGTCAAATTGCTGCACCGTATGATTAAGACCAATAGTCAGTTGCAAAACCTTTCGTTTTATCACTTACTGCCTCGCGAATGTAAGATGTGTTTTTTAATCAACGTCGAACTCAGGCGCATGAAAGCCCGAACTAATTTAGTATTATAATAAGCTGGTTTGATTTTTTTGAATAACTGCCATGCTAATGAAGAATCACTTTTTGATGCTTTTAGAAACATACTAATTATAAATTTCTGCATCACCATTTCATAAGAATCGTGATGTTTATACGGTGAATAGGCATCCGTAATTGCATCAACCATAAGCTCAAGGTTTTTATACGTATTCGATTCATGCTTACGATACTGTAAGACAAAATCATCAATTGCTCCTACCTTATACCCTTTATCGGTAAGTCTTAACCACATAGGTAGATCTTCAAGCTTTGATGTAGTATCGAATCCGTTAAGATCTCGTAAAACATCCGTTCGAAACATTGCGGTTGGAGCAGCAATGCCTAGTTTTTCTGAAGTAAATAGCTCATCAAAATTAAGCGTCCGCTCTGGTAGCTTCTTCTCATGGCGGGGCAATCGAACGCTTTCACCATCAATATATTCAACATTCCCCCCACAAACAGCTATATCCGAATGACTCTCCATGTAAAAAACTTGTAGAGTAGTTTTTTCACGCAGCATAATATCATCAGAGCCCATTGTGCAAAAATACTTCCCCTTCGCCATACCAATAGCTGTATTTAGTGTTGTCGCCAACCCTCTATTTTTTTGGATCAACAAATCGAAACCGTATTTCTCTGCCAGTTCCGTTAATATCTCTGGACTTGAATCTCGTGATCCGTCATCAATCACAATAACCTGTTGATTATCGTAATCTTGCTGATAAACACTATCGACACACGCCTCAATGTACCGCTCATGGTTATAGCAAGGGATAATAACGGTGACAAGTGGTCGATTTTTAGGGGCCAATGAATTCACTATTTTTCACCTATTATAAATTTGGAGATATAGAATCTATAGATATTAATGTAAAGATAAAAACACCGGTTCAAATAGATCTTTAATTTTACTTGCACCCTGCACTGACAAATGATCCTTATCCTTATAATAGGATACCCCCTCATAAGAGGCTGGACAGAAGGAGTCTCTACACATCCAGGGTGTTGGATCCAAAACCAACACACCCTCCTCTTCTAATTCAGAAAATACTGAATTTACAAACTGCTGCCTTTCTTGATGCCCTTTAAGTGACACCCCAACTTCGGATGTATTCAATCCCTTCAATTCTAACTTCGTTAATACGTGGGGTATATTCTCCGCCTGCAATGGCACCTGTTTTGCGACCCACAAGGTGACCCCATATCCTTTAAGTTCTTCACTCATTTTTTTAAATTGATTTATGAATATCTTTTTCGCTTTATCAGGGGTCTTCTCTTCATCACTCCCATCATCTAGCATCACGTTTTGCTCTCCATAAATATATACAGACCAACGACCAGCCAAAAGCACTGTAGTGACTCCTGATGACTTTATTTGCTTTATCATTGCATTGTTAAATTTAATACATTCAACATTCTTGGCTTGCGTCTCCCACAATATAGGGATACAGCCGCTTTTTGATGCATGAACTGTCAACATGCTATGGTCTCTAGATTTTTCTTTGATAGCCGGTAGATAAGCCGCAGCATGACTATCCCCCCAAAAAAACAATTCTGGAGAAGAATTGTCCTCATCATCCGGGCCAAAGCGACATAACTCCCCCGCATTAATTTTTTCTACTTTCAACTTATAACAACGCTTTTGATCATCATCCCAGTCCGCTGACAAGGCATACGCCCTAGCTTGCTCAGGTAACCTTTCAGGATAACCCTCTGTTCGACGTATTTGTTGACCTACTGCAGCAACCACCAAAATTGAAGTTACCACCGCAATAGCTACCCTTTTATTACTTTTCAATAGCTTATACTTTCGAAATGGCGTTTCAATAAAACGCCAAGACAACACCGCTAAAAGCACACTAATACCAATCAATACCAACTTATCTAGAATCAAAAGTTCTTCAATTGATACATATCGACTAAAAACAATAACCGGCCAATGCCATAAGTAAAGTGAATATGAAATCAAACCAACAAAAACAAAAGGCCTAAACGACAGCTGTTTCTTTACCCAGGTGTCATGATGTTCGTTTGCCCAAATAATTGCCGCTGCCCCCACGGTAGGTAGTAGCGCACTAAGCCCAGGAAATACTGTTGAGTTATCATATGCCACCACAGAATAAAGAATAGACAAAAAACCAGCCAAACTTATCAACTCAGCCTTTTTTGCTGATTGAAGGGGGGCGACTAAAGACAAAGCAAGCAAACTCCCCAGCAACAGCTCCCACGCCCTCATCGGCAACAAATAGAAGGTCGCAGCAGGATACTCAACCACACAAAAAGCACTAAGAATTAACGAAGAGAAAAACAACAAAACAATGATCATTTTTGTCTTTGAGAAAAGGTATTTATTCAGTGCAATAAAGATCACTGGAAACACCATATAAAACTGCTCTTCAACAGCAAGAGACCATGTATGCAGCAACGGTTTTAATTCGGATGCACCGTCAAAATAGCCAGCTTCTTGCCAAAAGAAAAAATTTGCCGCAAAGAAAGCTTGTGTACGAGCGGATCGCCCTAACTCGAAATAATCGTTAGGTGCAAGAAAATACCACCCAGCAATTAGCACAGCCACAACCATAACAACAGCAGCCGGCATTATTCGCTTAGCTCTTCTTACCCAAAATGATGTGAAAGAAAAATTTCCAGATTTAACTTCACGAACAATAATGGAAGTAATCAAAAAACCTGAAATAACAAAAAAAACATCTACTCCAACAAAGCCTCCACTAAAACCAGGAATTCCAGCATGAAAAAACAATACGGGTAAAATCGCAAGTGCTCGTAAACCATCAATATCCTTTCGATATTTTATAACACTCATATCAACTACCCCCCTTTTCAAACGACATCTTTCCCGCAATCAACAAACAAATAGGTATCCAAATTAATAGCCAACTTTCATTTGGCCGGTGTATGGCATTTGTTCCTTCAAAAAACAGCATTCCTACACCAAAAGCCAATGGTAACAACCAGCTAAAGTATGTTTCTGGAGCAACCATTCTTGCTTGATTTATTAGTAATAAAAGTGAGCCCAAAAACAACATAAATGGAACGACCCCATACATCATCCAAATAGACAGAAATAAATTATGTGGTTCACTCCATTTTAAAACCTGAAGTTCAGCTTCAGAACCTTGCCCTAAAGGTGATTCAAGCCCTTGTCTAATACCTTCCATCCATATCTGATCACGGTAAGACATTGAGATTCCTCTCGTGAAAATTTGGTCTTTAAAAAACCATCCGAAAGCGACAGCACAGACAAAACTAAGTGCCATCAACCCAAAGCGTTTAGTGCTGTACATAGACACTGCACAAACTAATGCCATTGCAACTAACCAAGACCTACTCTCTGTTTTAAATGCTGCCAATGCTAGAACACAGAACATAACCAAAAAAACAGGCCACAATTGCCCCTTACTTTTGTAAATCCGACCGGCCGCGCCCAAAAAAAACACTGCCAATGCACCGACATACTGAGCCATATATAGTGGATTATTTATTACTGGAAACACGCTAAATCGGCCAACAGCTCTACCGCCATGCACGGCATAAACGTCATATAACTCAACTAAAACATATCCACAGACTATTAATCCTGAAAAAAATAACACCACGTCAAATAACAAAAAATTACGTACCGCCATAACCCGAACAACAGCGGGAATCCCAAATAAAAAGATACCAACAGCTTTTAAATCACGAATAGAACCATCGTTATTTTCTGTTAGAAAAAATGATGCTATAGATAAAGAAACAAAAAACAGAAAAAGTGGCCAATTAGACGTCCAAAACTCAAAAAAATGTCGCCAACCCCAAATACCTATTAACACGCTCGGCAACACCCAACCCAGATGTATACGTGTAATATACGCCGTACCAGTCAAAGACCAAACCATGCTACTTAGAATAAGAAAAAGACCTAAACACAACCAAGCAACCAATACTAATTCAATAGTATTATTAAATTTTCTCAAACCTTCATTTTGACCAAACATTAAACACCTACAATAAATTCGCTTTATACAATTTTTGCTAACAAAGCATCAGATTTTTTCATCACTGCTGCCCAAAATCGACTATCGCCGTCCACACTATACAAACGAGTAAACGTCGATATCTGATCTTTACTGGCATAAACTTCTTTCATCGAATAAACAACACTAGCAACATCTTTCACCAACCAACGATACGGAACTTTTTCTCGAATCTGGGCTCGATGTAAATCAATCACATGCAACGTTTGTTCACTCTCTATTTTTTTAGGATCAAACAGAAAATGGCAAATATAAAGATCCCGATGATTCATTCCATGTTGATGCATTGCCGTCACAGACTCAGCCAGTTTTTCAATAAGCCCTTCCGCTTTTGCACCCGCCCGATCTTCCACGGGCATCCCAAGAAAATAATCTTCCAAAGAAATACAATCCGTCAAATCCTCGGTAATAATAAATGACAATTGCTTCGCTGGATTAATCCCTGTTTTCCCATAAGCCACATACGTCATGGTATCAACATTAATACTCTTCAGCTTATCAATCGCTTTCCATTCATTTTCTGCACCAAGCACAGGCAAGCGTAACTGAACAAGATTCTTAAAAACCTCCCTCCAACCAACACCTCGATGTATCTTTAGAAAGTATCCCTTTCCATCAAGTTCAAACCGTAACGTTGTTCTACCATCCAGTTCGCGATAAACCTCACCCGTGATTTTCTCTACTTCGTCAAAAGGATCCTTCCCCTTCCACAGCTCAGAAAAATACTCAGACAAATAAAGTGCGTTCGCCATATTACACCTCAATAATCTGTTGCCTTAACGCGTCAAATACTGCGTTTGGCATAATGCTACTAAAACAAGGCGGATCAACATACTCTCCCCTTGCTATATCCAATTGATTTTTCACCTTTGGGCCAGCGTATTCACAATCACGCTTCATACAAGGGGCACAATCATAATTCGCATAGAGATGAATCTGATTCTTCCCGTATGC
>CAJXXT010000109.1 GCA_913063495.1 uncultured Gammaproteobacteria bacterium | reverse complement strand
ACTGACAAACCATTAATCGGTGTAATACATACCGCCGGTGTTCTGGATGATGGCGTTATTGCACAACAAAAATGGTCTCGATTTGAAAAAGTATTTCAACCCAAAGTTGTTGGTACTTGGAACCTGCACGAAGCGACAAAGGACTTAGCGCTCGATCATTTTATCCTTTTCTCTTCTGTAGCCTCCATACTTGGGTTACCAGGACAGTCAAATTATTCTGCGGCCAATACCTTCCTAGACTCTTTCGCTGAATACCGGCGCCAACTGTCAAAACCAGTACTCACTATTAACTGGGGCCCATGGAGCCAAACAGGTATGGCCAACGAAGCCGTAAGAAACAGGCTTGCGCGAAATACTGGGATCGGCTCAATACCTTCGGAACAAGGTATCGCCATATTTAATCGACTAATTAACTCTGGTCTACACCAGGTTGTCGTTGTACCGATGAATTGGAGTCAAATAGGTAGCATGTTCGCCATGGCGGGAACTACCCCACCCTTATTAATCGACCAGTTATCAGCAAAGGCCGGTCGGGGTTTTGATGGGTTGGATCTTAGTGAAGATGAGCTACATTCAGGTGGCGAACTAAAACATCAGCTGGATGATGCTTTACCCGCCGAAAGAAAAAAAATCTCGCTGAGTTATGTTAAAGATCAAGTCATCAATATTATGGGGCTATCGGGCACTGAAGATGATGACGTGGACATTGACACCCTGCAACCACTTCACGAGCTGGGTCTTGATAGTCTAATGGCGGTTGAAATACGCAACGTATTGGCAAAAGCTATTTCAACGTCGTTACCAGTAGGCTTATTGTTTGACTACCCCTCGATAAGTGCATTGGCCGAACATTTGGACGAACAGCTTAAAGTCGAAAGCGCCAGCCAAGCGAAAGCCAATGCTTCTGAAAACAACGCAGTAACAACAGAGTCCCCTATCGATTCCACTGACTATGCCGACAACAATACTGATACAAATACCATGAAACACGAAATAAGCGAAGATACTCCTGAACTTGAAAATGCCGTCGCTATTATTGGAATGGCTTGTCGTTATCCTGGGCATAGTACCAATCCGGCCGCTTTCTGGGACCTGCTTAAAAACGGCGTTGATGGTGTTGAAGACCTTGGCGATAAGCGTTGGTCTCTTGATGACTATTACGATCCAGATCCCGCAGCACCCGGTAAAGTGTATAGTCGCTGGGGCGGTTTAATCGATGATATCGACCTGTTTGATAATGACTTTTTTGGTATCGCTCCAATCGAAGCGACATCTATGGATCCGCAACAACGTTTATTGCTGGAAACAAGCTGGGAAGCCATTGAGTATGCTGGTTATAGTCCCGCTAGTTTTTCCGGTAACTTAGGTGGCGTTTTTGTCGGAGCTGGCCCCAATGAATATGGTCAACAAGCAATGACACTTGCCGATCCTACATTGATAAATGCTTATTTAGGTACTGGCAACTCCCTTAGCATTGCGGCTGGTAGAATTTCCTATGTACTAGGGTGGCAAGGCCCCTGCACCGCTGTGGATACCGCCTGCTCTTCATCGTTAGTGTCGGTACATATGGCCTGTCAATCGTTGAATCTTGGTGAAAGTGATATTGCCATTGCTGGGGGCGTCAATTTAACACTCTCTTCACTGACGAATATAACGCTTTCACGCGCGCAAATGTTATCAGCAGATGGTCGCTGTAAAACATTCGACAAATCAGCCAATGGATACGTTCGCTCTGAAGGTTGTGGCATCGTACTACTAAAACGTCTAAAAGATGCTATTGCAGACAACGACAACATCCTTGCCGTTGTTCGCGGTAGCGCCATCAACCAAGACGGTCGTAGTCAAGGGCTAACAGCACCTAACGGCCCAGCACAAGAAACCGTCATTAGCACTGCACTAAAACGTGCAAAGGTATCCGCAGCAGATATTGAATACATTGAAGCGCACGGTACGGGTACTGCTTTAGGTGACCCTATTGAGATGCGCTCTATCAATTCCGTCTACGGCAAAGCAAAGAACCGAACAGCGCCTTTATCAGTCGGATCAGTCAAAACCAACCTTGGTCATACTGAAGTGGCGGCAGGAGCAGCAGGGTTAATTAAGATCATTCTTTCCATGAAAAATGGCTTCATCCCCCCCCATCTACATCTGAAAGAAATTAGCCCTCACCTTGAATTTGATAAACAAAAAATCACTATTCCTACCGTACTAACCCCTTGGAACACCGATAAAAAGAAGCGTCTTGCAGCAATCAGTTCTTTCGGATTTAGTGGAACCAATTCTCACGCGGTGATTGAAGAAGGCCCCTTACGGCGGGCAGCGATTAATGATGTTGATCGTACTCATCATATACTTACTTTGTCGGGAAAAAATGAAGAAGCACTAAATGCGCAAGTTCGAAATTTCCAACGACACCTTCAATCAAACAAAGAATTTGACATCGCTGATATCTGTTATACCGCTAATGTTGGGCGAAATCACTTTTCTCATCGCACAGCCTTTGTTACTGATAGCCAGGAAAACTTGCTGTCACAATTAGAAGCATTTTCATTAGAAAAACACAATAAGCTTAAAAAGCTTCAAGGTGATGTGCTCTTTTTATTCAGCGGTCAAGGGTCACAGTATCCAGACATGGGCAAATCACTTTATGAAACCCATCAACAATTCCGCGAGTGGATGGATCTATGTAACTCCTTGTTAGAACCTCACCTTGATCAGTCTTTACTTTCTGTTCTATGGGGTGAAAACACAGCGCTCCTCAATCAAACTCAATACACACAACCCGCGCTCTTTGCTATTGAATATTCACTGGCAATGTTATGGCGATCATGGGGAGTGTCACCCGATGTATTGATGGGTCACAGTGTTGGCGAGTATGCGGCAGCTTGTATCGCGGGTGTATTCACTCTGCAAGACGGCTTAAAAATGATTGCAGCTCGTGGACGTTTAATGCAACAGTTGCCTGACAATGGCAGTATGATTGCGATTATTGCCGAGATTGAAACGGTAGAAAAAGCCATTGCGCCTTTTGCCTCTCAAGTTTCCATTGCAGCCTACAACGGCCCCACTCAAATTGCAGTATCCGGTGAAAAAACCGCGCTCGCAAGTATTACCGAAAATCTTAAATCAAATGGTATCGAAGTAATACAGCTAGGCGTATCTCACGCGTTCCATTCAGTACTTATGGAGCCGATGATGCCAGGTTTCGAAAGTGTTGTTCGCAGCGTTAAGTTCAATAAACCCCGGATCGGCGTAATATCCAACCTCACAGGGAAACGCTCAACAGAGGAACTCTGCAATCCTCAATACTGGTTAGATCATGTCAGGCAGCCTGTATGCTTTTTACAAGGAATGAAAACTGTAGAACGGTTAAAGTGCAGCATTCTTATTGAAGTTGGACCACGGCCAACACTATTGGGGATGGGACGTAACTGTATACCCGATTTAGATGCCACCTGGTTACCCAGCCTTCGTAATGGTCACCCTGAATGGAAACAGATACTGTCTGCTGTGGGTAACACGTATCAACACGGATTAGATATTGATTGGACAGCGTTCGAGTCCAGTTACCAACGAAACCGCGTTGTACTGCCAACCTACCCATTTCAGCGCAGTCGATTTTGGATGGGCGGTGGCAAGAGTAGCTCTATCTCACCAATGAAGCGTTACAAGTTTCCAATGCTAGGAGAGCGCTTACGTTTACCTGGATCAAAACAAGTTCGCTTTGAATCAACTTACACTACATCCTCCCCTGCTTATGTCTCGGACCATAAATTATTTGGTTCTGTTGTCGTACCAGGAGCATCACATATTTCCTTAATGCTTTCCGCAGCCAACGAGGCCTTTGGATCCTCCCAATGTGAACTGGATGATGTGTGCTTTCTCCAGCCACTTGTTCCCAGCGATGACGAAGCCAGAAACGTCCAACTCATAATAGAGATCAAAGACGAAGGTATTGCCTATTCAGAGTTAATGAGCATTGGTGTTGATGAAGATCCATCAGATCAAAATCGCTGGGTTGTTCATGCGACAGGAAACATACACTACCAAGTTAACTACGATAGCATCGACGGGCAATTACCTTGGGATGATATTAAATCTGAATGGTCCCCGACTATGACTGGAGAAGAGTTCTATTCGATTTTCACCGACCTTGGATACAACCTAGGTGAATCGTTTCAGTGGTTAGGCGACGGATGGTATAACGGATCAAGGGCCGTTCGAGAGTTACGCTGGCCTAAGCTGCCCGATGCAGTAAAAGATTATCAGCTCTATCCTACTTTGGTTGATTCCTTTTTCCAATCTCTTGCATCGTGCCAACCTGATGGGAATGAAGAGTTTATTTTCAACTCGGGTAACGCTGACGAAATTTACATACCGTTTGCATTAGAGAGTTTCAAGTTATACAGAAAACCTGAAGCCGGAGAACGTCTCTGGTTTCACTCAACCTTACGAGACCAAGTCAACAAAGACCATGAAACACAAACCGGTGATGTGCAATTAATCGATGAAAACGGAAAACTTGTTGCTGAGGTTGTCGCCATTGAAACCCGTAAAGCCAGCCGTGCCGCGTTACAACAGGGCTTAAACAAGGACGTTGTTAATGATTGGCTTTACCAGCCTCGTTGGCATACCAAAGGCAATGACAATGCGTTGCCTGTGCCATTAAAGCGTGAAGACAATGCTTCGTGGCTTATTATTGGCAAAGACGGTGCGTCTACCAATAGTCTCGCTCTAAAATTCGTTGCCGAGTTAATGACAGAGATCGAGGGTCATGAGCATAATGTCGTTTTCGTGACAAATGCGGAGTGCTATGAACAAATTTCAACGCTGCGTTACCAGCTCTCTCTAGAAAATCCTGAACAAATCCAACAATTACTCTCGGAGCTTTACGGTGATTCAGGGAGCAACTGTTTGGGGATTATTAATCTTCTGGGCATTACAGAAGACAATAATATCGACAACTTGTCAGCCCTACAAAATGAGCAGAAAGAAACCTGTGAGTCCAGTATCCATGTTATTCAGGCATTGTCCTTGATAGGATGGAACAAACCTCCACAACTATGGCTAGGCACCTCAAATGCTTACCAAATTGAGGGTGATGAGCAACCACCTCATGTCGGTCAGGCTGCATTGTGGGGATTGGGCCGAGTTATTGCTATGGAGCATGCTGAACTTAAGTGTACCCGCTTTGATGTTGATCTACAGGCCAATAGCGAAAGCCGTAAGCTTGACCTTGATATTTTAATAAAAGACCTATTAGTCTCTGACAATGAAGATCAAATCGCCATTCGACGAGGCGTTCGCCATGTGGCTCGTCTTGAGTCGACAATGGAAAATCGACATATTGGGGTTCACCCTATTCCAGCAACAGAGGCTTATAGAGTCAACGTTCCCAGCGATGGTGTTCTCGATAATCTATCAATTGATCCTGCAGAGAGAATAGCGCCGGGGGCGGAAGAAGTTGAGATTCGCGTGCACGCTACAGCGCTTAACTTCAGAGATGTACTAAACGCTCTGGGAATGTTTAAGGAATTTGCCGAGCGTACTGGAGCCGACATTCAAACAACCCTACCACTAGGGTTTGATTGCGCGGGGGAAATTGTTGCGATAGGCAAGGATGTTACCAACGTTAAGGTTGGCGACACCGTTCTCGCAGCAACAATGGGTAGCCTAGGTAGCCACGTTGTTACTCACCAGTACTTTACCGTGAAGAAACCTGAAAATATATCCTTCGCAGAAGCTGCGGCTATTCCAACAGTTTTTCTAACGGTTTATTACGGACTAAAAACACTCGCAAAGATTAAAAAGGGCGATCGTGTGTTAATTCACGCCTGCGCTGGTGGTGTGGGCTTAGCCGCGTTACAGGTTGCTCAGTATTTAGGGGCTGAAGTATTTGCCACGGCAAGTCCAGGTAAATGGAGATTCCTAAGGGCGCAAGGTGTTAAGCACATAATGAACTCTCGAACTCTTGAGTTTGCTGATGAGATAAAGACACTCACTAATGGTGAGGGGGTCGACATTGTTCTGAATAGTATTAACGGTGAATGTATACCAAAATCGCTGAATTTATTGTCGGAAAACGGCCGCTTTGTTGAAATTGGAAAAATCGACATCTGGTCGAAAGAACAGGCTGCTGAGAAACGCCCTGATGTTAACTATTTTGTTTTTGATCTCACCGAAATATTTATCAGCGAACCAAAATTATTGGCCCTTCTACTGCAGGAAATTGCCAATGATTACCAAGAAGGCATATTGAAACCACTGCCCCTGCAGTCATTCCCAATGCACAATGTTTCATCAGGATTCCGTCACCTGGCACAAGCGCGAAATATTGGAAAGGTGGTTATAACAAACCCTCAAGAACAGCAACAACCTGCAATTAACGTTTCTGATAACAGCAGTTATTTGATTACTGGTGGATTAGGGGCTCTGGGCCTCAGCGTTGCAGAAAGCCTCACTAAGCAAGGTGCCCGTCACCTCGTGTTAACGGGCAGAAGATCTCCCAGTAACGATGCACAACAAAAAATACAGCGTCTCGAAGCACTAGGTGCCACTGTATCGATAGCCAATGCCGATGTCGCCGATGAAGAAAACGTTAAGACATTGATTAGCCGATTTGGAAAAGATTTCCCTAAATTAGGTGGTATTGTCCATGCCGCAGGTGTACTGGATGATGGCATGATCACCCAGCAAAATTGGTCACGCTTTGAAACTGTTCTTGCGCCTAAAATGCTTGGTGCCTGGCACCTGCATCAACAGACCGAACGACAGCATTCAACGCAACCGTTGGATTTCTTCATTACCTTTTCATCAATTGCATCCTTGATGGGTTCCCCTGGGCAGGGCAACTATGCGGCTGCCAATGCTTTCCTTGACGGTCTGATGACCTACAGACGATCCATCGGGTTATCGGGTACCAGCATAAACTGGGGGCCTTGGGCGGACATTGGTATGGCAGCAAGTGCTCAGGTAGAGGGTCGTTTTACCGGTTCAACCGGCGTTAATGCATTAATCCCTAAAAAGGCCATTGAAGCCTTCGAACGAACACTACAAGACAACCCTGTTCAAGTAGGTGTTGCCGCCATGGAATGGGATAAGTTATTGACCAACTTAGGCCTAACTGAATCCCCCGCTTACTTTAGTCATATAAAAATCAAAAAAGACAACAGCTCTGATTCTGATATTAAGAAAATGGCAGAGATGTTGCTTAAAAATCTGGAAGAAGTACCTGCCAGTGAACGTCAACAGATTCTAATCGACGCTCTCTGTGATCAACTAGCCCGGGTCATGGGGTTTGATACTCCAGAACAAATAGACCCGCAAAAGCCGTTACAGGAACTTGGTCTCGATTCATTGATGGCAGTTGAAATGCGCAACATCGTTAATGGGTTTCTTGGTCGAGCATTACCTGCAACATTACTGTTTAAGTATCCTTCGCTAATGGAGCTAAGCGGGTTCCTTACTACAGAACTCTATCCCAATCACGCCGCTGAATTAGCGGAAGAGACTGGGGAGGATATCGAAGAAGACAATGACATTGATGATCAGGATGAAAATGTTGACTCTCAGATGCTTGAAAGTTTTACCCACGTTGATTACTACGAAGACGATGTGACCGTTATCGAAACCAATCTGGAAGAACTTACTGAAGAAGAAGCCGCAGAACTATTGGCGCAAAAATTAGCTGCATTACAGGGAGGTAACGACTAATGACAAAGGATAACGCTACGGCTAAACCTACAACTAAACAAGCACCAAACTACAAAGCATTAGTAACCAATGCACTGGTTCAAATCGACAAGTTGCAACGCAAGCTTGACGCAAAAAATAACGAACAACATGAACCTATTGCAATTGTTGGAATGGGTTGTCGTTATCCCGGAGGCATTAACAATCCAGAGGATTATTGGGAAGCGTTAACTCAGGGCAAAGACTGTATCGAAGACGCTAATCAGCGCTGGGGGCTCGAGCATTTTTATGACCCAGACCCCTCGGTACCTGGAAAGTTTTATAGTCGTCATTTAGGCATGATGGATAACATCGGCGACTTTGATTCCAACTTTTTTGGTATATCCCCCAGAGAAGCAGAATCTATGGATCCGCAACAACGGATTCTATTAGAAGTTAGCTGGCATGCTCTTGAGCAAGCAGGCTGTACTATCGAGAGCTTAAAAGGCAGTAAAACCAGCGTATTTGCAGGCATAGCTACTCAAGACTACTCGTTTGTTCGAAGTCGCTTTTCTGACTTAGATGCAATCACCCCTTATGAGGGCACAGGGAACGCTCTTAGTGTTGCCACGGGGCGTATTTCTTATCTTCTGGGTCTTACTGGCCCAAGCGTATCGGTTGAAACTGCGTGTTCGTCTTCCTTAGTATCGCTGCACTTGGCAATACAAAGTTTGCGAACCAAAGAATCCGATATGGCATTGGCAGGTGGCGTCAGTTTAATCCTAAATCCAGCGACCTCCGTGGTATTTTCTAAGGCAATGCTATTATCCCCCAGTGGACGATGTGCAACCTTCGATAAAGGCGCTGACGGATATGTACGTGCCGAAGGTTGCGGCATGATTGTACTAAAGCGCTTATCCGACGCTAAAAAAGCGGGTGATAATGTTCTAGCCGTTATTCGCGGTAGCGCCGTTAATCAAGACGGTCGTAGCCAAGGTATTACTGCGCCTAATGAAATTGCGCAAACACAGGTTATTCAAGCGGCGTTAGCAAATGCTCGCGTCTCTCCAGAAAAGGTTGAGTATGTCGAGGCCCATGGAACAGGAACCGCGTTAGGTGACCCCATTGAAATTAACGCCTTAGCCTCTGTATTTTCGGGAAATCATGATAACAACACACCTTTAAAAGTGGGCTCTGTCAAAACAAATATCGGTCATAGTGAAACAGCGGCAGGTATTGCCGGTGTCATTAAAGTCGCATTGGCACTACAGCATAAAGAAATCCCTCAGCAATTACATTTCGACACACCCAATCCGCATATAGCATGGGAAGATATCCCCATCAAGGTAGTTGACCAAGCAACAAAATGGGATATGGATGCGCCCATTGCCGGGGTAAGTTCCTTTGGCTTTAGTGGTACCAACGCACACGTCATCATGCAAGGTCTTCCTGAGGTGAAAAAAGCCGGTAATGAAGGTGCTCAGAATAACGATATACAGGGTAACGATGTACCCATTAGTAATGAAAACAAACTAATGCCGTTGACTCTTTCTGCTAGGCACCCTGAGTCACTCAAGCAACTAGCCCAGGAGATTTCCAGTCTACTATCTCAAAAAGATAACGTTCCTACATTGGTCTCCCTTTGCCATAGTACAAATCAAAGTCGTTCAGGACTAAGCCATCGTCTAACCGTACTTGGAAAAAATGCAAATGAGTTTCAGAAAAAGCTATCCGATTTTGTAGAAGGAAAAGAGTCTTCCGATACATTTTCCTCCATAACATGGGAACGACTACCCAAAATCACCTTCTTGTTTTCAGCGGTCAATGCCAAGCTTTTCGAACGGGGGAAAGATCTTTACCAGCACTACCCTGCCTTTAAAATGTCATTTGATAAATGTGACGCTGTCCTTTCCAAAAAATGGGGCTTCTCTTTAAAAGGCATTCTATGGGGAGACAAGTCAGAGCTCCTAACACAGGCGCAGTACTCAGTGGTGGCTACCTGCGTTTTGCAAATTGCCAGCACCGACTTATGGTTTCACTTAGGTATAAAACCCAATCGATTATTGGGCAACGGCACTGGCGAATACGCTGCAGCCTACTGCGCTGGTGTGCTCTCTCGAGAAGACACCTTACACCTTGTTATTGCTCGCACTACCGGCAACAATTACAAGTCGATCGCAGAGAAAATACAGTATAATAAACCAAGATTCCCCTTTATATCTTGCCAGACGGGTAAATTGGCAAATAGCGAAATTTGTCATTCAGACTATTGGGTGACTCATCAAGAAGAAACGAATAAGTTATCAGACGCTATCAACACCCTTAAAAAGGTTCGTATGGATGTTTTGATCGAAATGGGATCTGGCTCTGCGATGCTAGATTTAGCCCGCGAGTCACTTGAATTCAAGGTCGAAAAAAACAAAATCCAGTATCTACCTACCTTACTTAATGATAAAGATGAACAATCTCAGTTGTTATCTAGTTTGGTACAGCTACACCACAGCGGGTCGGTAATCCAGTGGAAAAACCTTTATCCAAAAGGTACCCAGAACAACGTTGTTTTACCACGTTACCCTTTTTATCGAACGCTCCATTGGTTTGAATTATCTGAAGAACAAAGTGCTCTGTACAAAACCAAGCTCGATGTGATGACTAATGCCTCGCCGGCCACAGAATTATCAACAGAGTTATCAACGGAAATTTCGACACCGTCTCAGGCTCATCTAGCCACGCCACTACCAACTCGTCCCGACAATATTTTTGGGTCAGACTACAAACCTTTAGCACATGGTCAGAATACCTCAATCGACCACCCATTATTCAGCAAAATTATTAAACACTCCCTATTTGATGAAGCTGTTTATGAGATTTACCTAGATCCCAAGCACTTCCCCCTGTTAAAACAACACAAAGTGTTTAACGAAATCGTCGTCGCTGGTGGCTTCTATGTAAGCGCAATATTTTCCGCTCTCATGGACTACTCGCCGAATAAACAATGGGAGATAAGTGATTTATCACTATTAGCACCCATTTTGTTAGATCTGGATCAATTTGATGAGTCCAAAATTTCAATCCTCAACATTCTGATCCGAAAAGATGACCAGCTACACATTGAATTGTCTACGTTAGTCGCAGATGAAAAAGAGTCTTCCAAAAACAAAACAATACATGTTACCTGTATTGCCACCGAGAACACCGAAGGCTCGCCTGAGAATTACCCCCTAGAGGCGCTGAGCCCTATTCAAGATAATGCCACGATTGAATTTGATCGAGATGATTTCTACTCTGAACTACAGACTACCAGTTCCATATCTCATGGTGCTGATTTTCAATGGAACGAAAAGGTTTGGTACGACGACAACAGCAAAAAAGTCCTCAGCAACCTGCATTGCCCTCCCTCTATAGCTGAGGATGGGATGATTCCTATCCATACTGGTTTAATCGACAGCTGCTTTCAATCAATTGCTGCTATCGGTTTGGGGCAAAGAACAACAGCATTAACCGCCGTTCCAAAATCCATTGAATCATTCAAACTTTACCACACCCCTAAGGCAAATAAACTGTGGTGCCTATCGACCATAAGAGAAATCAACGAAAACAATGCAATAATAGATATCCAATTGATAAATGAACGCGGTGAAAAAACCGCAGACATTACCGGATTCAACATTCAACAAATCGACAAAACGTTATTTCTACAGGCGATAAGTCCAGTACCAGACACTGTTTTTTATGAAACACAATGGCAATTGCAAGAGCCATCACCAGTATCTACGGACATCGATGATAGCAACATTCTTGTCTGCGTTGGATCGTCAGAGAATGGAAAGGAAGTCAGGGAATCCCTTGGAGAGATTTTATCACAGCGCTCCAATAAGTGCATAATCGCACAACAGAGTGAATCCTATCAGCGCATTAATGATCTGCAATACCAGTTAGACTTCAGGGCGTCTGAGCAGGTCAAGTTACTCTTTACCGATCTAACGACTACAGGGCTAACCATTGATCGTGTTATCCATTGTTTAGGGATGGAAACGGCCTCTCTCACGACAGATATTTCTGTACAAGCGTTAAACTGCCTTTCATTACTTAACGTTGTTCAGCAAGTAAAACTCCTGACGGTTACAGATGATGCTGCCGCACTACCATCACTTGGAATTGTAACCCAGGGTGCTCAGGTCTATGCGTTAGAAAAAGGTCAGGAAAATATCGCGGCGGCAACGTTATGGGGTATGGCAAAAACAATATGCCTTGAGTATCCAGAACTAAATACTCAAGTAGTCGATTTTGTAGGAGACTCCCCTAGTCTTGAAGACGTTGCCAATTATCTTCTATTTCAAGAACAGGAATCTCAACTGCTTATTCGTAATGAAATGCAGTTTATTCCTCGCCTACAAGCTGTTGAATTTAAGGGCAAGCCCTCTGCTTTAACATCTGTTTTTGCAGGTAATAAAAGTGACGTCTATCTAATTACGGGTGGATTAGGTGCTCTAGGTCTAGAGACCGCTGAGTGGTTGATTTCAAACGGAATCAAAAACATCGCATTATGTGGCCGTTCCTTACCTAACGAAGAGGCACAGCGTCGTATAACGCAATGGACTAACTCTGGCGTTTGTATCACTACATATCAGACAGATGTTGCTGATAATATCAAGGTTCGTGAACTCATCAATGCGATCCAACAAGACGGTAATGTACTGAAGGGTATTTATCATGAAGCAGGCATTATCAGTGATGCTTTAATAAGCCAGCAATGTTGGGAAGACTATGCCGTTACTTTTGCACCTAAGATCCAGGGCGCAATAAACTTACACTCGGCGACATTAGATATAGCGTTAGATCAGTTTGTATGTTTCTCCTCTATTTCATCGGTTCTAGGGAATGCTGGACAAGCCAACTATGCCGCTGCTAACGCCTTTATTGATCAGCTAATGCAGTTGAGACAACAACAAGGACTTGTGGGAACGGCCATTAACTGGGGGCCATGGGGAGAAGTTGGTCTTGCTACAAGAATGGATACGCAAGCACACGGTTACTTTGAAAAGCTCGGAATCACGCCGATAACAACCACTGAGGGTTTCGAACATTTATCGCAAGCCCTTTCCATGAACAATACCCAGCTAACAGTATTGCCAGTTCAGTGGTTCAAGTTTTTTCAACATTGGCCTGGTGTAAAGGAGCATGGTTTTCTGCAAGAGATCGGCCAGCACTTCACGAAATCTATCGACCTGAGTCAATTGAACCACGCTTTCATCGAAAAAATGAAAGGGTATTCAAATGAACAACGTATCGACGAGATTGTAGAATATGTACACAAGAAACTGTCTATTGTTTTAAGCAAAACATCCGTTGATGTAGATTTGTCTTTGCTGCAAATGGGTATCGATTCATTGATGGCAATTGAGTTCAAGACTCAGCTAACAAGAGAACTTGCACTAGAACTACCTGTCCATATTTTATTAGAAGGCCCGAGTATTCAATCCTTAGCAGAATACCTATCTTCACTCTTTACAGAAGACTATTTCGAGCAAGTCGCTACAGGTGAAATTAATACAAGTGAAGAAACTATGGCGACGTTTGATACATCAGCCCTTCTCGATGTTGACCAGTCCATGATAGAAATTGAACTGTAAAAGTGATTTCTGAAAGTACCATAACACCAATATCACACAGAATGAGCGGTAGTAGTATGGACATGTATTTGAAAGCATTGGCTGAACAAGGTGTTCAGCTTTGGGTAGAAGATGGCAAGCTAAAACTCAAAGCCCCAGAAGGGGCTCTGCAGCCGGAGCAATTAAAAAAGCTCAAAGAAAGTAAGCCGGCCATCATTGAGCACCTGAAGCGTGAAAGTTCTCGTGAGCAAGCGAACCTTTCCAGCTTTCCGCTATCGTTTAGCCAAAAAGCGTTGTGGTCACTCTACTGTTTATCGCCAAACAGCCCTGTATTCAACATGCTTTTCACCTGTAAATTGCCTGAAGATGCCCATCTAAAAGCTTTTGAGCATGCCTGCACACAAGTTCTCCAAAGACATGAATTGCTTAGAACAATTTTTTTCGAGGAAGATAACCAGCTAGGACAAGCTCCTACTAAATTAACGGGAGTTCCTGTTAGGAAACTGTCCGTCAAGAACCTTACAGACATTGAGATTGAAGCGTTAATTGCCGAAAAAGCCGATGAACCGCTAGCACTAGAACATTCTCCGATTCGACTAGTGCTAATTGAGAATATCATTAACAACAAAAGCGACTTCTACTTTGTTTTGGCGCTACATCATATCGCTGCTGATTTTTGGTCATGTCAATTGATACTTGGTGAACTGTCTCTATTTTATACGTCAATTATCGAACGAAAAAATGTCACACTACCGAATGTAACTCGCCGCTATAGTGAGTTTGTTGACTGGCAACAGAATTATGTCGATAGTCAGCTAGGAAAAAAACACTGGCTCTACTGGAAAAACTTGCTTTCAGGCGAGTTACCTGTGCTAGACCTTCCTAAAGACAATCCTCGCCCTGAAGTGATGTCCTTTCGTGGGGATATTTTCAAATTGCCGGTGAATAAAACACTTGCGTTGGAAATTAAAGACTATTCAAAAAAACTAGGGGTTACTGCATTAACCACATTAATGGCGGCATTTTTCGCCTTTCTTAATCGCTACACAAAACAGTCGGACATACTGATTGGTACACCAACTGCCAGTCGCCCCCTCAATGGTTTCGAATGGTGTGTAGGGGATTTCTCCAATCCAATTATAATTCGTAACCAAATTAATGATCAGGTAGATTTTGAAAAACTGTGTTTGCAAACTCAGAAAGGTTTGTTGGAAGGAATACGTCATCAAGACTATCCCTTTCCTCTGTTAGTAGAAAAATTAAAACCGGTAAGAGATACTCGGTTAACGCCGTTAATACAGGCAATGTTTCTTTGGCATCAACCCAATGAAAAACTATTGGAAAGTGTTATGGGAAAGGGGCATAACATTTTTGAGAAAGTATTACCTATTTCAGGACAGCGCGGTGCAACTTACGATATCATGCTTTCCGTTCTGGATACCAGCGAAGAGATGGTCTGCAACTGGGGATACAATTCCGATATATTTTCCCGCTACACCATTAAAACCATGGCTGAACATTTCATACAAATGCTGAGTCAAATGGTCTCAAAACCACAACAACCATTATTAAAATCGGAGTTAAGTGATACTACTAAATTTGGGTTAAATCTCAATAAAACATCACTTCCCCCCTATAAACCAGCACCCTGCTATCTTAATGTCATTGACCAACGCCTACAGGAATCCCCAACAAAAGAAGCATTTATCGTATGTAATAGCGACGGAACCACATCCCATTACAGCAATGGTGAGATAAGCACTCTTTTATCGACGATAACTCAAAAAATATCGGCCGACCTTCCAAAAAATGCCAATAGGGTCGGAATTCGTTATGCCAACTCACTCGATGCAGTGCTCATTGCTTTCGCGTTAAATAAGCTAGAAAAAACCTTTTTCTTATTACCAAAAGATACACCTGAGATCCAGGCAAACAAACATTTTAAAGAGTCTGAGATTGATACCGTCATTCAAGGCGGCACTCATGACAACGTCTGGGAGACGGCGATACAAAATCATGCTTGCTTTGTATTAACAATAACTCCAGCCCTGTCAGACATCAAAAACTCGCCCTACACTCAGTCCAGAAATCGGCCCACAACCACCCTAACAGCAATCAATGAACACCAATTTTCACCCGGATATCACCCTGCCTGCATTGATGTTGTCGATGGCAATACTAATGTCATACACAAGCAAACCTTAAACGAAAGGTTCTTCGCTTTTGGACAGTCTATCAATAATTCACAGGCGACCGTTGGTCTCGCCGTTAACGTTAAGCCACACCTGGAATTTCTAGAAATACTTGGGAGTTTATATGCTGGGACGACGCTGCGAATCACCAAAGATGACATACCCAGCATAAAACGTAACCTCGACAGCGGCATCGTTGGCTGGCTTATCCTTACAGAGGAAAACGCCATCGATCTATTTGAGTCCTATCGGATTGCACATCAAAAAATCGATGCTGGCGTAACCCTATTTATTCAAGCCCCTCCTATTGGCAATTCGGTATTAAGTCATTATTTGGACAAGAATTCAAATATTGCTAATTTACACTCCGCCGCATTTATTATTCAATACTACCTGCCGGAATTAGGAAGAGAAATCCTCGTTCAAGATGTTTTTCCGAATAGCGCTCATAGTGAGCCACAGGTACAAAACGGGCTAATCTCTCAGGTTGACCGGCGGCAACGTATACAGCCCCTAAACCTCTGGAATACACTATCCTTTTCGCCCAATGAATCCATCAACCATTTTCACACGGGATTGATCGGACGCCAAAAAAGCAGTAAATCACCACAGGAAGCGACACTTCAAATACAGAACGCTGAATCAGTTGCGATGATTGATGGTTTACCTGTAAATCTACAATCGTTAGTAGAAGAATTCTATCAACTACATCCTATTAGTGATGTATTGGGTTGTTGTTATTCTCATTTACAAAAAACGGTAACCCGCTCGAGCGCTACGGGGTGGGTTATTTTTGTTGCATCAAATGACTCGACAGACCCCAGAATACTAGAAGACTTGATTAACACCTCATTGCCACCCCACCTTCGACCAAAGGCAATAACACAAATATCAGCTATTCCTCGACATCTTGATGGGTCCGTAATCTATGAGCAATTAGCACCACTACAGATTATCAACCATCGCACAGTAGAGCAGTGCAAAAAACGCCTACTCAGCAATACTGACATTATCGACACGGCGATAATGCTACGTCCATTTTCGCTGAAAAGTGACTGGCTTCATGTGCGAGCGCATCTACCCTACACACCTCGATTTACAGAAAATATAATCCATCAAAAAATAGGCACTGATTCGAAATCTGCGACATCCGACATAAAAAACCTTGCCATTACTACAGGTTTTAATCCGCTGTCCTCGATTAAAAATGCAGAACCAGCGCCCTCATTTCATTGTCTTGCCGATCTATTATTTCATGCTGCAGAAAACTATTCTGAACAGGGCATTCTCTATCTGGACAATCTATCCACTCAGCACTTCCAACCCTACGCTGAACTCTATCAAGCAGCAAAAAAACGTTGCGTTGGTTTACAAAAAGAAGGCTTAAAGCCTACTGACACAGTTATTCTTGCCCACAATAGCAACAGCGACCTAATCATTTCCTTCTGGGCTTGCACGCTCGGTGGTTTTATTCCTGTTCCTCTCTTCATAAAAGAAGGCATACCCAACGACACCTCCCTTACTCGCATTGAAAATGCGGTCGAGCTTTTAATCGACACAGTGATATTAACCAGTAGCGAGATAAAATCCGTACTCACCCCCGCGCTAAGCGCCAGCGTGTTATCGATTGAACAGCTTCAAAAAAGCGATATGCGTGACTTTACTCATTACAGCGCCCCCAAAAATGAAGTCGCAATTATATTACTCACCTCCGGCAGTACAGGGTTACCAAAGGGCGTTGAACAGACTCACGAAGCATTACTTAGCCTCTGTGTAGGCACAGCCGATAAGCTCGACCTTAGCCAGCAAGACAAATCACTCAATTGGATGCCGATAGACCATGTTGGCGGTATCGTGATGCTTCATATACTAGATATCTATCTGGGTATGGAACAGCTACAAGTCAGCACAGAATATATATTAGAATCTCCAATCCGCTGGCTAGACCTATTAAGCACTCACAAAATAACCGTTAGTTGGGCTCCGAACTTTGCATACGGGCTCATAAATGAGGCTGTTAATAACACTGATGAAACGCAACCATTCTCTTGGGATCTGTCGTCTGTACGCCACCTTATTAATGGTGGCGAAGCGGTCAACAACGAAACCTGCCATCGTTTTATTTCTCTGCTTGTCCCTCATGGGCTTATTGAAAATGCCATAGTACCAACCTGGGGTATGTCAGAGACAAGTTCAGGGGTTCTATTTAATACCCATTATGCGCCACGCCTACCCGTTTCTGTGGGCACTCCGATACGCGGCACTGCACTGCGTGTAGTGGATGATCGTAGTAATATTGTACCGGAAGGTGTTATTGGTCATTTGCAAATTAAAGGACCCACCGTCACAAAATCTTACCGAAACAATGACAGTGAGAACCGCTCCGTGTTCCATGACAACTGGTTCTCCTCAGGTGACCGTGCGCTCATTATTTATGGTGAAGTAATCATCACAGGCCGCGAAAAAGAAACCATCATTGTTAATGGTGTGAATCATTACAGTCATGATATTGAGTCATCGCT
>CAJXXT010000108.1 GCA_913063495.1 uncultured Gammaproteobacteria bacterium | reverse complement strand
GGCTTGTCACAGGGATGTCTGACTTCATACAATCCCCTATAAAGAGACGCGCATCAGACTGATCATGGCGGCATAGTCCAACAGTTGTTTATACGCCATGCTGCGCTTTGCTTCGCACAGCGTTTAAACACTAATATGTTATGTTTGTACTCAATGGCACCAAGGAGATGGATTTTGGAATTAGGTAGTAAGTTAGAATTAAGTTATAAGGTTCAATCGAACGATTTAGCTAAAGCTTTATCCTCTGATCCTCAAGATGACTTTCCAGAAGTCTATGCAACCTCAAGAATGATTGCTTTAATGGAGCTGGTTTCAGCTCGACTTATGAAACCTCTATTATCTGAGGGTGAGCTTTCAGTTGGTGTAAACGTTAATGTCACTCATATGGCAGCAACACCAAATGATGTTGAGGTGAAAGCTGTTGCAATATATACAGGAATCGAAGATAAGCTTCATAAGTTTGATGTAATTCTTTATGACCCGAAGGGTGAAGCTGGTCGTGGAACTCATACTCGCGCTATAGTCAAAACAGAACGTTTGGTGCAAGGTGCAATGAATCGAGTAAACCCAACATAACCAGCGGCTGCACCGGACAAATTTCCGCTGTCACCTTTTGTGCAAAAATACGCGCACAAGCCGCCACCAAAATTTTGCACGGTGAGCCGAGCGTTAATTTTAAGAGATGCATGAATAGACTATGCTGAACGAAATGAGAGAAATACTCAAAATAGAACTTTCACGACAGCAGAACTTTGATAACTGGCATGGTATATCGAAGGAGAGTATTTATAAGCATCTAGTTGAGCCGTATGAAGTTGATGTCTTTGGGGAGGGTAAAGTCGATCCTGTAACCAGAATGTCGGTTGTACCAAAAGAAAGAGAAGCCCCAACGGCAGGCTACTTAATAGCTTATGAAAAAGTAACTGAAGAATGGTGCTTAATCGAAATGCTTAAGGATGGTACATACTACTGTGATACGGCCGGTGACTCATCGTTGTTTGAAGCTTTGAGTAATATGTGACGTTAACACTACAAGGAAGGCATGTTCCATTTAATACGAAATTCTGAGCTAGAAGTTACACTTGATGTTTCGGGAGTGAATGATCACTTGCCTTCCGTAGCTTTTAACATAAAGATGGCTTGGAATATGCCTTTTCAAAAGGCAAAAATTGAAATCCTGGAGTGCTGGTTTGAGTGCGCCAGTCTAGATGTATTTGAGAGAGATATTAAGACCCTAATAGACCTCGATGCGGGTACCGTTACGCTGTCAGATTTAAGTAATAATCCTGTATTCACCTTTTCCAAATCTGGAGCGGACCTTACTACTTGTATATTCGCCCGAGACACTGCTGAACTTGGTAAGATGTCGTTTAGCGCTAAAGGCTATTCGGCTGAGCTATCAGAGATGGTCTTAGTGCTAGGCGAGTTTGAGAAATGGTGGTGAAGAGTATTAACAAGCGCAGGTTGTTGGATCAATTATCCGCTCATACTTCGCTATAAATTGCCCGCAACTGCGAGCGTTAGGCAATAAAATGGATGATCAGAGTATTCTTGATAGAAACAAAAGCCCTTATGGTTGGTGGGTCGCAACAATTATTGAGAGATTTCAGTTTGATGATGAGGATCTCGATAATATGCGTAGGCGCTGTCGTGCTTTTTCAAATGTTGTGATTTTAAAAGCCGATGATAGAGAGCAAGCTTATCGCAAGGCCATTGAATATGGAAAGTGTGGCATCGAGAATAAGAGTGATTGGTCAAATGGCAAAGGCCGAAAAGGACGTTGGTTTTTTGAGGGGTTAAGTAGCCTCATACCCATTTATGATGAACTTGATCCTGATGGTACTGAAATTTTGTTTGATGATGATAATGGCATAACAGTTGGCAGAGTTAAGTCTTGGGTTCGTAAAAAGGAAGAGCTTGAAGTGTTTGATGACACCGAATAAAATGCAGAACAAGAACATCAATGATCGCCAGCAAAGCTGGCTGGACACGCAAAAAGCCGCGCGCCCAATATGTTGGCGTTAGGTGGGATAGGAAATAGATCCAGATATGATTAACGATGCTCTAGTTTATCCAATGTTGGCTCACGTACTTCTGGTCTTCGCTCTTTATGGCCTGCTCACAGTAGCACGCGCTCCTTCGGTCTGGGGGATTGGTGCATTAAAGGACGGGTCTAATCCTTGGAAAACTATCGAGCCTCGTATAAGCGCGAATCTCTCCAATCAGTTTGAATGGCCCTTATTCTTCTACGTGGTTTCACTAATAGCTATAGTTCAAGGCATGGCGGGTAGCGCGATCTTGGTGTGGCTATCCTGGCTATTTGTTGGTGGTCGAATTTTTCACAGCGGAGTTCAGATTTTGACTACGAATATTCGCCTTAGAGGGTTGGTTTTCACTATCAATTTTCTGGCCGTATTAGGAATGTGGGTCTGCGTGGCGTTCACAAATGTCACCTAACAAAAACAGGCTGTCGGAAAAAATGGTGCGTCATCCGTTTTGCAAAAAACTACAAAACGGCCGCCACACCATTTTTCGCAGCTGTAAGCGTTATTGGTCGTTTATGAAATTGTATATATTTTATTGGAGTAGTTGATGTACAAAGGGATTATTATTGCCATGTTTCTTGCCTTGGGGCTGGGGTGTGGTTCAGGCAGTGGGTCGAATTCATCTGGATCTAATCACGAAGTGATTACTGACAGTTATATTGGTTCTTGGCGAAAAGTGGAGTGTAGAATTCCTGACTGGAGTGAGGCGCTGTCTCTTGCGGCTAGTGATATTGATGGTGATGCGTGGATTAAGGATAAAATAATTATCAGCGATGATAGCATTGTTCTGGAACAGAAGGCTTTCTCTGACAATCTCTGTATAGGCGATCCCTTGGAGTGGTCCGTAACAGTTGCTTATGACTTGCAGGAAAGGGAGGAAATGATCACGGAAAATGAGTACAGCTTTGTTAGGTATAAAGCGGAATTCAATGGGACGTCGAAGTTTTTCAAGTTTTACAGAGCAGAAGATGACTGGTTATATAGTGTTGATTATATTGTATATGGAATTCCTAATGAAGAAGATGTCGTATCTGAGAACTATTATGTTAATTTTGGTGAAAGCTACTATAGATGTACAGAGGAAATGTACTGTCCCTAATTTTATAATTAATTGAAACTATTTCGTCTATTCTGGATAAACTCGGTGCATTAAAGGACGGCTTGCATCGCGCAACTAAAACTTACCATCGCCTGTTTAACCAGGCGATGCACTGAAAATTTTACGCTGGGATTGGGCAGCGTTAGGCATATCAAATGAGATATATCATTGTTCTTTCAATGTTTTTGGTTGCTGGCTGTAGCCAAACCATTGATACTTTTTCGATTACGAATTTGAGTGATAAAGATATTTTTATTGAAAAAATTGAGGGCTTTAGTCGTGTACCCGTTGTAGATTATGTAAGTTCAGGTTCCAATGCATCAAATGTAGGGATGGACACAACTATGATTGGTGCGTGCAAAATTTATTGGGTTTTTTCCAAAGGTATCAATGATGGAATCCCCGATGCGTATACAACAACACCATGTGACTTAGGTGAACTAGGTGGGTTAAATGTAAAGGGTATTTCCTTTACATTTACAGAGAACAGAAAGTGGGAGTTTAAACAATGGGCAGAGTAATAAAATGCCTAGCAAGTGCATCTTGCAAGGACTTGGTTAAACTGTTACTTTTTTGCAAAAATACGCAAAAAACGCCAGTTCACCCAAGCCGCAAATGCAGGCGTTAGGCTCACATATAACAAATAGAGGGAATTATGACCACCGATCTTTGGATGCTGGTTTCAACCGCCTTGCTTGGCCTTTGTATGCCATTTATTTACGGAACAGGCAGATCTTTACAGCCAGGCGGATTTACGTGGAGTGCTGGCAACCGGGAAGCAGAGCTGGTTGTTCCGGGTTGGACGCGCCGCGCCGTCCAGGCCCATTTGAACCTAATAGAAAGCCTCGCTCCATTTGCCATATTGGTGATCGTGGCTCATATCTCAGGAAAAGCCAATGAGGTTACAGCCCTTGGTTCGACCATTTTCTTTTGGGGGCGAGTTGCGCACCTCATCGTCTATATGGCCGGATTCATCTACCTACGAACACTCGTTTGGTTTGCTTCATGGGCAGGTGGCATCCTGATACTTATCCAACTTTTCAAATAGACCACCAGCCTAGGTGCCTAACAAGCATCTTCAGACTGACAACTGGTATTCCGCAAACTCTGTGTTACAAGTTGTCTCTCTTTGTTTTTTCTTTCAAGATCACATCATCCAGAGTGGTGTTTTTTTCGCGATAGTCACCGTGTGCAAAACCTGCGTAAGTTGTGCTGCTTATGTCGCTGACAGACATGATGACCCGGGACTTCTTTTTAATGCTGATAGCGGCATTGTCACCTTGGATTGACGTGCCAGCGAAGTCCAATCGACTACCATCAGATATTACACCCAGTTCGCCATGAAACGTTGAGTTGGTTGCAACAATGACGGATTCTTTTGCCGTGAGTGCTGTGCCTGTAGAATGTACGGTTGTGTTCATAATGTTAATAACAGAATCTTCAATCAACAAGCTGTCAGTGATTATGTTGCTAAGCGTTATCGCGGTACAGCGCTTTATTTTTACGGATGAAAACGTTCCACTATAAGTTGAGCCTGTCTCGTTATTGCAGGTGAGGGAAGGTAAGTTGGTTGTTTTGGTGTTTTCTCTATTGTTAACGGTTGCTGTCGGGCCCTGAACTTTTTCCGCTTCTTGGGCCCCTGCCAATAGAGCTTTTCTTAAATGGTTATTGAAAATATCTGGGTGTGAATTCATGGGTACATGTGCTGCGTCATCAATAATGGCGATAGACGCATTGGGTAGCCTTCCTGCAAGTAAGTGTCCAGTCCGTAACGGTGCTACAGGGTCTTTACGCCCCCAGATGATAGACGTGCGATGAGGGAAGTTTTGTATGGCTTCGCTAAAGTCTTCTTCAATAAGCGCAAGCGCGGCGTTGGCATTAGGTTTGCCTGCAAAGAATGTGTTCCAATGATCACTGTTTTTATTCAATAAAATTGTTGGGTCTGGGGTTATTGTGGCTAATTCAATGACTGAGCTGCCTAAATCAACAATGTGAGAGCCCAGTTTTTGTATCACTTTTGGGGCGTTATCAAGAGGTAAGGGTATTTTTGCGGTGTGCTTTATAAATGCCGTTCGCTGTAAAATACCTGCTGCGTCAACAAGAATGACATGGTTGATATCTTCAGGAAAGTTGGAGGCGTATCGAAGTGCTATCGCTCCTCCCATGGAGTGTCCAACCACTATCACTTTATCTTTAGAATAATTGGATGTTAACCAATGGATAAGTTTTGCATAATTTGTTGGAGAATAGCGTTCTGAAGGTGTTGCTGAATTACCAAAACCTGGGAGGTCTAGCGCGAGAACATGGTAATTCTTTTCGAGGGCGGGGATGACGTTAAGCCAGTCTTTTGACCCCGCTTGTCCAAGTCCATGTATTAATAATATTGTTTCAGCGTTTTCTTGACCGGTTTGTAGTAGAAAAATTTCAGATTGAAAAATAGGTTCAACAACCCATTCTGTATCCCAATGCTTGGGGAATGTTGAGTCGCTGTCTTTTTTAAGGGACATTGTTGTTTGGGTTGTTTGAGTTGTTTGAGTTGGCAAATTAGAAATCTTCTCATCAGTCCCCCCCACGTTTGTACTTTCCTTGTTGATGGCGTGTTTTATCTGTGTTTCTACTTTCTGATAAGTTTCTTTGATACTATCAAAGAATGAGGCTTCTGCTGTTGCAGGAAATATTGATAAGAGTATGGGTAATAAAAAGGCGGCTTGGAAGGCTCGCAAGTGTGTATGATGCAATGATCGTGAGTGTTGAGGTTGTATGTTGATCATTTCTGGCTGATAACAACAATTTTGCACTCAATATATGTTTGGCCATCAGCGTTGCCATTCTGGGTTTGTGTTTCTCTGATATTAAACTCATCGGTACCGATAGACGTTGCTGCAACTTCTTTTACCTTTGATAAGCAGGTATTGGTTGCACTGGTCTGATTATCTTGTGCAGTAAGAGAGTGACGGTGAGTGAATGTGCTGTGTTTTTTTCCTTTTATGCTGTCGCTTACTGCTTGATAGGCATCTTTGCTAGCTTGTACTGTATCTGAAACTAGGCTGTCGGGTGATTTGACTTCAACTTTTAAGCAGCCTTGTAGGCTGAGAGCGATGATGATTAGAAGGGCTGTTTTCATTATTATAGGGTCTCTGTAGCGTAAAGGGTGTCTATGGCGGCTCTAATTAGCCTGGAGAATAAACGGATTTTTTTGTAATGTCACCCTCGGGCTGTGTTGGAAGATTCTGCCTTTTTGTTGGAACAGATTTGACCCTGGCTGCTAATACGATTAAATTTACCCAGAGGCACCCAAGCTATACTATTCAAGCTGTTGTTTGAGTAGGCTTTGGGGTTACCCCAAGGTTGAGCGTTACTGGCATTACATTGCAAAAACGGCGCTGCACGGTGTGCAGATCTGTTTTCGCGTATCGAGAGTTGGGTGTCTCACTATTTAATGGGTAAGTTGATAGGAGGTTTTTGCTAGGGAATGAGTAAGAAAAAAGTGTTTTGCAAGCAATTGGGAGACTGGTTTGCTGTAAGTGATTGGCACTATTCTACGCTTTTAACGGTGTTGATCGATGTGACGATTGAACTTCCGAGTGATGCGAATGCGCTGGTTGATGAGTTGCTATATTCTTTTGATGAAAAACCGAACACAAACACGATAATAAAATACTTAGAAAGCTCTAATCGTTTGAGTGACTGGTTTGGTAGTCAAGCTGCCCCGAGAGTTTCTAGCGTCTGCCTGGTAGAAAATCAGTTCCCACTTTTGACTAACCCGGCATTGCCTTTATTAAATACAGAGAATGATCTTGCCCAATGGTTAGGGGTTTCTAGCGCTGAGTTGGATTGGTTGGCTGCGCTATATCGGGATGATGAGCATGCGCAAGCTGCCTGTCGGCATTATCATTATAATGTTGTGAAGAAACGTAATGGGTCACCAAGGCTTATAGAGTCTCCTAAAAAAATATTGAGGGAAATTCAACGTAGAATACTCCGTGAAATCCTGGAGAATGTTCCCATCCATGATGCTGCTCATGGGTTTAGAAAAACGAGAGGCTGTAAAACGCATGGGGCTTTACATTGCGGAAAAAAGTGGCTTTTCACATTTGATCTGTCAAATTATTTCCACTCAATTCGTTGGCCAAGTGTGCACGCAATTTTTATTGGGTTGGGTTATCCCCCGCCGGTAAGCAGGTTGCTTACCGCGCTAACGACGCATCGATGTACTATGACAGAGGCTGTGATAACCGGGCTGCCTCTTAGCCAGAAAAGGTTATTACGAGAGAGGCATTTACCCCAAGGAGCTCCAAGTTCTCCAGCTTTATCAAATGCAGTTTTATACTATTTTGATCGTCGACTATCTGGTTTGGCAGATAGTCTAGATTTGGTTTATTCCCGTTACGGAGATGACTTGGCCTTTTCGGGTAATGTCGATCGTGATTGGCGATTTTTTCAGCCGCTAATTGGATCTATCAGTTTGGAGGAAGGTTTGTTACTCAATTACCGTAAAACCCGAATAATGAAAGCACATCAAAAGCAGAGGTTGACGGGCATTGTGGTCAATGTAAAACCTAATGTAGATCGTAAGTATTACGATAAGCTAAAAGCGACGTTAACTAATTGTTCTAAATATGGGGTTGAGATGCAAAATCGCGATAATCACCCCGACTTTTGTGCGTACCTGAAAGGTTCCATCGCGCATGTAAAACACCTTAATTCAAAGAAAGGTGAAGCCCTTGAGGTTATCTATAAAGATATTGTGTGGTAATAAAGTGGGTAAAGATTCAGCGGATGTTTTGAAATGAAATCTAGATAAATTAGTGAGTAGTAGTATCGATAGAAATAAAAAAGGCCGAATCAAATTATCTTGAATCGGCCTTTTCGTTTTCTATCGATACTACTTCTGTCGATGTTTTTTGTCTTTATACTGTGTAAATCTAGAACTGAACGAGGAATTTAAGCGAAAAACATATTGTTAAGATAATCGCTTAAATGGCTCATTGCATCTTTCTCGGCATCTGTTGTTAATTGAAACAAAACTCTGCCTTCAGTTGTTATAGTCATGATGAATCCCTCCATTGTATTGGTCACACTGCGTTTTATGCCTCGCGGCATTCTCCTAGTTTAGAAGAATAAATCCTTTCATGTTTAGGCTGCCTGCTGCGTTGCATGATAACTATGGCCCCGAATAAAACATTCGTCAATGAGAGTTGATGTTTCTGGATGTTGCAAAAATAGAGAAGGGTTTTGCTGTGGAGGTTTTTTGTTGTTAACTGTTTGAATTGGTGGGGGTTATTAGTTTTAAAACGTTCATTTAAAATTAGTGTTTTACATAACCATTTACATTTTTTCGCTATATGGCAGTGGTGCGGGGTAAGGTTGTTGTGCAATTAACTGATTCGGGGTATTGAGTTTTTGGTGTCTGGAGTTGATGACTCGCAAGGTGAACCGTTGTGATAGTTGAATTCGACATGGCTGTTTGTTACTAGGATATGACTAAAACTGACGGTTCGAGCGTCCTCTCTGTGCATACAAACGGAACGGTGATTTTTTACCTCACCATGACTAGCATGAAATGAAATGTGTTTGCCTGCATTAAGCCCTGGGTTTTGTTCATTATGTTTATCAGTGCTGGTGGACGATGAGACTTCTTGTATATAGAGTTCCTGGCGCTGCTTGGATACTTCCTCAAATTTCACGGATGATGATGTAATCATATTGTCTGGTTGTGAGCTGTGTATTTCAACGCCGTCCCACTGGAACATTTTTTCTTGAGCTAGGTGCTGATCAGGTGCTATCTGAAAGGCTACCAGTGTAAAAGGGGCGTAGTGGGTAAGATCCGTTGTTAATATTTGATTGTTCAGATTATTGATGCTTTCTGCGTGAGCTAATGATCTTAATAGTTGTCCACGGCTGATAAGCTTTTTTCGAGGAACAGTGCCTTGATAAAAGTTGAGTAAGCAAAGGCTTAAACCGTGGCCGTTTACGGATATCCAGCTCCCTCCACCATCGGGGTCGAGGGGCAAAAGTACAGGAACCCTGTTGTGGTCGATACACTGAGGGATCTCTGCGGGAGAGCGAGAGCGTTGTTCATCTCGATTAAAAAAGATCTGATAGCTTTCCTGGTTTCTGGTCCAGCTTAACGTGCACATAGGGCGCTTTCTTGTTCAATCGCTTCTTGCTCTCTAGCAAATGTAGCAGTTGCCGGGGCAAGCCCTAAGGTTGGGTCAACTTTTTTGCCGGCCATTTTTGCAATGACGGCCATGATGGCAAGGTGGTGTGTTAGGTGGCTAGCGGCGAAACATAACTCTCGGCCAAATGAGGATGCAAAGGTTTCGGTTTGTTGTGATGATAAGGCAACTTCGGTGCTAACGCTGATTTTCTGGTTGATATCGTCTTCAGTGATACTGATCATCCATTGGCGGATGTCAGATAATTCTGCCAACCCGATTTTTCTAATGGTTTCTATGGAGGCTCCCCGGCGTCGAACGTCGTAGTTAATATCGTCGGTCTTGGTTCTATCCTTTAGTGCTAGAAATAGGTCGACGATATGCCGAAGGTGTTGACCGATTGAGCTGTCAAACCAAGGTGCTGCGCTGTATTGGTATTCTGCATCGTTTAGACCCGCTATAAAGGTGGTCATTTGGTCGATGGATTCAAGGCTACCTGTTACACATGTGTTCATGTTTTTTTACCGTTAGTATTCAAAAAGTTCAAAAGTAATGTTCAAAATTTGGACGTGTTAGCTGTTTTTAGTTGTGCTGTCTTGCGACGAAATAGTTGGCGGTCTGTTGCACAATAAACACCATATATAAGAGCGATTGGACAAGCCCACAGATAGGTTTTTGATAGTAGTGATGCCGCTTGGCTTGCCAGAGATGTTGTGGAAAGCAAGGGCATGCTTATGAATAAATAAGCGGCTAAGACGCCAAAAAATAACACGATGCCCATTTGGGAGTAGTAGCTTTTGCATATAAGGTACCGGTAGGCCGAATCATCTCTTGCGACGTCGAAAAAACGTTTGTTAAAGACAAGGCGAAAGAAGGTTGTCAAAAAACCGATAACTAGAATGGTTGCATACAATATGAAATCGTTGTTTTCGATATTCGACTGTAGGCTTATCTCACCTCGAAGTAACCAGCTTGTTGCATACAAAGTTACGGCTGCAAGAAATATCTTTTGTTGATCCATTTTGTCGATGGTGTTTTTTATAAAGTAAAAAATAACGGATAACAAAAGTGTTAGGGCAACAATGACAATGCCAAGGGTTAAGAAACTTTCTTGCGTTATGAAGTATAAAGATAATACCCAGAAGTAACTTTCTAAAAATAGAAACGGCCCATCTAGCAGGAATATTGCTTTTGAATGTTTTTTATCGTTAAAGTTTTTGATGTTTTTAAATGTGAGCTTTGGTTCTTCGGTTTTTTCTGTGGTAGTGTTTTCCGTTTTTATAAGTCTCCATAGTGAGATGGTACTTATTACTAACGACAATGCAATAAGAGGCAATACCCCAGAAGTTTCCAATAGATAACCACCAGAAAGAATGCCTATCTTTAATAGAATCACGACAAGGATTTGGAAGTTTCCAAACGTTTTTCCTGTATTCCCTTTTGTTGTTATTTGATTGAACATTGCTCTTTGGGTTGACCAATAAAAGCAATTATAAACCCCGTTAAGTAGGGCTGTGCCAATAAGAAATAATGATGCTTCTTCACGATGGTCAATATTCCATGCTAAAGCGCCAATGAGTAGGATTTCAGCTGCAAAAGACAGAGTGATGATCCAACGCCATTGATTGCTTGCACGCAATCGATCCCAAACCCATAGCGATCCAATAAAACCAATCCCCGTTACTGCGATAAAGGCAGATATCTGCGCTAAGGACGCACCACTATCCCACAGTATTACCGGTAGGAAAAATGGCAGCAATCCTATTAGTAGCGAATGAACGCCAGAGAACTGATAAAAATGTCGTGCAGTTAGTTGCATTAGAATAGGTCTGCTTGGCTTATATCAAGTTGATCAAGTGATTCAAAATAGGGTGTTAGGTCTTCCTTTTCCCCATAACGTGGGTAATCATGCATTTTTAAGTAAGGGCGAGAATTCACCTCTAGAAATATGCATTTTTGATCGCGATAGTCAGTTTCTATGCCTTTTTCCAAAATGACATCAATACCCAAAATATTGGCATCAAACAGCCCAAGTACGTTTTTAAAGAGTTCCTGGTTTACTTCGGGTAATGTCTGTTTATCGATTGTTCGTACAACACCGCCAGGGGCTAAGGATATACGGTAAAACAGTGTGATGATTTCACCTCTGGCCGGAATACTTTCTAACGTGAGGTTTTGCTTTTTCAAAAAACGTTGGGTAACCGTGCCTTTTTGCAAAGGGTGAATACAAGGGTATAACCCCATTTCTTCTCGGATAGCATTTTCGGTATCAATAAGAGTATTAATGGTGTCTGTACCGTTACCTTCAACAAAAGGGGAGTAGCGTTGTAGTACGGACATTATTTTCCCTTGAGCCACAACAACGCGGTAATTGTTACCCTCTAGGTACTGTTCAATAACCGTTGAAGGCCACCATAATTTAGCCAAGAAGATTGCCTTCCATAATTCTTGAAAATTACGTATGGGAAAATGGCTACCTCGGGAAAAACCACTAACGTTGGGTTTGATAACCAAGGGGAAGCCATGCGTTTTCGCAAATACGATGGCTTTTAGAGGGTTGATGAAAATCATGCCGTTTGCATGAGGGATATTGCCTTCAGCAAATACAGAGCGTGCCTGTTTTTTGGAGCGACAACTTTTTCTGACTTCTAGACTGTTGTAGCTGCTACAACCATCCATAAATCGTTTGCTGATCCATTGATATACGGTTTTCTTAAGCGCGCTCATTGTTAGTTCTCATTTTGTTAGCCAATTTTAAACGATGGGCTGATTTTAATTTAGTAAAAAAGATGGACTTTCTTGGCTGTGATGCGGGAATTGTTTTTGATATGGCTGCTAGGTTCCACATCGCTTGTAAGCTGAAACGATTTTTTTCTCGCCAGGTACGGTTGTTCGACAACAGCATAAGAGGCATCGGGTAGAGCAAATTGATTTCGATGATGTGGAACTCACCGTTTATCATTGCGTCTACTGAGTCTGCTCGTAGTCCGACTCTTGATAAGCGAAAGCTCCCAATTTGAGATAGATGTTGCCAGAGTTGTTCTATCTGCTTGGATGTTAGTTGTGGCGTCAGGTCTTTGTAAGACGTTGCACTATTATAGATACCGTTAATTGGGTAGAGGTCTTCGCTGTTATTCAGTGTTTCTGTTATTGATATAACGGCAGGTTGATTGTTATTTTGTGATGAGCCCCCTTGTGAAGAAGGGATAACAAACACCTCAAACTCTCGCTTTCCAGGGGCTGCTTGCTGAATGAGGTAGTTACCCGTTGTAGATTTTCGTGCAGATCTTATGTCATTTAGGGTTTGTGAGTTATCAGCTCGCTGTATTCCAAATGAGTTTTGACCCCATTCGGGTTTGACGAAAACTGGATACTGGGGTGGCAGGTAGTCCCCGATGTCTAACGATTGCGGTAACCTCCAGACTTCTGGGATGAGTTGATCAGTATCCAGTTTAGAAAAAACCCCACGCTGCTCGTTAAAGTAAGGGGCATTTAACTGAAAATACTTCCATGGAGCGACACGTTGCCAGATGCAAAATAAGATGTACGCTAATACTTGGTAGATACGAATTATCATAATAAAGCCATGTACCTTAATACAGTTTATTTGGGAGCGATAACCTGAGTCGATGCAGAGAGCAAACTTCTTACACTTTTATCTCAGGTATCGCACTATATAGAAGCATATAACGCTGTATAGACTTACTCTTGGGTGCCACTTGAGGTTTTCCATGTGAAAAAGTTCATTACAAACAATCCACCACCTAATACTAAAATAGACACTGCGGCATAAAATAGCGAACCATGGTCACTTTTACCCTCATGCATCACTTCAATACCTAAGGGAGTAAATAGGTGGAAAAATACAGCTCCCGTCATTACACCAGAGGCTATTACCCCTCCAATTGCATGAATAAGGTGCTGAGACGGGATAGAAGACATCACGTTTGCTTTCTTCAATGCCCAAAATACGGCTGGGCTGAGTAAAATAATGGTTGTGATTAGTTCTACGGTGCCAACGGCATAAGCACCATATTGAATAAATCCGTTGCCAACTCCATCACCAAGAATACCCTTCATCCAAGCGCCAATGGTGCCGAAGATATGTTGTGTGTCGGGGTGTCCTGTAAATTTATAAGGCAAAGACGATAGAAAAACTTTTGCTGTCCAAAGAACAATAAGCCAACTGATAATACTTACGACGCGAGGTTTCATAGTGACGTTCTCAAATTAGGGTGTTTCAAAATGGCGTTGTTTCAGGTGTTAACGTTGAACGATGTATTACTTAATAACATTAGGCCAGTTGTTGTTGGCTTTAACAATGAGGGCATCTTTGTCACTGAACCATTTTTTGCGGATGTCTGCGTCATAATTTAGGTAAAGCTTGCCTTGGTGAACGGCCCATTGAAGAGGGTCTGCTTTCGCAGTGTCGTTGTTTGCGACAGCCCAAGCGCAATAACCGCCATATTGTGGTGCGTATTTTTCTGGATCAGCTTTAAACATTTCGAGGTTTGCTTTACTGCTAAAGAGCCAATCAGCCCCTTTATATTGCGTGGAATAGGAACTGTTGCCTTTGACGGGCTTGTTCTGAGTAAAGTAAGCCACTGTGTCGTACCCCGATACTGCGGTATCACTAAAAAAGGCAGTATAGATAGGGGATTGAGCGAATGATTGTGAAGAGAACAGGGCTGTTAGCGCAAATAATGCTGCGGTTAAAAGATGTCTAGGTTTCATTGCTTTGGTAATCGTTATGGCGTTCATAGGTCGTCTCGGGGTGTGTAAATGCGTGTTTTCGATAAGTTGAAGATAGTATAGGGCTTAAATATCACATCGTTATTCCGAAGTTATAACGAATTTGTAAATTCATGGTTGTTGTTGCTTAAAATGAGGGGGTAGCTGGCAATATGAAGGGAAGACTGGCAATAAAAAAGCAGAGCCGGATTGGAGTCGACTCTGCTTTTTTATATTGAGGGAGGGCGCAAGGCTATGTATTTAGGGGCCTAGGCGTGCGTGTTACTTCGCAGTGGTTATTTTATCAAATAACCACCATCCACATTAAGGGATGTACCTGTTGTATAGCTAGATGCATCTGATGCGAGATAAAGCACGGCTCCCGCCATTTCATCAGGCTCAGCTACGCGGTTAAGTGGTACATGGGTTAGCACCTGCTTTAATATTGCATCGTTCTTAACTAAGGTGGCGGCAAATTTGGTATCTGTAGCTCCCGGAAGCAAGGCATTAACCCGGATCTTCAGCCCTGCACATTCTGCTGCGAACGCCTTAGTCATGGATATGACTGCTGCCTTGGTAATGGAGTAGATGCCTTGCATTGCACCGGGGATAACACCATTGATGGATGCAACGTTAATGATGCTACCACCACCACTCTCACGCATTAGCTTTGCCCCTTCGATCGACATAAAGAAGTAGCCGCGAATATTGACGTCAACGGTTTTTTGAAACGCACCAAGGTCGGTATCAAGGATGTGTCCAAAGTAAGGGTTAGTGGCCGCGTTATTCACAAGAATATCGAGCTTGCCGTGTTTTTCTTTAATGGCAGAGAAAATGCCCGTAATTTGTTCCATGTCGCCAATGTGACAAGTCATCGCTTCTGCACTGCCACCTCCTGCGGTAATGGCGTCAGCAACGGTTTGGCAGCCTTCAATTTTTCGGCTGGAAATAATAACGTGAGCGCCGTTAGCCGCTAAGGTTTTGGCAATGGACTCACCTATACCACGGCTGGCGCCGGTAACCAGGGCAACGCGCCCAGATAAATCAAATAAGTTACTCATGGTAGTGCTCTCCTAACGATAGGTGACATGGGGGCTATTGATGGATGACTGTAAGTGGGTGTAGTTATTGTAATAATTGAGGTTGATACCGTTGCTGTTATATAAGAAGTGCGTGACGGAGCAGTTAACCATGGACCAGTTAAGGATTTGTACATTGGCATCGGGTACATCTAGGTGTTGTTGTACGTTGCTGGAAATTGGGCCGCCTGAAGTAAATACTGCGATGTTTTGTGATGCTTTGGCGTTAGCAGCTACGGTATTTAATCCTCGTTTACAGCGGGCTTTAAATTGCTCCCAGCTCTCGGGGTAGTCTTCGTTATATTCTCCGGATATCCACCGCTCAAGAGCTTTAGCAAAAATTTCTTGAAACGCATTTTTTGGATTGGGTTGAGAGGCGAGGTATTGAGCTAATACGACTTTGTCTTTAAATTCTGGCTTATATGTATGGAATACGTGTTCATGGTCGTACTCATTAAAGTCTTCTAGCGTAATTAGGTTACTGTCTGATGTCTCCATTGCTTCTAAGCACGCGGTAGCCGTTTGTTGGTGCCTTTTCATTGCGCCGGTATAAACAGTGTCAAAGTGTAGTCCGGTGCGTTTGAAGTGTTGCCCTAGCATGCTGGACTGCTCAACACCTAATACCGACAAATTGTCGTAATCACTTTGGCCGAATGATGCTTGGCCGTGACGGATAAGATAAATTGAACCCATTATTGGGAGTTCCTGTTGTTATTTATTAATCATCATCAATGATGCCCAAACATAGCTTTTCTAAATGCGCCACCATCATAAAGAAACTTGCAAAACGTTTATCTTTGGTTTGCCCATGATGAAAACGATAATAAATTTGTTGGATAATACCCGCTAAACGGAACAGGCCATAAATGCGATAAAACGTAAAGTTTTCACAGTTGATATCCATTTTTGCACAGTAATATTCAACAACTTCATCCCTTGTCATCATGCCTTCTAGGTGAGTTGGTTGGCGACGCGTCATTTGCATAACAGGGTCATCATCCGCTTGAATCCAATAGGCTAAACTGTTGCCAAGATCCATTAGAGGGTCACCTAGAGTGGCCATTTCCCAATCAAGTACGCCAATAACTTCTATTGGGTTTTCAGGGTTTAATACCACGTTGTCAAATCGGAAGTCATTGTGGATGACACAAACTTTAACTTGCTCGGGCATATTGTTCTTTAGCCATTCCATAACTTTTTCAAAATCAGGCACGTTATCGGTTTTTGCATTTCGATAACGCTTTGACCAACCTTCGATTTGACGAGGGATGTAACCCTCACCTTTGCCCAGGTCGCTTAAACCGGCAGCATCATAATCTACTTGATGTAGCTCAATAAGTTTGTCGACAACGTTGATACACAAGTTGGAAATTTGAGTTTTGTTTAATGACAAATCTTTGGGTAGCTCTGAGCGGGGAATAATTCCTACGAGCCGCTCCATAAGGTAAAAATCGCAACCGATAACGGATGGGTCTTCACTGAACGCAATCATGTTCGGAACATAAGGGTAATGAGGTTTTAGCTGGTTCATTACACGGTATTCGCGCCCCATATCATGGGCAGATTTTGCAATAGTACCAAAAGGGGGGCGACGTAAAATGAGGTCTTTATTGTCGAAGGATAACGCATAGGTAAGGTTTGATGCACCACCGGGAAACTGTGTGATGTTAATCTCGCCATCAAGGTCATCAATATGCTGTTTGACGAAGGTTTCGATTTTTGTCGCATCGAGCTCTTCACCATCTCGAATATCGCCAGCTTGATCTATGACTGTCATATTGATGCGCCTCGTGCTGCTTTTTCACGTTTATATTTTGTTTTTTGACCCATGATGCCGAAGGTGCGCTGATAAAGAAATGGAATGTAACGTTTCATCAGCCATAAGGTTTTATAGGTTCGGTGAGGAAGTATCCAAAACTGTTTCTTTTGCACCGCGGTAAAAATGATTTCTGCGATATCGTCAGCATTAATTTTTGATGTTGATAACAATCGGTCGATGAGTTCTTGTGCTCCCGCATCTGGAGAACGAGCTGACTTGGCGAGATTGGTTTGAAAAAAGCCGGGGCATACAACACTGGTGTGTATGTTGTATGGCTCAAGTTCAAATTTCAGGGTCTCTGACAGAGCAACAGTGGCAGCTTTTGTTGCGTTATAGCTACCCATTTCTGGCGTATAAATTAAACCAGCCATGGAGGCGATGTTAACAATATGGCCGTGACCTTGTTGTTTGAATAACGAGGTGAACTGTTTACAACCGCGAACGACACCCATTAGATTGATATCGATTACCCATTGCCAGTCCGTTAAGGGGGCGCTGTCCATGGTGCCGTGAGTCGCCACGCCAGCATTATTGACGATGATTTCTAATCCGCCCCAGCGATCGATAATCTGATCGTGCAGGTTAATAATATCGGCGTCTTTGGTGACATCACAATGGCAGAAAAAACTATCTCTTCCTAGTTCTTTTATTTGCGAGACGACTTGTTGGCCCTCGTTGTCTTGGATGTCTGCCACTGCCACATTCCAGCCTGCTTTGGCATAATGTAATGCAATGGCTTTTCCTAATCCGCTAGCCGCACCGGTGATAGCGATGCGTTTTTTGTCTGATGTGTTTTTTTGCATGATTTAATATTTCTTAAGTTCTAATTTGGCGATCAATCCACGATGCACTTCATCAGGTCCATCTGCAAGACGTAATACCCGCATATATGCGTACAATGCGGTTAGAGGATAGTCGTTAGACATGCCACCACCACCGTGCATCTGAATGGCATCATCAATAATTTGTATCGCCATATTGGGTGCTACCACCTTAATTTGGGATATTTCACTCATGGCACCAAATACACCAACGGTATCCATCAGGTAAGCCGCTTTAAGCGTGAGCAAGCGAGATTGTTCAATAGCGATTCTTGCGTCGGCAATTTTGTCGCGATTCCCCCCAAGATTCACAATAGGTTTGCCAAAAGCAATACGGCTTGTGCTGCGTTTTATCATCAGCTTTAACGCCTCTTCTGCAGCACCGATAGCACGCATACAATGATGGATTCGGCCTGGCCCGAGTCTACCTTGGGCAACTTCAAACCCTCTTCCTGCACC
>CAJXXT010000107.1 GCA_913063495.1 uncultured Gammaproteobacteria bacterium | reverse complement strand
GACTAAAATTCATTTGAGCCGACAATTTATGATCCGTTTAGAATATAAAAAAGGCGTGATTTTAACCAGTGGAAATAACAACCAAGAGATTGAAGAATGGAAAGCCGGATTAGCCGTATTTTTCTAAGAGTGACTGCGTGCCTTATGCTTGTGGGTTCAGGGGTAAGTGTTGCCGCTGAAAAAAACGAGCAATTGGGCGCTGCACCGATTATAGAGCCTTTTGTAGTTCGAGCTGATTTAGATGAGTCTGATATCAATACTGAGAACTTTGAGATTGGAGCGTATGTTGGACAAATTAGTATGGAGGAGGTGGGTACGTCTGTTCTTTTTGGCGTAAGTGCTACTTTTCATGCAACAGAGGATGTGTTTGTTGAGGCGAATTATGCAGTTACAACAATGGATCAGGCGGATAACCCTCTGACGCGACAAGACCCGTTTACCGATGATACCGTCACAATGTATAACCTTTCTTTAGGGCTAAATGTGCTCCCCGGAGAAGTGTTTATTGGCAAGAAATGGGCATTTAACTCCGCACTATATGTGATCGGGGGAGCGGGGATCACAGAATTTAATGGTGATGATGAGTTTACTGTGAATGTTGGTCTCGGGTATCGAATAATCTTGACGGACTGGATGGCATTTCATTTTGACTTTAGAGACCATATTTTTTCTAGAACAGTGTTAGGTACCGAAAGCAAAAGCCAAAATTTCGATTTTCACAGCGGTGTGACGTTCTTTTTCTGAGGAGTTAATTGTGATAATAAATAATGTTGTACGCAGTAACAAAAGGGACAAGGGTTCGGTGACCATTTTAAACCGTGCTTTATTGGTGTTTTGTGTTTTTTTGCTTTCATCGCTTGCTCAGGCAAAGGATGTTGCATTAACTGGTAAAGCGCCAGATTTCAATCTCCCGAGTAATCAAGGCAAGCCACTAAAGTTATCGGACTTCCGTGGTGATGTGGTAATGCTGAATTTCTGGGCGTCTTGGTGTGGGCCGTGTCGTCAGGAAATGCCGATATTGGATGACTTGCAAAAACGATTCAAAAAAGTTGGCTTTACGGTGTTAGGCGTGAATATTGATGAAGATGTTTCTGACGCAAAAGGTTTGCTTAAAGAGATTTCTATATCGTTCCCCGTGGTCTTTGATAGCAAAAGTAAAGTTAGTGAAACCTATCAGTTAGATTCTATGCCGACGACGGTTATGATTGATAGAAAAGGCAATAAGCGTTTTTTGCATCGTGGATATAAGCCGGGTTTTGAAGCCGATTATGAAAAACAGATTCGATTGTTGTTAAGAGAATGATTACGTGAATGACTACGTGAATAGTTAAGAGAATAGCCAAGAGAATCATTATGAAACGATTATGCTCCGGGTTGCTTATAAACCTTTTTATCCTGTCTTTATTGACAACCTCCGGGTGTTCTTTGAAACCCTGGGTTAAGCCTTATGAGCGAACTAATTTAGCCGATCCTATCATGCGATTTGGCCGTGACCCTGTAGCTGAAACCTATATGCACCATGTGTATCAGGCGAGAGAGGGGGCTAAAGGTGCAGAAGGTGGTGCTGGCGGTGGGTGTGGTTGTAACTAATGAGTAGAAATATTATTCAACGTAAAGTCCGTTTCGTTTGTGTTGCTGCCTTTGTTTTATTATGGGGAAGCAGCGCGATAGTTTATGGGGCTGTTCTGCCAGAAGATCGCGCTGATGTTATGTACCATTCTTACGATGGTGGCGGCGTCACTATTGATGGGCCATCAATTTTAGTGCGCAAAAGCTTTCTTGATAAGTTTTCAGTGTCGACAAACTACTATGTGGATAATATTTCCGGTGCATCAATTGATGTGGAATTGTTGGCCAGCGAATATAAAGAGGAGCGGACGGAATACTCGTTGGGAATGGAATACCTGAATAATAAAACCCTTATGGGGTTTGGGTATACCAATAGTACGGAGAATGATTATGTTGCCAACACCTTTTATGGCTCAATTAGCCAGGATTTTTTTGGAGATTTGAGTAACGTTAGTATTTCTTACGCTTATGGGTCAGATGAGATTAGCAAGACGGATGATGACACGTTTGGGACAGAGGAGGCGACCCATCTGAAATATATTATTTCACTCACCCAGATATTATCTAAAAGTTGGTTGATGAACATTACGTTGCAAACGGATGTTGACGAGGGGTTTTTGAATAACCCTTATCGGCAATATAGTTTTAATGCCGGAACTGATGCACTCGGGATCATTCGCGATTTTTCGCCAGAAATCTATCCTGAGACTAGAACCAGTGATGCTGCCGCGATTCGTTTTAAACACTTTTTGCCATATCGTGCGGCATTAGGTTTTGAGTATAGAAAGTTCAGTGATTCTTGGGGAATCGACGCGTGGAATTTTGATATTAACTACACTCACCCTTGGGGAGAACATTTGGTTTTTGATATCCACTATCGTTGGTATTCCCAGAGTAAAGCTGATTTTTATAGTGATTTATTTGCATCGGAAGGTGCTCAAAATTTCATGGCTAGGGATAAAGAACTGAGTACCTACAAAGATACAACTATTGGTGTTGGTGTGACATTTGAGTATGAGCCTCAAAGCTGGGGGTTTGTTGAGAAAGTCTCGTTAAGTTTGTTGTATGACAGAATAAGCTTCGAGTACGATGATCATCTTGATGCTCGTGAGAATGTTATTGCAAAAACTGCGGGTGGGGGTGAAGAATCCAAATATAGTATTGATGCTGACGTGATTCGTTTTTTCTTCTCTATGTGGTATTAGGATACAGCAATATAGGCAACGCTATTCATGGGTACTTCGAGAAGGGTTGCTATGGATAGGGGGCTGTACGTAGTTAAGGTTTTATCTTGCTGAGAATGAGAGATAATTTACCAATTTTTAATGTATCGCTAACGCAATCACCAACGTAAAAATAACCAGCGCCGTAATCCCAATCGTCGCAACCAATCCCTTGTTATATCCAGTCTCCACAGGTAAGTCATAAATTGACTCCGCTGGAGGCTCACCTTCATCTGTCATGAAAGCCAGCTCAATTCGGCCTAATCGGACTCGATCGTTGTGGCTAAGAAATGCCCTTGTTACTGAAAGCCCGTTAACCATCACGCCATTTTTTGCGCTTGCAGTGGTTATTAGCCAGCCGTTAGGCGTGTTCACTACCTTGGCATGACTGTGGGATATGGTTTTGTCTTCAATTGTAATGGCTGCATCTCTACTGCGCCCAACATCCCATTGACGACCTATGGGAGCATCTTGCTTGAGAGGGAAGATCTTCCCTCTAATGGGGGCGGTAAGGATGACAAAGCGAGGTCCTGCGCCTGCCACGATCACTTTCTGGGACTTGCTGCTGCGTTCGGCTAGTGATTGCAACTCGTTCATGCTGAGTAGGCTGGTCTTGTCTCCATCAGGTTCTTCTTGTAGCGTATCAGGGCGTCTTCTTGCTCTTCTTTCTTGCTGGGGAGTCTTTTGTGAGGTTTGTTGTGCTTTTTGTTGGGAGCGAGAAGGGGGAATGTCAGGTTGTGCTGGCGCTTCTATCGTTTGAGATTGTGGCTGGGCTGGCATTCTCGGTTGCGTGTCATCGCCATTTTTCTGGTCAAAACTGGAAAGCAATGTCGCGTCGGCATCCCCTGACTCTGCAGAAGTAAGCCTAAAGTGCTGGTCATGAAACCGAATATCATCACCAATACTGATTTGTTGGCGACCAACGACCCTTTTACCGTTCACAAAGGTACCATTGGTCGACTGTAAGTCTTCGATGTAAGCTGCGTGTGCAGTGAGTGTTATTTTGGCGTGATAACGGGATACATGGCCTGCTCGCAAAGGAACCAGGCACTCAATTTCTCGACCTATTAGGACTTCTCGGACGTTCACAGGGTATTCGATCCCTTCTTCAAGAGACCGTAGAATATAGCGTGCCGTTAGGTTAGTGGATTGCATTAACGTAGCGTCGTCTATCTTTTGCTCGGTTTTGCCCATGATGACCTATTAAGTGTAGGGAAACGCATTACCCTTATGAAAAGGATAACAGCAAATCAGAAGTTTGCTTAACTTTATCATGGTCTAATAATTGCGAGGGAGGGTCAAGGTAAGACAGGCATAGTGTGAATATGTCACAAAAATGCAGGTTAAATCTAAGGTGAGTTGAGCGTGTGGGAAATGAAAGAGGGCCTACTGTTACTGGGAGGCTAACCCCCCAGTAGGTGGTGTGTATTGGCTTTAATATGCAGCGTTGAGAGTCCAACGGACTCCTACGTTATTTTGTTTGGCAGGTGTATTGGCCGAGCGGTGCTCAGATACGGGTAATACGGGTTCACCAGTGACTCTATCATAAAGCTTCTTTTCAATGATCTTTGCATTTTGTAACCATGACATAACGCCAAAACAGTCATTAACGTCAATATGATGGTCGGCGCTAAAGTCTTCTACCTCCTGCATAGATATATCTTCTTTAGCGTGCTGCATAAAGTAACTAAGCATCTGCTCTGCGATGCCGGCAGAGTGGTCGTCGAATGAGTGAGATGTAAGGCTCGTTGCCTTATATGTATTATCATTATCATTGTCATTTTTTTGCATCAGTGATATCCCCCAAAAAGAAAGTAGTGCGGCAATAATTTCCATAAGCCATGACTAAAAAGTAACTCGGAGTTGGAAAAATTCAAGGCGATATGATTATTTTTTCTATCACAGGGTTTAGCAAGCGAGATTATTCTAAAAAAGGGGGTTGTAATTAGCTTGGATAATCGGTTCGTTTTTTTTGGGGCCATCTAAGCTGTTGTCTTGTAAGTGAAATGCCATAATGATGTTTTGTGCCTGATAGCTAAATAAAAAAGGGCCACAAATTTAATGAAAAATTTGTGGCCCTTAAGTTGCACTCTCAATACCGTTACGAACAGATAAAGGTGTTTACTCTCTAGTGCGCGTCAGGAACGACGCCTGTTTGCGGGCGATTAGCTAGTCCAATATCGCGAGCGTGTTGTTCGAATGCTTTATTTTTCCAGAAAAAAGCACCTGGCATTGTTGTGGGAATAACCAACACATAAAATAGAGCTCGTCCTATTAGGCTGCAAAAAATGATGGATGCCGCAATTAACCCCCAGCAAACATAAGCTACGATTCCGTCTACCCCACTTATAGTTAAACCACTAACAGCCAAAACGTTGGCGACAAGTAAGCCATTACGTAAAGCGTAGGTTTTACCAAAGGTTGTTTTTTGAATGTAGTGAGATGCTGCACCTTCACTAGTTTCTGCGTTAAGGTATTTTGCGTGGAAAAATAATCCGATACCTTCAATAAGCAGACCGTTAACAATTAATAGGCTTAACACCGTTGCTAGCTCAGCCCAAGATTCGCCCATAATAGCGAGTGCAGGAATAAGAACGATTCCGGTAAGTACTGCTCCTAAACTCAGAACGGTACCTGTAAAGCTAGTCGCAACCTGCCAATGGTTCCAAAACGGTCTGGCTTTAATGCGATATATTCGGTTCATAAAATAAATCCCGGCGATTCCAGATATCACACCAAAGACACCAAACCCTTGGGCCAATGCTGCAGTTAATGCAGTTGGTACCCATGGAACGAGATCGGCGATAGCCGTTGCTCCCCACCAGTTAAATACCCCGTGGTCGAACAAGCTGAAAAATGCATGACCAGCAACTCCGGCAAAGAACATTGCAACCCCGAGGGCTTCTCGGCTCAGCGGTGAGTGTCGCAGGTTATTGAAGCCTCGGTAAAAGCGCATAGGTTTGCCAAGATGAATGGTCGACATAATGAGCCCTGCTGCTTCGATGGCAACAAGCACACCTAGCATAGGTAAGTACATTACCGACTCGGTAATTGCAGTGATCATTGGCAACTGAAAAGCATCCCCGAGGAAAAGCAAAATGAACGCACCAATTACCGCTTGAGTACCAAGGGTAAACAGTACTAGTGGGTTTTCACGAGAACTCAAACGATCCAAATTCCAATTGGCTTCCAGGTCTTGTTTTTTGTCTACGATTGTCTGAAAAGCACCATCCTCATCTTTACGATACTTAATGGGCATTGAATCTGTTCGATTTACTTCATCAGGCATGTCGTCCATTTGTTGGAAACGTATATTGGGGTGTGAGATGTCCGGTGTAGGGAAACCTGGAATAGTAGTTTGGGTTTGTTCTCGTCTTTCTGGCGTGTTTTCAATGACACCAAAGTCTAAGGCATTACCAAGACAGGCGGATACACAGGCGGGCTTTAAACCAACCTCCAGCCGATCAACACACATATTACATTTTGATACCTGGCCTTTTACAGGGTCAAGCTGTGGGGCGTTGTAAGGGCATACCCATGTACAATAACCACACCCAAAACAGGTTTCTGAATCTTGTAATACCGCGCCGTATTCTACGTGTTTGGTATAGGCTTTTGTTGGGCAGCCTTTTAGACATACAGGGTCATCACAATGGTTGCATGCCATCGATATATTCATGCGTTTGTAGGCGGGGTAGGTTCCCCCTTCTACATAACCTACTGAACGGAAGCTGATGTGAGCAGGTAGGTCATTCTTTTCACTACAGGCTGACTCACAGGCGTGGCAGCCAATGCAATTGTCTGCTGTAAAGTGAAAGCCATGTTGTTTATTTCGGTTAGGATTGGTTCCTACTTCAGGGTTTTCGTTGATATGCATTGAGCGGTTTACCGGAAGGCTACCTTGGGTAAGCTCAATGAGATCTATTTTTTGGCCGTAGCGGTTTTCTGACTTAATCTCTTTGTCGGCAAGTTTTGCATACGCCCGCTCGTTGGGGCGAATAGAAAATATGGTACTGCCATCGGCTTGTTTTGTTTCAGTGACGTCCTTGTTTTGAAGGGCGTCAACGGCTTCATGGTTAGTGCTGTTCATAACAAACTCCCCTTAATATGTGCGACGTTGAAGGTTTAGCTGTGCGGCTTTATCTTGATCTACGGGTTCAAGCCTGATTGCACATTGCTTGAATGCAGGCTGCCTGGAGTGGGGGTCCAGTAATCCGAGAGAAACCCGGTTTGAACATTCGTGATAATGCATAGGCACAAATACCATGTTGTTGGGAACACGCTGTGTTAGCTGAACCATCACTACTGCATCCCCTCGACGAGATACAATGCGTACATAGCTTTGGTGTTTTATATTTAACTCAGCTGCTGCATCAGGGTTCATTTCCATGTATGGAGTAGGACTGAATTTATTTTGATTGCCGATTTTTCCAGTACGTGTACGTGTATGGAAATGTTCGATAACGCGTCCCGTGTTAAACCAAAACGGAAATTGCTCGCAAGGTACTTCGTTGTTGTCAATAAATGGCAGTGGAATCAGTTTTGCTTTTTGGTCTGCATACTGAAATTTTCCGTCTGTGTATAAGCGAGCTTCACCTTTGGTGTCATGCTCACCTTCTCTGTGTGGCCATTGCAATCCAAAATTTGCTTTGATTTTTTCATGGCTCATGCCTGATATGTCTAGCATGCGTCCATTGCCTTTCGATAGTTGTTTCATTTCATCAAATGCTTCGGCAACGGTTTCGGGGAAATGGATTTTTTCTCCATTTGGAAAACGTTTGGCCATTTGATTAAAAATCCAAAAATCAGCTTTCGAATCACCACGAGGCTCTTTAACTCTGTTGGTGAAATTCACGCGGCGTTCAGTGTTAGTAAAGCAGCCTTCTTTTTCCGCCCATAAAGCGGCAGGTAAAAATACATGAGCATATTGTGTGGTTTCAACATCTTGGTAGGCATCTTGAACTACAAGGTATTCCAACTTTTGCAGAATCTTGCGAATACGCGTGGTATTGGGCATTGATGTCATTGGGTTTGTTGCAATTAACCACAGGCCTTTGATTTCGCCGGTTTCAATGGCAGAGAAAATATCTGTTTGAAATAGCCCCCGCTTTTCAGGAAAGAACGATTCATCAATACCCCAAAAATCAGCGACTTCTTTTCTGTGCTGAGGGTTTTCGAGCGCTCGATAACCGGGAAGACCTGAGCAACCTGACCACTCGCGTGTACCCATTGCATTACATTGGCCGGTAATGGATAAGCTTGTGCCACCAGGTTTGCCGATGTTGCCGGTGATCAATGCTAGGTTGTTGATACCAACAACGCCGTCTGAGCCATGAGTGCTTTGGTTAATACCCATGGTCCAGATTCCCATAGCCGCTGGCGCTTTGGCATATATGCGGGCAACGGTTCGAATGGTGTCTTCATCAATACCACAAATTTTTGATGCGGTGACGGGATCATATTCTTTTACTAGTGCTCTGACTTCTTCAACGCCATTTGTGTGGGCGTTGATATAGTCTTGATCTTCTAACCCTTCGTCAAAAATAACATGCATTAGAGAGTTCTGAAGAACAACATCCGTTCCCGGTGTGATAGGAAGGTGAATGTCAGCGAACTGAGCTAGCATGGTTACTCTTGGGTCAATAACAATCAAAGGAAACTTACGTTTCTCCATGGCTTCTTTTAGGCGCCAATAGATAATGGGGTGTTGCTCTGGTAGGTTCGAACCCCACGCGATCAAACAATGAGTGTGCTCAAAGTCATCATAACAACCAGGAGGCCCATCGGAGCCAAAAGAGCGTTTATAGCCTGATACCGCTGAAGCCATACAAAGAGTGGTATTGCCGTCATAGTTATTAGAGCCAATGCAGCCACGAGCGAGTTTGCCTAATGTATAAAACTCTTCTGTGAGTATCTGGCCCGTTGATATAACAGCGAAAGAATCACGACCGTAGGTTTCCTGGATTCGCTTTATTTCGGACGCTGTTTTATCTAACGCCTGATCCCAAGTAGCTGTTTGGTAATCGTTATAGATTTTGTCGCGCATTAACGGTTTATCACCACGACCGGCAGCATCGAACATTTCGTATTCAAATATACCTTTAATGCACAGTTTTCCTCGGTTTACGTCAGCCCCCGCGGAACCGCGACAGGATACGGCGTCACCTTTTTCGTTTATCCCAACATCTATGGAGCAGCCTGTTGAGCAGTATCCGCAAGTGGTGTGTTTCCATTCGACGACTTTTTTATCTGCAATAGTTATCGGTTTTCTATTTTTACGGCCGAAAATCATTGTGTATTCCTGTGCTGTTGGTTTTACTGGTTGTTTGTGCCTTAAAGTGGTGCGTTTTTCAATGGTGGTGCGCAGCCCTCACGCGCAAAACCTTTGAAATCAGGCTGATAAAGGCCTCAAACCCGGTATAAATCTCTCTAGTGGTAGTTATGGCAAGACCCATGCCTGAAAAATTGTGTGGTTTTAGAAAGGCCGTGATTTTGACGATTGTTATTCGACAGTTTTGGAGGGGTTGTCTATGCTAAAAAATAGTCACTGGAGGAAGTTGAAACCATGAATGTTGAGAATCTGTTTGCAGAAATTTCCAATCTGCCCAATATCCCTAAAGTAGTTCAAGAGTTAATTGAAAGCTTTAAGAAAGAAGATGTGAATAGTGAAGAGTTGGCGTCGAAAATAGCAATGGATCAAGTACTTAGCGCAAAAGTGCTAAGAATGGCAAATTCCGCCCACTTTGGTGTGTCGAGAACAATAGCATCCACGAATGATGCCGTAGTGTTGTTGGGTTTTAATGCGCTACGTACGCTAGTGTTAGCATCGGGGCTTACAGGGGCATTCAAGGCGCCAGAAGGCTTTAATATTGAGGACTTCTGGAAGATAAGTTTTCGAACGGGAGCTGTTTCAAAGTGGCTAGCAAAGAATGTGAAGGCTGATCCCGAAACGGCGTTTACGTGCGGTATGTTGCATAACGTGGGAAGTGTATTGCTTCACTTGGGAGTATCGGAGCAGGCCTTAAGTATTGATAAAGCGGTTGAGCTCGGCGCTGACCGAGTCGAGTTGGAGATGTCGCAAATAGGTGTTAGTTACCCGCAAGTGGGTGAAGAGTTGGCATTACGTTGGAAGTTTCCTGAGGAAATTTCTAAGGCAATTGGAGAGCAAACAGACCCTTTAAGTGCAGATGAGTTTTCTGTGCTGGCGGGTATCTTACATGTTGCCAAGTACCTTGTGGAATGCAATAGGTGTGGTCTAAGCGAAGAGGAAACCATTGCAGACTTTCCCACTGAGATAGCAAGAGCGGCCGGGCTAGAGCCTAGTCAGTTGTTTGATGCATTAGGTGAAACCGCTGATTTAGGGGCGGAGTTTGATCAGATTTTGCATTAAGGTGCGATAGTGGCTTAGATGTAAAAACCGAGGATTACCTCGGTTTTTTATTGCCTGCTGAATTTCAAAGTAGATATGCAAATATCACTAAATATTTATTTCTCCTTGCAAGTAAAGTGTTGCGTGGCCGGATATTAGTACTCGGTTACCCTGTAGAGAGCATGTTAGAGAGCCCCCTCGTGCAGAACGTTGCATTGCTGTTAGTTGAGTGCGATCAAGCTGATTCGCCCAGTAAGGGGTTAATAAACAGTGAGCAGACCCGGTAACCGGGTCTTCGGCAATCCCTGCATTCGGAGCAAAAAAACGACTGACGAAATCAACATCTTTTCCTGGAGCACTCGCAATGACACCTCGACGGTCGAGCTTTTGGAGTTGGCTAAAGTTTGGCGTTAATTGCAGAATGTCCTCTTCACTTGAAAATATTGCTAAATAATCGGCTGCTGCATAGGTTTTTATCGGTGTTTTCCCCAAACCTTGGGTGAGTGCTTGGGGTGTTTCAACTTCTTCGTACTCTGAAGCGGGAAAGTTTAATGTAAGAATTGTTTTTTTGTTATTGTCTACTTTATGAGAAACAAACAGTTCACCGCTTTTTGAATCAAAACAAATAGGGTTGCGTGTTTCTTGAAGAAATTGAATGGCGACGTAGGCTGCCGCCAAGGTCGCGTGACCACATAAATCCACTTCGCAAGAGGGCGTGAACCAGCGTATGTGGTAACCCTTATCAGTGGCGACAATAAATGCGGTTTCTGATAGGTTATTTTCCTCCGCAATAGATTGCATTGTTTGGTCTTCCAACCAATCGTCAAGGGAAACTATTGCTGCAGGGTTGCCAGTAAACGTTTTTTCTGCAAAAGCGTCTATTTGATAGATAGGTAGTCTCATGAAAAGTACCGAGTGCGCATTCGGTCACAATAAGCGACTAAATTAGGTTTGTGTTTGATGTGCGCTTTCAGTGGTGTATTGGGCTCAGGATATAACGCATTGGCAAGGAATGCGTAAACGGTAGCATCATGTGCGCTGGGTTCTGCGCCGGCAATAAAGTCATTGTCAGCGAGAATTGCGCTAGTAGTGTTAATGTCGTCAATGCCAAGTTGGTAGATTTTATCAACGTTATGTCTGCTAGTGCCTTGTTGGAATATCTGTGTTTTAACTTTCCCTCGGGCTATGGAAGGAATAATAAATCGTAAAGGCAGAGGTAACTTGCCAAAGAAGGATTTTTTTGTTGCAGGCCAGTATCGCTCATCAATCCAGCGACTGTAGGTTAATGACCAATAATAATGCTCTTCTAACATTCTAACCACGGAGTCAGCAATGGCAAGATTTCGATCGGAGGTGTTTTGGTTAAGGTCTATTTGGTGTTTATTGATAAGGTGTTGAAGGATAAATGCGGAATCAGCGATGGTTTCATTTTCATCTGAAATATACGGAAGCTTTCCATTGGGAGCTTTACCTGGATCGTTGATAACTTTTATTTTGTAATCCAAATTAGCCATTTTCAAAAAAACTTCTACCTTCATGCAAAAAGGGCTGGCGTTTGGTAACCCAAAGGCGGGTTGATATTGAAATAGAGTAATCATTTGGGTTTCCTATAGGACGTTGCGGAAAGGACGTTGCTGACAGGACATTTAACTACCGGAGTCGATATTTTCCAATACCTATCGTGGCATATGGGCGTGATTAGGGTAAAAAAAAGCCCCCTTTTGTGGAAAAAGGAGGCATAAATGCTCGTTGGTTGGTTTACGAGCAGGGGTTGACTGGTTTGAAGCGCTAGTTAACAAGTCTTAAATGGCATGTTTTTTTAGTCGCCGTGTTATTTTCATCCGTATCGCGGTTTAGTATTTCATAGGGCTTTGAGATAGCTCCTTCTCTGAAAATCTTTGCGGAGATACGTGAATAGGATCGCACTGATAACAGGCGATAGATTTCGGCAATTCTTGCTTCCCCTCTATTTTCTTTTATTGCTAGGGCGATTGCGATGCGCATAAAGGCATATTGCGGCAATTCAAAGCAACGCCCTTGGTGGCGCATTAGAAGCTGGTTCGATAAACGGTGCAATTCAGCGTAAGTTAAATTTGAATCTAAATTTGGAACGATTTTTTTTGCAAGCAACTGTAGATCGTAAGCAATTATTTCAGGTTGAATAAAGCCCAGGTCAATACCTTTACTGATGTAGCTTAAGAAACCTTGTTGATAAGATAATGTAGCGTTGATGACATTCGTTGAAATGGCAGATGTGTAAATAAGTGAGTGGCTTACCTCTGAGGTGATTTTGCTCAACAATAGGCGTGACGCGGTAGCGTCGTATGTTGGCGAGTTTTCACGAAGGGTGAGGGCGGCCATGATAAGTTGGGAGTAGTGATTGTGAGATGAGTGGTGATCGAGAATATTGCATTCTGTGGCGTGAATACCTGCGGTGATTAATAATTGTTCTGCACAAGTGTTGACCAACCCCTCGCAGGAGAATTCTGCAAGTTGCTCGATCGTTGCGAGGCTGGGTGTAATTGTATTTACATCGGGTGTCATAGAGGCTTGCTCACTCATCATTTCTTTTTTGTTGCTAACGTGACGTTGTACGGGGAATAACAAGATAGTGGGCAATCTCTAGGCTCGCAAGTTCGTCCAGTGGGGGTAACTTGTGGATAAAATGTGGGTAGTCTGTGGTAATTATGGGGATAGAAGCTAAGCTATTGAACAACAAGTGAAAGTTAGCTTAAAAAATAAGTAAAAATATTTCATAATGTTTCCTGAATAGGTGAAAATGAAGGCTAATTAAGAAAACGAGTTTGTGTGTGTGAAAAACATACAAGTTGTGTGCGCGATGATAAACGACGCTTTGAGAATCTAATTAAATGATCTGGCGACGCTCTTATCCTTATGCTTAGCTATATAGTAAGGATTAAAAGTTATTATTGCTCTGAAGCCCTATAAAAACTGACACCTTTGTCGCTACGATTGTTGTTATGATGATTGCAGCAGGTAGGTGGATTGCCGTGAGAGGTTACTATGCAAACAGATATTACTGAAAAGTCGAGAGTTATCATTGTTGAGGATGATGAGCGCCTGGCGTCATTAACTGCGGAATATTTGCAGAGCAATGGTCTTGAGGTTCAGGTAATTGGTGATGGAAGCGTGGCGATCCCCGCAATTATTGAACAACAACCGGATATTGTTGTATTGGATTTGATGTTGCCAGGCGCTGATGGGTTGGAAGTGTGCCGCATGGTGAGAGATAAGTATAAGAACCCAATCCTGATGTTAACGGCAAGAACGGATGACGTTGATCAGGTGCTCGGGTTAGAAATGGGCGCAGATGATTATGTGGCGAAACCAGTTAAGCCAAGAGTACTGTTGGCTAGAATTCGGGCTTTATTACGCCGATCTGAGACTGCAGGATCTGAAGGCGCGGGTGTAGATGATCAAGGGAATGTGAGTCGTTTAGAGTTTGGTGATTTGGTTATTGATAACAGTGCGAGGGAGGTGTGGCTGGCTACCGTCCCTGTTGATTTAACTAGCGCTGAGTATGATCTATTATGGTTGCTGGCATCAAATGCAGGCATTATCTTGTCGAGAGAAGAGATTTTTGAGCGGTTGCGAGGCATCCAGTACGATGGCCAGGATCGCTCTATAGATGTTCGGGTTTCTCGTATTAGGCCGAAAGTCGGCGATGACCCAATGAATCCGCGCCGAATAAAAACGGTGCGAAGCAAGGGGTATTTATTTGTTAAAGACCTGACGTAGGTCTCGAGATTGAATAGTATTTTTGTTCGTATTTATGGCGGCATGATTGCCGCCTGTTGTTTTATTGGGATTGTTTTTTATTTCTCTATCGAAGCTACTAATTTTTTTCGGCTTCAGCACTTTCGTAATGAATTGGTGGCAGGACCTCTAGAGCTGATGGTGCGCAGTGTTGCACAGCGTCCTGCTGAGCAGAGAGAACAGTGGGTTCTCTTTCTCGAGCGCATGATGGGGTCTCGGATTGAATTGAGAGCTGTCGATACGTTATCGTTATCAACTAAAGAGATTTCACAGCTAGCCCGTGATGAGGTGGTGTTGCGCCTTTCGAAGGAGGATCGGCGGGGTGAGGCTATTCTTAAAATCCCCGGTGAAGACTCGTTATATCTTTACGCTCAGGGTGACCGCATTACGGAGCAGCAAGCCCGAGGTGTTACCATCATGCTTGCAGATTACTTGGGGCGCCATGATGTTGGTGAATGGGATGTGATTTTGGCGAAAGTGAATGATAGCTTTGGCTTTCCAGTTCGTCGCGTGCCACCTCACCAAATCTCTCTCAATCGTGGTAGCGAGGTGCGTCTTTTTAAGCACCATGAAGTTGTGGTGCAGTTTCATGAGCAGCGTGGCGGGTCTACATTGATTAACGCTATGGTGTTATTGCCTCAAACGGGGGAGATCTTGTATTTGGGGCCTCAAGATATGTTCAATTGGTATCCAATTGAGTTGTTAGGGGCGATGTTAATTATTGCCTTAGCAATGGTGGGCTTGGCTGCCTATTTATTGGTAAGGCCGTTAGAGAGTCGATTGTCCCGAATGGAGCGAGCAATGTTGCGTATCCGAGGTGGTGATCTGAGTGCTAGAGCCCCGGTGGAAGGCAGTGATGCGATAGGTCAATTAGCGGGTACGTTGAACGGTATGGCTGAACATATTCAGCGCCTTATCAGTGCGCAGAAAGAGTTGTCTAGAGCCGTGTCACATGAACTAAGGACGCCGGTTGCTCGTATTCGCTTTGGTTTAGAGATGTTGTTTGATGAGCCTGATGCAGCTCGGAGACAGAAAAACTTTGATGATATTGATAATGATATCGAACAGTTGGATAAGTTGATTGATGAAATCCTTACCTATTCAAAGTTAGAGGAGGGGACGCCGGTATTAGACTTTACAATGATCAATGTGGATTTACTGCTCTATCAGATCGAGGAAGAAACGAATGCGTTGGGCAAGGATATAAAAATTATATACGAATCTCCTCATTTGCCGGAGGAAAAATGCTTTGCAGAAGGTGAGGAGCGTTATGTACATCGTGTTGTGCAAAATTTTGTTGGCAATGCGCTGCGTTATGCAAACAGTAAGGTAGTGTTTCGGTTTAGCGTTATTGGTGATGTGTTTAGGGTGGATGTCGAAGATGATGGGCAGGGTATTCCTGAAGAGGATCGTAAGCGGGTTTTTCAGCCTTTTACCCGGCTGGATGATAGCCGAACGCGAGCATCAGGAGGTTATGGGTTGGGTTTGTCCATTGTTGCAAGAATTGCATTTTGGCATGGAGGTAAAGTGAAAGTGTCAGAAAGCTCAATGGGAGGCGCAAAATTTAGTTTTATGTGGCCCAGGCTGCAGTCGATGCGGGATACATAGAAAAAAAGAGCTCAGAACCAAGGGGCGGTTCTGAGCGAAAACCACAAGAGTGAGGTAGGGTTTATAAACGTGTTAACTAGCCTGGAGTTCCAAAGAAACTGCTGGTTGAGTAGCAGGAAGTGTTTTTTTCTCCGCCTTGATAAATGTTTCAAGTGCTAGTGTTTGTTGTGAGTTGAAGTGAAGACCTAATTTGGTTCGACGCCATAACACATCCTCAGCGTTACAGGCCCATTCGTTCTTAATCAAATACGTGACTTCTTGTTGGTGTAAGTCTGCGCCAAAACATTCCCCAAGGTCATTCAAGCAACTTGCGTTGGCAAGTACCTCATGAATCAGCGTGCCGTAAGCGTTGGTTAGTCGTGTTAATAGCTGAGCATTTAACCAAGGGTAAGCTTCGCGGATCGTGGTTGTCCACTCTTCGTAAGATATGTCGCCAATATCCCCTCCAGTTATTGGGCAGCCTGCCGTCCAACTTGCTCCCATTGTTGGGAAAAAGGGCTTTATTTCAGCTAACGCTGCTTCAGAAAGTTTTCGATAGGTTGTTATTTTTCCACCGAAGATACTTAATAGAGGGGCTTTTTGGTTCGCGTCTGCTTCAAGCTCTAACGTGTAATCTCGAGTTATCGCTGAAGGTGAGTCAGATTCGTCGTCACACAACGGTCTTACACCAGAGTAACGCCAGCGGATGTCACTGGATGTGAGTTGTTGTGAGAAATGAGCATTCACAACATTGAGTAGGTATGACTCTTCGTCGCTATCCATGGCAACGTCCTTAGGGTCACCAGCGTATTCTTTGTCGGTGGTGCCAACCAATGTGAAGTCGTTGTTATAAGGTATGACAAAAACGATACGGTGATCTTCGTTTTGAAGGATGTAAGCTTGTTCGCCCTCATACATCTTGGGCACTACAAAGTGGCTGCCTTTGATTAGACGAACATTACGAGGTGATGTGCGTTGCATCTTGTTCTCAACAAAGGATTGAGCCCAGGGGCCAGCGGCATTGATCAGTGCTTTGGCTCTACAGCGTTGTATTTTTCCGGTTTCTAGATCCTCGTAAGCAATGTGCCACATGCCATTTTCTCGATGAGCACTCTGGCAGCGGGTGCGTGTTAACACCGTGGCTCCAAGTTGTTGTGCTTGGATGGCATTAGAAATTACGAGTCGAGAGTCGTCAACGCGGCAGTCAGAATATTCAAAGCCGTAGCGCATATCTTCGTTAAGAGGGTTGTTTTTCTGTTCTGGAGAAAGCTTTAGGCCTCTTGATGCAGGTAGTTGTCCGCGTTTGGTTAAATTGTCGTATAAGAACAGCCCAATGCGGATCATCCATGCCGGACGCAGGTGGGGGCGATGAGGCAAAACGAAACGTAGGGGTTTGATGAGATGAGGTGCGTTTCGCAATAGCACTTCGCGCTCCGCAAGGGCTTCTCGTACGAGGCGAAACTCATAATGCTCAAGGTAGCGTAATCCACCGTGGATAAGTTTGCTGCTGGCGGATGATGTGGCACTTGCGAGGTCGTTTTGCTCGCACATGATAACTGATAGACCACGCCCCGAGGCATCTGCAGCGATACCTGCTCCATTTATCCCGCCACCGACAATAAATAAATCAACAATGTTCGCCTGTTTGGCGTTGCCGGGGGTGATGTGAGTGACTGTTTCAGTCATTGAAAGCCTCGTTTTCGATCAGGGGTTGAAAATTTCTTGTATGTTCTAAATTGATTGAATGCAGTGTATGTGTATTCGTTGAATTTCGCAAACGAAAATAAATCGAAGATTTTGAGGTTTTGCACGAGGGATGTTCGATAAGTGTTCAATATTGAAGAAATGGTTGCGATAAGGTGTATTCAGGAGTAACGTCGGCTGTTCGTAAGGGTGTGGGGCGCGTCTAAAGAGAAGAGGTAGTAGAAAGATGGGGGGAGGGGCACCCTCAGGCGGATGCTGAGGGTTGGTGTGCTTTTGGGGAGGGGGGCTATTCGGGGAGTTCGTTTTCAGCAACAAGGCAGCGAACATCACTGTTCAAAATGAGGCTTTGATAGTTGTTATCAAGGGTTTGATCAGTAACGAGTAGATCAATATCTTGTAGTTTGCCAAGGCAAATCATGGCATGTCGACCAAATTTGGTGTGATCAACCGCTAGAATGACTTCGCGAGAGTTGGCTATTATTGCCTGAGACACGCGAACTTCTTGATAGTCAAAATCAAGTAGTGAGCCTTCCTCGTCGATACCGCTGATACCGATAATGCCGTAATCCACACGAAATTGGCTTACGAAGTCCATTGTCGCTTCACCGATGATACCGCCATCTTTACTGCGCACCTTGCCGCCAGCGATGATGACTTCGAAATCGTCTTTGCCGCTAACAATGGATGCTACATGCAGGTTGTTAGTGATGATTTTAAGGCCATTATGATTAAGTAATTCTTTCGCGATGGCTTCATTGGTGGTGCCGATGTTAATAAATAATGACGCATGGTCGGGAATATGATTGGCCACGATCTTTGCGATACGGGATTTTTCAGGGGACTGTAGGTGTTTTCGTGTGGTGTATTCAGTATTTTGGGTGCTTGGGGCTGCGCTGGCTCCGCCGTGAAAGCGCCTGACACGGTTCTCGGTGGCAAGGGTGTTGATATCGCGGCGCATTGTTTGTGGGGTGACATCAAAGTGTGACGCGAGGTTTTCGATAGAGACAAAACCTTTGGCGTTCACTAGTTCAACAAT